>DATFNV010000328.1:0-9078 GCA_035266225.1 Gemmataceae bacterium
TCCGCCCCCTCCGGGACGAGTATGTCGATCTGCGCGGAAGCCGCGGCCGGTTCGGGCTCGCGGAGGACTCGGGGGACCAGCGACAGGTCCAGTCCGGGAGGGACCACCGGAGATCGGGTCATCGGCGGGGTGGGGTACTGCGGCGTGGAAGCGGGCTCCGGGTAGGACGGGCGCTGGTAGTAGGACATCGGCGGCGCGAAGTAGTGCGACGTCGATCGGTTGGCTGGCGAGACGGTGTCGCGACTCGACGGGTAATGGTAGGTGCTCGGCGGGCTGACGAAGCCGGGCGGGGCGGCGTGACTGCCCGCGGCCGTGAGCAGCAGCGCGGGGGCGAGCAAGGCGAAGGATCGCATCCGCAACATAGCGGGCCTCTTTCTGGGACAATCGGCGCCACGGCGGCCGAGTCAGGGCTTGGCCGGTTTCGGCGCTTCGACAGCCTCGGGGGCGGGTTTCATGAAATCGATGGTCGCCCGACTGCCCGCCAACACGTCGATGCTCCGCGACTGAACCACTTCCTTGCCGCCCTCCATCCAGCGCGCCTTGACGACGTAGGTGTAATCCTGGCCGGGCGTCAGCGCCGGCGACACGAACTCGCGCACGCCGCCGGTCTGGCGCGTTTTGCCCTGCCCGAACCAGACCTCGGCGTCGGTCGGCACCTGCACCGTAACGTGGGCCGCGAGGTCTTGCGTCGGCCCCGCGCCGGGGCCGGGGTTGGCCACGGAGTAACTCGATGGCGTTATGACCGCGGGCGGCGCGACGTAGATGGGGGCCGCGGGGGCGACGTAGCTCGGCACGTCGTAGTAGTCCCCGGCGTAGTAGGGGGCACCGTAGGAGCCGTAGGGGTAGCCGTAACCGAGGTAGAGGCCGTAGCCGTAGCCGCGGTTGTAGTAGCCGCCGCGGTAGACAGGGCCGACGTGGACAGCGCCGCCGTGGGCGACTACGTGGCCGCCGCCGTGGGCGACCGCGTGGCCGCCGCCGTGGCCGCCGCCGTGGCCACCGCCGTGGCCGCCGTGGCCGCCGGCGTCAGCAGCGCCGGGCGCAAACAGCAGGGCGGCTGCGGCGACGACCGGCACTGCCAGGGTGAGGAATCGGGGGTGCGACATTGGGATGGCTCCTTGCGGCGCCGCGGTGCGCCACGTCGGACCGACTCAACACGCGGGGACGGCCGGCATGGGGACTCGGGCACCTGCCCACCGGGGTGGGTGCAGGATGGGCTTTGATTCTACCCCCATTATACACAGGCCGATCCTGAAGTGTGCGCCGCGGCGGGGGCCTGAGCACGCGCCGCCAGCGCGGGCGTTTGGGCTTTCACGGCTGAGGCCCCTTCATTAGCAGCAACAGCAGGACCACGGGCGTCTTCGCCTGAATGCTGTGGCGCAAGTCCTTGGGCATGTGGACCCAGGTGCCGGGCCTGGCCTCCACGGTGTCGTGGCCCAGCGTCAGCTTCGCCTCGCCCTGAAGGAAGTGCAGCACGGCGGGCATTGAGGCGGTGTGTTCGGAAAGCTCTTCGCCCTGGGCGAACCCGAAGAGGACTGCCTTGAGCCGGTCGTCGTTGGAGAGCGTGCGGCTCAGGATGCCCTTGTCGGGCGGCTGGACCTCTTTCGCCAGATCAAGGAACACGTTGTAATCGCTCATGCCCGTAGCTCTCCTCCGAGGGCCTGCTCCCAGCGTGGCACGTCGCTGCCGAAGCTCTCGTGCCAGCCGGTCAGCCCTCGTTCCTGGCGGCCTGGTTTGCCGCCAGAAGTTCTCGTTCCGCCGCCAGCCAGAAGCGGGTGCCGTCCCCCGGCGGCTTCCCGGCGGCCTCCCATTTGAGATAGGCCCGGCGCTCGACCTCCTCCTGAACCCCTTCCAGCACCCACTGCCACGCCAGTTCGACCTCCGCCGGGCGGAAGCGGCGCACCTGCCGAAAGGGTTGAGTGAGCCTGGTGAGGTACTCTTGCCCTGGCCCCTCCTCCACGATGGCACAGCGCCCCAGGGCGCCGCCGTGGGCGGAGAAGCGGTTCAGGTCAGGCCCGCCGTTATCGGCTGCCCACGCCTGGACGGCTGCGAGTTCCAGCAGCACGTGGACCTTGCCATCCTCCCGCAGTAACCTCTCTAGCTTGACCAGAAGTCTCTCCTCGTCGGCGTGCATCACTTCGCCGCTCACCCTGACGCCGAGCACGTTCCCCAAACTGCGGCCGAGAAAAGTCAGCATGGCGTTAGTCCTTGTCGTGGCGATTGGGCCGCCCGGCGGCATCCCGGAAGCGAGTGGGAATCCCCGGTCCCGCTCCTCAGTGCGATAGCCGCCTTGTAGAGCAAGCCCCGTGCCGCCGGCCGCCGAGACTCCGCTGGATGCCGTCATCCCTCGCCGGAAGAAGCGCCGGCCAGGCATTCTGCTGGCAGAACAACGAGGGAGCGAGCAAGACAAGAATAGGGGTGGGAATCGGCAGCGGGCGGCTCGCAGTGGATTCCTACCTCATCGGGGGAAAGTAAGTTGTACCGAATCCGCACGCCGGCAACACGATAGGGATAACACCGCACACCCCTGGCACCAAACGATGCCCGCCCTTGGGGTGGTCCTTGCCGGTCACACGGCAATGACTTGGCCGCTTGCGGCTTCGCCATCTTTCCTGCGAAGCCACAAGCGGCAAGAGAGTTTTTGATACAGTTTCTTAGCGGATTCCAGGCTTCCACCAAGCCGCAAGCGGCTTTCGGCACAGACTCTTATTCCACCGGAATCCACCCGCGTGCCTTGTCCCGGTCGAAGCGGCGCGGCACTTCATAGGACACCTCGACGTGCTTGTCGCCCACCTCGATGCCGCCCAGCGCCGGCTCCCACACCCAGGTCCAGCGCTGGAACTCGCTCTTCGCCATCAGAAGGCGATCCAGGATCTTTGTCCGCTTTTCCTTGCTCCACGTCCCGCGGCGGTAGGTGTACTGCCAGACCTCATGACGGGCCGTCGCCACCGGGGCGCCATACTCGCCGTCATAACTCGTCGGCTGGTCGCGCACCAGCTGCATCAGGACGCGCACCTGCTTCTCGTCGCCGCCCAGGTACAGCGGCGTCACCTTGTTCTCGTAGTGCTGCGACGCCGCGATGTCCTTGAGGATCACGTCGCGCACCTCCTCCGAAACCTTGGCGGAAGGCGGCAGGAAGCGGTCGAACTCGGCGACCGGCGGGTAGTGGAAGCCTTCGACACGGACCCGCTCGCCGGCCAGGATCACCAGATCGTAGCGACCGGCAGGCAGCTGTCGGAACACCCAGCGGTTACCGGCCAGGCGCTCGGCCCGCGCTGTCACTTCGGGCTTGTCGATCTTTGCCTTGGCATCGACCGGCTTGCGCGGGGCGCCGTCGCGGTCCCAGCGGTCGAGGGCGCCGACGAAGGTCACGCCCTCCGACTTGCCCAGGGCGACGATCAACTCGCCGGCGCGGGCGTTCGCGGTGCCTAGCGCGGCCAGCAACACGATAAGGCTTCGCCTGGTTCCCATGAGCAGCACCTCACGGCTTGCGGGGCAGTTTCGTCTCATTCGGCTTCGTGGTTGGGGGGTTGGCCACCTTCCGCCGGGCGGTCTCGACGAGCGGACTACCGGGGTAATCGGTGAGGAACGCCTTGTAAGCCGCCAAGGCTCGCTCGACGTGGCCCTGCTTCTCCTCGCACTCGGCGGCGAGGAGGGCCAAGCGGTCGGCGTAGGGCGAGTCGGGGTTGAGCGCGGCCAGGTCACCGGCCACGGCGACGGCCTGCGCGTACTTGCCGCGGGCCGCCCAGTATTGCGCTTGCAGCAGGGGCAGGTAGCCATCGACCTTGTCGCCGGGGAACTCCTCCTGCCAGCGGCGCAGCTCGTCGCGCGCCCGGTCCAACTCGTTGTCGCGCAGGAAGGCCTCCGCGGAACGGCTGAAGGAGCCGCGCCAGGCGTTCTGCTCCGCGGCGCTGCGGCGTGTCGTCAGGCAGGCCGCCGCCCGCTCGTAGGCGGCGCGGGCCTTCTCCCGGTCGCCGCCCCGGGCGTGCCAGTCGCCCCACAGCCGCTGGAGCCGACCCGTCAGCGCCGGGTTGTCGCTACGGGCCAACCGCGCCTTGGCCGACTTCAGCAGCGGTTCGGCCTCGCCGCGCCGCAGCAGGTCGTTCAGGCAGACGTCGGCCGCCTCCAACTCGCACTCCGTCTTGCCGCGCTCGGCACTGATCGCCCGGCCCACGGCTGGCCACACCGCCAACGCGCCCTCGGCGTCGTCGCAGCGGTCGCGCAGCAGCGGCGCCACGACCCTCACCAGTTCCAGGAGCGTTTCCTGGTCGTCCTCCGCCGTCGCCGCCAGCAGGGCCGCCTTGCCGGCCTTCGCCGCCCGCGCGCCTTGCCCCGCCTGGTCGCAGGCCCGCACCAGCTGCAGCACGTCGGCCTTGCTCAACCGCGTCGCATCGTACTGGTTCAGGAGCGGCAGGTAGTCGGCCACCTGGTCCGGTCCCTTCTTCGGGTCGGAGGCGGTGACGCCCCGGTGGACCAGGATCCGGTTGACCGTCTGCCGAGTTTGACCGGTTCGGGTGACCGACAGCTTCACCGCGTACAACCCGGGGCGGAGGTAGACGTGCGCCGGCTCGGCCTGCTCGCTCGTCTGGCCGTCGCCGAAGTCCCAGCGGGTGGCCGTGCGCGCGGTCACCGGTGCGGCGGAGAGGTCGCGGAACTGCACGCGCACCAGTGGCTGTTCAGCCTCCAGGACCGGCGCCTCGCCGGTGACGACCGCGCTGAAGTCGGGCTGTGACTCCTTGACCACGTGCCGCAGCCCGACGGCGGGAAGGTGGGCGACCTCGTCGGCGCCGAACGCGCGCGCCGGGATCGGCTCCGGCTGCGCCGCCTTCGGTGGCTGCCAGGCGGCGACCATGCATGCCTCGGGGCCTGACGCGGCGTGGAGGTACTCGAAGGTGTGCGGACCCTTGTCCAGGTGGACCTCGCCCTTGATGCGGGCGTCGTGGACCGGCCCATGAAGCCCGGGGGCCGCGACGACCTCCTGGCCGTCAATCAGCAGGAAACTGCAGTCCTGGCTCGACGTGAAAAAGAGGTACTTGCCCGTGCTTTCGACGTGGAGTGTGCCGCGGTAGCGACTGAGGAAAGGCTCCGGGTTGGGGAGGAAGGGGTTGAAGCGGTGCGAGACGCTCGCGACGTAATCGGCGCCGACCGGCTCGGCCTCGGTGAAGGCATTGCGGACTGCGGCCGCCCGCTGCGGGTCGCACGCTTTCCAGCGGCGCGTTTCCAGGAGCAGGCCCGGCGACTCGCCCCAGGCCGGCCGATCAACCGGCGTCGGGCCGCCGTAGTAGATCCGATAGGCCTTCCCGCCGCGGACCGTCTGGAACGCCACCCGGCAGAAATCTCCCGGCCCGACTTGCAGCACGCGCCACGGCACCGTGCGCTCGCCCTCGAACACCGCGAGGTTGCGCCCGTCGGCGCTCAGGTCGCCGTGCGTGAAGAACTCCGCCACCACGACGGCGGGGGCGGAAGCGCCCGCCGGGAGCTGCACCACTCTCCGCCAGCAAAGGGTGCCGCCCGGCCACGAGTCCTGTGCCGGCGCCGGAGGGCTGGCAGCGCCGAACGCCAGCAAAGTGACGAGGACGGTGGATGTCGTGATCGCGGCCCGCGGTTGCAGCGGCAGCATGGCTCCAGCCTCCCGAAGAAGTGCAGGGAGCGTCGGCAACTCTGATGCCGCCGGCCGGCCGCGCCGAGCGCTTCCGACGGACACCGGGCCGCAAGCGCCGTGGTCCGGCAACAATCGACATCCGCCCCGGCCGATATTGTGTACAATCCGCACGCGCCCTGTGCGGAACCGTGCCACTCGAGTCTTCAAGAGTTGCCGCTCGGTTCCGAGGCCGCGCGAAAAGCGCTTGCTCCCGCGGTCGGGGGCGAGGTCGGCACACCGATTGCTAAGGGGATCACGGGAGGTGTTGTTCGACCCCTGCCGGCTTGCCCGGCAGGTGAAGGAGGTCGGCGGCTAGGGCCAGGACCGTGCCCCCACCCCGACCCCTGCCGGCTTGCCCGGCAGGTGAAGGAGGTCGGCGGCTAGGAGGGGAAGGGGGCTACCGTCCACGCTCGCCACCATTAGCCAGCGACCTGCTTCACCTGCCGGGCAAGCCGGCGGGGGTCGGGGAACAGAAGGAAGAGGACGCTACCGGCGCTAGCCGGCGACCTGCTTCACCTGCCGGGCAAGCCGGCAGGGGTCGAATAACAGTTCCCTTGTCTCCGTATTAGGCTCCCCCGATCCTCCCTGAACGTCTCTTGCCAGGAGCACGTCGATGTCCGCACAGGCCCCTTCGGCCGGCCCGCAGGATCCCAAAGACGCCGTCAAGCTGGTTCAGCAGTCGGCCCGCATCCTCAAGGCCGAGTTGCACAAGGTCATCATCGGCCAGGAGCAGATGATCGAGGAAATGCTCATCTGCCTGTGTGCCCGCGGCCATTGCCTGACCATTGGCGTCCCGGGACTGGCCAAGACCCTGACGATCGCGACGCTGGCCCAGGCGCTGGAGATGCGCTTCAGCCGAATCCAGTTCACCCCCGACCTGATGCCGTCGGACATCACCGGCACCGAGATCATCGAGGAGGACGCCGCCACCCACCAGCGCACGTTCCGCTTCGTGCCCGGCCCGGTCTTCGCGAATGTCGTGCTGGCCGACGAGATCAACCGTACGCCGCCCAAGACGCAAGCCGCCCTGCTGCAGGCCATGCAGGAGTACCAGGTCACGGCCGGCGCACGCACCTACGCGCTGCCGCAGCCCTTCTTCGTCATGGCGACGCAGAACCCCATTGAGCAGGAGGGCACCTATCCCCTGCCCGAGGCACAGCTCGACCGCTTCATGCTCTCGATCAACATCGGCTACCCGACGCGCGACGAGGAGCGGAGCATCGTCAACGCCACCACGCAGCCGTCGAACAAGCAGGTGCAGGCGGTGCTGCGCGGCAAGGAATTGCTGTGGATCCAGCAGGTAGTGCGGCAGATCCCGGCGAGCGATCACGTGGTCGATTACGCCGTCGATCTGGTGCGGGCGACGCGGCCGAAGGAGCCGCAGGCGCCGCCGTTCATCCAGAAGTGGGTGGCGTGGGGAGCGGGACCGCGGGCGGCGCAGTACATCGTCCTCTCGGCCAAGGCGCGGGCGGTCCTCCACGGCCGGCTGGCGGTGTCCGCCGAGGACGTGCGGGCGATGGCCCGGCCGGTGCTGCGCCACCGCGTCTTCACCAACTTCAACGCCGATGCCGAGGGCGTCGATGCCGACAAGGTCCTCGACAAGCTCCTGCAGACGGTGCCCGAGCCGTCCTACGGCGAGGCCAGGGGGCGCACGGGACAGCAGCCGGGCAACGCCAAGGGGAAGTGATTCCCGGAAGGCTGAAACGGACAACGAGCCCGCTGGCCGCGGCGGGTCGGGAGGTCGTTGGTGAGTTGACTCCCGGCCCTTTTCCTCCTCGCTTATTTCTTCCATGTTCTCCGTTCCCCCCCGGCGGAACTTCGCCAGGTCCGCGGTGTTGGACATGAGGGGGGACAGCCCGGCGGAAGCCTTCTCCCACCTACCTAAAGCTTCTGCCCGGCGCCGCGACGTCAACCACCTGTTGGAGCGTTTTCTTCACCCCCCAGACCCGCTCGAACGAGTCTGGAGAGGACGGCTCTTGCCGTCACATTCCGGCCCAGGGACTGTCCCGGGAATCAGAAGGGTTCGCCCTGGAGGCTCAAGAAGTCCTCGTTGGAGTTGGGATTCCTTCCGTGGTGCCTGATTCGAGAGCGACCTGCCTGGTGCGGGGAGGGTGCCGCAGGCCCGTGAGACTTGCCCCTAACGGTGCGTGCCGACGATCCGAACGGAAGGCGCATCGTCCCCACCCGTTCGACCTACGCTCGCCTGCTTCCCGCCGCATTCGCTGACCTGCCGATAGCGCAATCCACACAGTCGGGCCGCAGGCCCGTTGCCCGCGGCCCGTTCCCAGCCCTGCCGTGACGCGGCAGGTGCCGGACGTGTGCTCTGGTGTTCCCCAAGATCCTTGCAGCGAAAGGAGCATTCCGATGCTGCGCACAACGCTCTGCACCCTGGCGGCGCTGTTCCTCAGCGCCAGCGTCCTGGTGGCAGCCGAACCGAAAGGAGGGAAGGCCGACAAGCCGTACGCGGCGACCATTGTCAAAGTGGATGCCGCCAAGCACCTGCTGATTGTCACGACCAAGACCCCGGCGGGCAAGGACGTGGAGAAGAGCCTCCCCATCAAGGCGGGGGTGCAGCTGCCCGACGTCCAACTGGGCAGCACTTTCACGGTGGTCGAGGAGGGCGGCAAGGTGATCGCCCTCCGGCCGATCCCCAAGACGCCTGCGGCGGCGAAGACCGCAACCGTGAAGCAGCCGAAACCGGCCGCAAATGACCCGGCCAAGACCGCGGCCGCCAGGGCGGAGTGCGGGAAGGCGAGGGTGGCGACCCGGGCGGCCAAGGCGCGGCTGGCCCGGGCCAAGGCCGTCCTGGCGAAGGCCGACCGGGCCGCGCGGATCGCCGCGAAGATGGACAAGGGCCGCGCGACGGCGCTGCAGGGAGCCACGACCCGGCTGGCCCAGGCCAAGACGGCGGCGGCGAAGGCCGTCCAGGAGAGGGACGCGGCGATCCGGCTGGCCAGGACGAAGGTGGCGGCGGCCCGCGTGGCGCAGGGCCAACTGATCAAGGCCCAGGTCGCCAAGGCGAAGGCCTACAAGGCCAAGGTGCGGGCCGACAAGTTCGCGAAGGCGAAGGCGACGACCGCCAAGGCCGCCGCGCGGCACGTGGGCCAGGCCAAGGCCGCGCTTGACAAGGCAGTCAAGGGGAAGGTCGCCGCGGTGAAGAAGATGAGGCACGCTCTCCATGTGAACCCTACCAAGTCTCCGGCAAAGACGCCCGCAACCGTGAAGCAGCCGAAGCCGGCGGCGAAGGCCCCGGCCCAGACCGCGATTCCCACGACTCCTGTGAAGGGGAATGTGCCGGCCAAGGCCCCGGTGGCCAAGGCCCCGGCCGCGAAGCCGCCCACGGCCAGGGCGGAGTGCGGGAAGGCGAAGGTGGCGACCCGGGTGGCCAAGGCGCGGCTGGCCCGGGCCAAGGCCGTCCTGGCGAAGGCCGACCGGGCCGC
>DATFNV010000329.1:0-15612 GCA_035266225.1 Gemmataceae bacterium
CGCAGGCGGCGCTGAAGAACACCCAGGCGAAGGCCGCGACTGATAAGGTTGCGGCGGACGCCGCGGCGGCGGCACTGAATGAGGCGAAGGCGCGCGTCGAGCGACTCAAGGCCGCGACGAGCGTAGCGCAGGTGCCGCCGAGGAAGTAAAGCAGCTATCGAGGCTGTGTTGCAGGCGAAATCCCGGGCGTGTACGATAACAGGGAATATCGCCTGGCAACAACCCGAGCGAGGGAACCGATGTCCCCCGAAGCCCCCACCCTCACCGAGAAACAGCTGGCCTGGGAAGCGCTGCGGCAAATGCCCGAGTCAGCCACCTTGCAGCAAATCAGCGATGAGATGGCCATCCTTGCCGCCATCCGGCGCGGGGAGGCCGACGCCGACGCCGGCTGCGTCCACTCGCACGAGGAGGTCGTGCGGAGGTCGGCGGCGTGGACTTCCAAGTAGTCTGGACCGACCAGGCCTAGCCGGACGAGATTGCCGGGGCGGGCCAGTTGTCATTTCAATTCGACTCGCGTCCCATTTTCCTCGCCCCCTCTTTGGGTTGCCCCTTGTGCCGCCGGTGGGTCGGCCTTATCATCGGCTAAGTCTCGCGCCGGTTGCCGCGAGCCAACCGCGTCCCTTTCCGAAAGGTCCAGCGCGATGACGCAGCCCCGAAGGATTTCCCTGGCCTGCCTGTCCCTGCTGCTGATCGCCTCGCTTGCCGGTGCGGAGGGGGAGCCCCTACGTTACCGGTTCAAGGAGGGGGAAAAACTCCGCTACGTTACCGAAGTGAAGACGACCGTCGAGTTGCAAGGGCTCGGGGAACCCGAGAAATTCGACACCGTTCAAGTCTGTGAAGCCACCTGGGAAGTCACCAAGGTGGACAAGGACGGCCGCGCCGCGGTGACGGCGACTATGGACCGCCTGCGGCTGACGCTAGATAGCCCAATATTTGGCAAGATGGAGTACGACACCAAGGGCGGCAAGGAACCCGACGAGGAGTTCTTCAAGCGGATGGCGGGGACGCTGAAAGCCCTCGCCGGTGGGCAGGTCATGCTGACGATTGACCCGCAGGGCCAGGTCAGCGACATCAATTTGTCCGACCAGGTCACGAAAGTAGTCAATGGCCGGCCGGGCCCGAACGCCGACGCGCTTTCCCACGACCTGCTTAGGGGGCTGACGGGCGAGTTGCTCCCGCTGCCCAAAGGAGAGACCAAAAAAGGCGAATCGTGGAGGAGCAAATGCGAGCTGACAAGTCCCTTAGGTAAGGTCGCTGTGGAGAGCAAGTTCACCGACGAGGGGTCGGCTGAGCGCGGAGGCCGAAGGGTCCAGAAAGTCTCAATCAAGGAGACGGGCACGATCGATCCCAAGACGGTGCCAGAAGGCGAGAAGGCGACCCTTGGCGACTCCGTGGGGACCGCCTCTTTCGACAGGACGGCGGGCCGATTGCTTGAGAGGAAAGAGACGGAGACCCTCGAGACGGAGCGAAAACTTGGCGACAAGACAGTGACAAAGAAGTTCAAGATCGTGCGGACGATGAAGTTGCTTGAGAGCGAGAAGCCGTAAGAGAACGAGGATGCCCCGCCGCGTCAGTAAAGGGTGGCAGGAACCTCTACTGGCTCGCTTCGGTGCCCCTCGGGAATGCTACCCTCTTGAGGGGTGCCTCATGGGCTACGGTGATTTCACCTTCGATTCCCTCCTGGCCGAGTTCGGCCTCGTCCTCGCTCAGGCTCCGCTCTTCACCCCGCCACCTCGCGTCGAACCCACCCCCTGGCTCCTCGATACCCTCCAGAAGGGGCGAGCCGTCGCCTTCTACAGCGAGAAGTCCCGCAGCGAGTTCATCGTCGCCCCCGTCCTGCTCACCTGCCAGGAGATGCTTCACAGTGCGTGCTGCCTCTACTCCGGCATTCGCTTGGACGTCGATCCCGATAAGGGGCTCAAGGGCGAGTGCGACTTCATCCTGGCGAAGACGCCGCCGGCCCCGGTACTGCGGGCGCCGCTCATGGTCATCGTGGAAGCGAAGAAGAACGACATCGAGGAAGGCCTGCCGCAATGCGCCGCCCAGATGGTGGCAGCCCGTCTGTTCAACGAGCATCACAAAGAGCCGATGACGGCCGTGTACGGCTGCGTCACGACCGGCGAGGTATGGCAGTTCCTGCGGCTGCAGGGCCAGGAGTTACTGGTCGATGCGAACCGCTATTACATCACCGCGGTAAGCAGCGTCCTCGGGATCCTGGTGGCCGTGATGAAGGGCGACACGTCAAAACCGCCCGTCGCGTGACTCGAAGTGCGTCGGCCTGTCCAACGTCGCCCCGCCGCGCTTCACCCATTCCGCGATCCACGCCATCATCTGCCGCACCCCCACCCGGGGATACCCGAACAACTGATGTCCGAGTTGGCCGTTGCTCAGCAGCGCGTCCGCCGCCTCCGTCCCGGTGAAGATCACATCCTTCCCCAGCAGCCGCCCGAACTCCTCGGCGACCCGCCGCACGCTCAGCGTCTCTGGCCCCGCGAGGTTCACCACGAACGGCGGACTCGACACTCGGCCGAAGGCGCACAGTGCCATCGCGTTGGCATCGCCCTGCCACAGCGCGTTCAGGTGTCCCATCGCCAGCGGCACCGGGTCTCCGGCCCACACCCGCCGGGCCACGTCCACCAGCACGCCGTAGCGCATCTCCGTGGCGTAGTTCAGTCGCAGGATCGCCATCGGCGTCCCGAGCGTGCGGCTGAAGTACTCGAACATCCGCTCGCGGCCAAGGCAACTCATGGCGTACTCGCCGACCGGGTGGAGCGCGTCGGTTTCCAGCGACCCGCCCAGGGCCACCGGGGTCAAGCCGTAGACGTTGCCGGTCGAGAAGGCGACGATGCGGCTGCCGCGGAAGCGCTGCGCCACCAGCGCCGGCAGGTGACAGTTCATCGCCCACGTCAGCGCTTCCTGCCCGGTCGAGCCGAACTTCATCCCGGTCATGAACACCACGTTGGCCGCATCGGGCAGGCGCTCCAGCTGCGCCGGGTCGAGCAGGTCGCAGCGCACCGTCTCGACGCCGTGGCAGCGCAGCCAGGTCTCGTGCTCGGGGTTGGAGAAGCGGGCCACGCCGATGACGCGCCGCCGCGAGCCCGCCGCGTCGGTGGCGCGGCGGGCCATGCGGGCCAGCGTCGGCCCCATCTTGCCGCCGACGCCGAGCAGCAGCAGGTCGCCGTCGAGGCGGGCCAGGGTGTCCACCGCGAGCGGCGTTGGCTCGCTGAGCAGGTCGTCGAGCTGGTCGGTATCGGCGATGGTGGCTGGCGGCATGGCATGAGCCCTCGCGCGGAGGAGACAGGGCCTCGACGCCCCTCATGTTATCGCCGGCCGGGGTGATCGGGTCGAAATTGGCCTCCCTTTCGGCGGGCGGAGCCGCTATAAGCCGGCCGCCTGGGGTCAGGGGGATTGGCCCCGGGTCAACCAAGCAAGAGAGGAGGTCGGGATGAGGTCGCACATCTGGGCGCTCGCGGCCCTGGCGGGGCTGGCCGCGGCGGCCGCAACGGCCCGCGCGCAGGCCGATCCCAAAACCGTTGTCGCCACCGTCAACGGCCGCAACATCACCCTCGGCGAGGTGGACGCCGTCCTGAAGGAACGCCAGGTGCCCGAGGCCGAGATCCCGCAGGCCCGTTATGAGGCCGCGTGCTTGCTGGTGGACGGCGTCCTCTGGGAGCAGTACCTGCAGAAGAACGGGGCAAAAATCGCCAAGGCGGAGGTGAATAAACGCTTCGCCGAGTTGCTGCAGGCCGTCAAGAAGGCCGGCAAGACCATGGAGGAGTATTACAAGGAGACCGGCCAGAGCGAAGCGAGCGTCCGCGCCGGCATCGTCTCGGTCCTCCAGTGGGATGCCATCGCCCACGCCAAGGTCACCGACGCCCAGGTCAGGCGCTACTACGACGAGAACAGGGACCTCTTCGACAAGGTCCTCGTCCACGCCCGCCACATCGTCCTGAGAGTGTCGCCGAACGCCTCCCCCGCGGAAAAGCTGGCGGTGCGTAACAACCTGCTCGCCATCCGGGCGCACATCCTTGCGGGCGAATTCGACTTCGCGGAGGCGGCCAAACGCTTTTCGCAGGACACGACGGCTCCGCAGGGCGGCGACCTGGGGACGTTCGGCCGGAAGATGTACTGGCCCGAGAGCATCACCCGGGCGGCCTTCGCGCTGCCGGTCAACGTCATTAGCGACGCCATCGAGACCGAGGACGGCCTGCACCTCTTCCTGGTCATCGAGCGCAAGGCCCCCCAGCCGCCGCCGGAGTTTGAGAAGATCAAGGACACCGTAGGCGAGTTCTGCGCCGGCGAGTTGCGGTTGGCGGTCATGCAGCAACTGCGTCAGGCCGCCAAGGTCCAGTTCAATCTGCCGAAGTAGTGAGAGGGTCGATAGGACACACCTGGGCTCAGGGGAGGCCCCGGGCCAACCACGCAAGAGAGGAGGTCGGGATGAGGTTGCACATCTGGGCGCTCGCGGCCCTGGGGGGGGCGGCGGCCCTGGCCGCGGCCAGCCCGGCCCGCGCACAGGCCGACCCGATGGCGGTGGTCGCCACCGTCAACGGCCGGACCATCACCCAGGGGGAGCTGGACGCGGCCATGAAGGCCCACGGTCCGCTGCCCCTCGAGGTTTCCGCCGACAACAAGAAGCACTGGCAGTTCAACGTCCTGTGCGGCCTGGTGGACGGTCTGCTCTGGGAGCAGTACCTGCAAAAGAACGGCCCGCGCATCGAGCCGGCCGAGTTGGACAAGCACATGGCCGAGTTCGAGGAGGCCGTCAAGAGGGCTGGCAAGACCATGCAGGATTACTGCAAGGACACCGGCCAGACCGCGGAGGGCGTCCGCTCCGGCATGGTCTGCACCCTGCAATGGGACGCCATCGCCGCGGGCAAGATCAGCGACGCCGACGTCAAGCGCTACTACGAGGAGAACAAGGACTACTTCGACGAGGTGCTCGTCCGGGCCAGTGTCATCGTGCTCAAGGTGCCCCGGAACGCGCCCCCGGCGGAGAAGCAGGCGGCGCGCGACAACCTGCTAGCCATCCGGGCGCACATCGTCGCCGGCAAACTCGACTTCGCGAAAGCGGCCAGGAGCTATTCCCAGGACCAGACGGCGGCGGAGGGAGGCGACCTCGGGGAGTTCCCCCGCAAGATGGTCATGCCCGAGCCCATCGCCAAGGCCGCGTTCGCCCTTCCGGTCAACGGCGTCAGCGACGTGGTCGAAACCGACTACGGCCTGCAGCTCATCAAGGTGACCGAGCGCAAGCCCGGCGAACGGCCGTCGGATTTCGAGAAGATGAAGGACCAGGTGCGCGACATCTGCACCGCGGAACTGCAGCTGGCGATCATGCAGCAGCTGCGCGAGTCGGCCGACCTCAAGTTCAGCTTGCCGAAGTGAGCCGAGGGGTCCGTTTGGCGGCGGGTCTGCGACCCGCCGCCCAACCGCTGCGGCCCCTACTTGCGCAGTGTCACCCGGTAGCGCAGCCCGGTCGTCTCCAGCGGCTCGCCGGGGATGCGGCTGGTCAGCGTGGCGGTCTGGCCGTCCCGCTGGTAGCCGAACGCCTTGCCGGTCCCCGGATCGTTCGGCACCGGCACGACCGTCACCTGGTCGAGCCTGTCGGGCAGCTGCCTGGCCTGGACGGCGTGCATGCGCAGCGCCTCGATCGCCCGCAGCGCCTCCAACTTGCGCGCTAGCCGCAGCTCAGCCAACCGAACTCGGAGGAGCGCCGGGAGGAAAAGCCGCGCCACCCGGGCCGGCTCGGTGTTGGGGAGAGACTTCAAGCGCTCGTCCGCCGCCTGGTCCAGCGGCCGGCCCTGGGGGAAGGGGAGGTAGCTCGCCTTGAAGAAAGCGTCACGCTGCTCGTGATAGAAGTTCGACAGGTACAGCACGAGGACCTGGGCCGGCGGCATCGCCTCGACGTGGGCCGCCGACATCCCCGCCACCTCGGTCAGGTACTTGCGGGCGGCCTCCAAGTCCGGCGACTTGTCGGCGGGGTCGGCCGACCCGGTGCCGGCCTTTGGCGCTTTGACACCCGGCGGGTTGCCCTCCTCGATCCGGCTGAGCCGCTCAATTTCCTTGCGCACGCGGAACAGGACGGCATTCCACTGCTCGGGGGTCCGCGACCGGTCCAGGTCGGCCATATCGGGGAACTGCATTTCCAGAAGCGCAAATTCATTTTCCAGGGGGCGGCGCAAGTCGATGAGAGGCCGGGGCAGCACCGTCAGCGCCCAGTAGAGGTTCGTCGCGCCCGGGCGTTCCACCATCTCCAGAGCGCAGTCGGCCATCTGGTTCGCGACGGCAATGCCGATCAGGCTGCCGATGAGGAATGGCCCTTCGTTAATGTGTTGACTGAAGGAGAAGCCCGTTTCCAGGGTGCGGATGGCGTCGGCATAGTGCCCCTCGACCATTTCCACCCGCGCCTTGAGGACCAGCAGCGGAGCCTGCATGCGCATCTCCTGCATGTCGGGCAGCAGAAGTCCGATGAGGTCGCCGGCGTCCAGCGTGTAATTCCAGTCGGCCGTCTTCCGCCGCGCCCCCAGCTCCAGCTGCCGCATGTTGTACTTGAGCCGATGCTCGTCGAGGAATTGCTTCACCTCGGCCAGCGGCAGCTTTTCCAGCGGCAGCTTGTTCCACTCCTCGGGCTTCTCGCGCAGCTCCTTCTTCCGGGCGTCGCTGCGCTCGTGGGCGAAGCGCAGGTAGATCGGCACCGCGTTGCCGTCCTTGCGCTCCGTGATCGGGGGGTAAAGTCGGTACTTGAGGGCCGGGACAGGTGCCGCGGCCGGCGAGACGGCCAGCGTGCGATCGAAAAGCCATTTTTCGGCGGGCTTTTCTTCCCCTTTCTTCTCCGCCGGCGGCGGGGCTTGCCCGCGGAGGGCGGGGAACAACCCGGTGACGAGGACGAGTCCGGCGAGCGCGGACCATCGGCGCAACCGATTCATCGGCACAATCTCCTTCAGGGAACGAGGGAAATGCAAGAATGGCGAACGGGCATTACAGGTCGGGCAGCATGTCGGGCCGACCCACGCGGAGGACGGGTGGGTCGGGGGGCAGCGGGCCGGGCGGACCGGCGGCAGGCACGGGCGCGGGCGGCCAGGCGTCGAGTCCCTGTTCCAGCGCCTGGCGGGCGGCCAGGAAGCTGTTCGGGGCCGGTTCGTCCGCCGTGGGCGGCTCGGGCGGGGCGGGGAGCGGTGACGGCACGGGCGCGGGCGCCGGTTGCCGGAGTCGCTCGGCGAGGGAGAGCCGCTCGGCCCGTTCGACCGCAAGCCAGGCGCCGAGGACGACCGCCAGCGCGGCCAGGCAAGTCGTCAGCGCCGGCCAGACGAAGCGGGCCGGGCCGGGGCGGGCCGAAGCGCGACCGGCGGCAAACAGCATGGCGTCCGCGTCCAGGCCGTCGGCGGCGGGCGCGCAGGCTCCTAACCGCCGTTCCATCTCACTCAGGTCGTCGGGGTGGGTGTCCATTGACCTTCGAGCCTCTCGCGTAACTGGGCCAGTCCCGTGTGATAGCGCCGGTGCGCCGTCGGCAGCGAACAGCCGACCAGGGCGGCGACTTCGTCGAACGTCAGGCCGCCCCAGAGCCGAGCGACGATCACCTCGCGCAGCTCCAGCGGCAATTCGGCGAGCCGGCGGGTGGCCTCGTCGGCGTCCAGGCGATCCTCAGCCGCGCTGAACCACGCTTCGGGGGTGCCGGCCCGCTCTTCGCGCTGCCGGCGCCGGGCGGCGCTGCGCAGGGCGGCCAGCGCCTCGTTGCGCACCACGCGATACAGCCACGGCAGGATCCGCTCCGGCGGCGGCGCCTGCTGGGCCAGGCACACGAAGGCGTTCTGCACCAGGTCCTCGGCGCCGCCGCCCCACTGGCGGGCGTACAGGCGCAAGGCCGGCGCGTGCTCGCGGTACAACCGTCCCAGGACCGTCGGTTCAATCGGCCTCATGCGTGGCTCTCGTGGGTCCGTCTCCCTTATGATGCCACGCCGCCGCGGATTTCTCACGCCTCGCCGGATTATTTCCTCGTCCCGACGAGGATCATTTTGCGCCGCGCTTGCCGTTGCCGCCCTTCTTGCGACGGGGAGGCGGTGCCGCAAGTTTCGCACAGACCTGGCGAACCTCGTCGGCATCTTTGGCCTGAACCAGCGCGTCCAGGATGGCCATGTACTTTTCGGCGTCGAACATGTCCTCGATGGCGGGGATCAAGGCCGCCCCTTCTTCGCCAAACTTCGTGCGCAGGCCGCGCTCGATCATCTTGAGCATGGTCAACCTCTCAAGAGTTGTCACATATGGCATGCGAAGTCCCTCCTCGTACTCGTGTAATTCGCGCCAGAAATCGCGTTCCAGTGCCGTCGGCAGCTCCATCAACCAGTCGATCATTTTGGTGAGTCGCTGTACCTCTTCGGTGGGAAAGCCCTGCTCCGACAGGCCCCGCGCGATCCGGACCTTCCAGGCCCGGCGGTCGTTCGGGTTGTCGCGCGTTTCCAGCGTCTTCAGGTGCGCCAGCACCACCTTGGCGAACGGGTTGTCGCTCGCTTCCAGCTCCGCCTCGCGCCCGGCGTAATCGAGCAACTTCACGGGCGGAAACGTCATCCGCAATGAGCAGCCCCAAAGGCCGCGCCGGTACACGCGCGGCCGCCAGTTGGGATCGTCATCCGCCAGGACCGCAAGGCTGGCCACGTCGCGATCGTGGCTGTCGAAGATGCGGCAATTGTACACGCACATGCGCTTGGTGAAGGCCCGGTCGCGGTGCGCCTGCACCTCGACGTGGATCAGCACCCAAGCCGCCCGGCCGTTCTTGCGCCAGACCTTCACGAGCTTGTCCACCGTGCGCCGTCCCTGCGCCGCCTTCGGTACGAGTTGCTGGAACTCCTTGTCGAGCATCTCCACGGGCCGCGACCAGTCGATGTCCGCGTGGATCTCGGGGAAGAGCAGCAGCAGGAACGCCCTGAAGTAGACGTCGAGCGCTTCCTTCCAGGGGCTATCAAAGTCCGCGGCCATGAGCGGGTCGCTCCCGGTGTGCCGGCGGGATCGCCGTTGCCTTCCTGCGGCGCATCATCATACCGCAGGGAAGACACCGCGAGAACGGGGGAAGGTAAGAAACCACCGGGACAATAGACCGCTTGCGGACGGCGCGGTTCCAGCAAGCGCCTTCAGTTGGTGCGGGGCATCTCCTATAGTAGTTCGCGGAGGATCGGAGGGAACGAGCAGCCGGCCGACTCGCGTGATAAGAAGGGGCAACCCGAAGCGCAACCGCCGGCAGCGACCGGCCCGGACCCCGGGAGGACGCCATGACGCTTGGGCGCTATCGGCTGCTGGCGCAGCTCGGGGCGGGCAGTAACGGAGCGGTCTACCGCGCCGAAGAGACTGGGGCGGACGGCTCGGTCGTGGTCTGCCTCCTGGGCGGGGCTCGCGGCGACGAGACCCGGTGGCGCGCGTTGAGCCGGCGCCTGCGCCTGGCGGCAATGCTCGACCATCCGGCCGCGGTCGGGGTCCGGGCGCTCGACCTGGAACACGACCCGCCTTACGTCGCCCTGGAGGAGGCGCCGGCGGACGACCTCGGGACGGCCTTCGGCCGACAGGTGCCCCTGGCCGCGGAGGCCGTCGCCGGGCTCGGCCGTGAGCTGGTCGCCGCCCTGGCCGCGGCGCATCACCTCGGACTGGCCCACGGCTCCCTGGGCCCGGGTGCGGTTCGGCTGAGCGCGGCCCGCGCCCCGAAGATCGACTTCACCGGGATCGACGTCTCCGGCCCCGCGAACGACCACTCCCCCTCCGAATTGGAGACGTCGTGTCGGGCGCCGGAGCTTTCCGCCGGTCGCGCCCCCGACGCCGCCGCGGACGTGTACGCCCTGGGCGCCCTGCTGTTCTGGCTGTTGTACGGCCGTCCTTTCCAGGCCGAGGCGCCGGCCCCATCGGGGAACGGCACGCCCCTGCTGAAGTTCCTGCGCCTGCTGCTCGCTGCCGACCCGGTGGAGCGTCCCTCGGCCCCGGAGGCCCTGACCCGCCTGGACGCCCTCTTGGGTCAGGTCGGCCGGACGGCCCATTACTCGGTCGGCGCGACGGTGGCCGCCCCGGCCCTCGTCAGTCACAGCGGACCGCCGCGGGAGCGCCTCGGGCACTATCGTCTGCTCGAGAAACTCGGCGAGGGCGGGCTCGGCCAGGTGTTCAAGGCCGAGGACCTGGCCGACGGGACGGTGGTGGCGGTCAAGGTGCTGCATCCCGAGTTGGCCGGCCGGCCCGACGCCCTGCGCCGCTTCCGCAAGGAAGCCCGCCTCCTGGCCGAGGTCCGCAACCCTTACGTCGCCAACCTGATCGAGGTGAACGAGGACGCGGGCGTCCACTTCCTGGCCCTGGAGTTCGTGGCCGGCACGAGCCTCGGCCGGCTGCTCGCCGAGCACGGCCGTCTCGCCGAGGCGCGGGCGCTGGGGATCGCCGCCGACGTGGCCCGGGCCCTGGCCGACGCCCACCGCCGGGGCATCGTCCACCGCGACGTCAAGCCGGACAACATCCTCCTGGAAGGGAACAGCGAAGACGGCCGCGGACCGGATCCTGCCCTGTTACCGCGGGTCAAACTCGCTGACTTCGGCCTGGCCCGGCATGTCGTCGAGTCCGCGTCGCTGAACCTGACCCGGGAGGGCGCCACGGTGGGCACGGCCCTGTACATGGCGCCGGAACAGGCCGCGGGAGAGGGCGTGGGGCCGACGGCCGACGTTTACGCCCTGGGGGCCACGCTCTTCCACATGCTGGCCGGCCGGCCCCCCTTCGAGGCCGAGAGCGCCCTGGCCCTGAGCTTGCTGCACGCCAACCAGGCCCCGCCGGCGCTGGAGCGGCTCGACCCGGCCCCGAGTTCGGGCGCCTGTCAGGTGGTGGCCCGGGCACTCGCCAAGCGACCCGGCGACCGCTACCCCGACGCCGGCGGGCTGCTGCGCGACCTGGAGCGCCTGCTGCGCGGCGAGCCGACGGGCATCGCGGTTCACCCGCGTCTGCCCGCCTGCGCCCCGAGACGACTGCGGACGTTCGACTGGACCTGGGACCTGGAGGCGCCGCCGGAATTGCTGTGGCCGTACGTTTGCAACACGGACCGCCTCAACCGGGCGGTCGGAATACCGGCGGTCGAGTTCAGCGCCGAGCCGGCCGAGCCGCCGGGGCCGGGGCTGCGAACCGGCGTGCGCCGCTTCGGCCGCTTCCGCAAGGCGGGCTTCACCAACGCCTGGCAGGAGCACCCCTTCGAGTGGGTCGAGGGGCGGCGCCTGGGGGTGCTGCGCGAATACAGCCAGGGCGTGTTCAAGTGGCTGGCCTCGATGACGGAGCTGACGCCGCGGGCGGGGGGCGGGACGACGTTGGCTCACCGCGTCCGCATCGAGCCGCGCAACTGGATCGGTAACCTCGTGGCCGCCGTGGAGATCGGCCTCAGGGGGCGGCGCCAGGTGGAACAGGTCTACCGCCGCATCGACGCCTTCGTCACCGGCCGGCTCGTCGGCGGCGCCGCCGACCCTTTCGAGGTGCCGCCCCCCCTTTCCGCCGCGCGACGCCGGCGCCTGGAGGGGCTGCTGGAACGGCTCGTCGCCTGCGGGGTCGAGCCGGCGGTGGCCCTGCGGCTCGGCGAGTTCCTCGGCGGCGGGGCTCCGCAGGCGGTGGCGCGGATCCGGCCGCTGGCCCTGGCCCGCCGCCTCGGCCTCGATTCCGACGCGGTCGTGGCCGCCTGCCTACACGGCGCCCGCGAGGGACTCCTGGTCCTGCTGTGGGACATCCTCTGCCCGATTTGTCGCCTGCCCGCCTCCATCACGGACACCCTGCGGGCGCTGGGCGAGCACGGCCATTGCGTCGCCTGCAACCTCGACTTCGCCCTCGATTTCAGCAACGCCGTCGAGCTGATCTTCCGCGCCCACCCGCAGGTCCGCGACACGGAATTGCGCACTTACTGCGTCGGCGGTCCGTTCCACTGGCCGCACGTGCCCGCCCAGGTCCGCGTTCAGCCCGGCGAGCGCGTCGAGATCGATTTGCAACTCGGCGAGGGGGCGTACCGGCTGGGCGGGCCGCAGCTCCCTTACGCCTTCGACTTCCGCGTGGAGGAGGGCGCCTTCCTGACGCGCTGGGACTTCGACCTGCGCCCCGGCGGCGGGCGCCCCGCCGAGCCGCCCCGCCTGCGCGCCGGCGGACAACTGCTGGCCGTGTCCAACGGCTGCGACGGCGAGCTGCTCCTGCGCGTGGAACGAGCCGTCGCGCGCGACGACGCCCTGACCGCGGCCCGCGCCTCGTCGCTGGCGCTGTTCCGCGAGCTGTTCCCGGGGGAAGTGCTGTCCCCGGGCCAACTCGTGAGCGTGGCGGCGGTGACGCTGCTGGTGACGGACCTGGGGGAGGCCGGCAACCTGGACGAGCCGGGAAACCTGTACGAGTCCCTCGGCGACGCCCGAGCCTTCGGCGTGCTGCACGAGCACTTCCGCGAGGCCGGCGAGTGCGTCCGTCGCGAGGGCGGGGCCCTGGTGAAGATGAGCGGGGAAGGAGCGTTGGCGGCGTTCAGCGAACCGGCGGCGGCCGTGCGGGCCGGACTCGCACTTCTGACCCGCGCCGGGCCCGGCGGCCCGCGCCCCCGCCTCGGCATCCACTGCGGCCCGGCCCTCGCGGCCAACCTGAACGACCACCTCGACTACTTCGGCACCACGGTCGGCCAGGCGGCGCGGCTGCCGCGCTTCGTCCGCGGCGGCGAGATGGTCCTCACCCAGGCCGTCACGGCCGACCCGCAGGTGGCCGCCCTACTGCGGGAGCGTGGCCTGGTCCCCGAGGTCCTCCCCGACCCCCTCCCCGGCCAACCCGGCGGCCTGCTGCACCGCCTCACCCTCCCGCCCTCGCCGTCGGAATGAAGTTTGCCGGCGCCGCCCTCCGATAAACGTAGGAGATGGACCAGTTGTATCGATCGTAGCGAGTGCGCGAGGGATTCCAGGAGCCGGGACGCGCGAAACCACCCGGACGGGCCATGTTCATCGCTCGATGGGTCAAGGACGTGCCGGGGCAACTTATCGCGCGCGGCTCCTGGGTGCTGTTCGCCGCGGTGGTCTTCGTAGGCGTCCACCCCGGGGGCGTGTCCGCCGAGGAGGCGGGCGAACTCCGGCAGCCGGACGACGGCGGTACGAAGCCCCAGGGCGAAACGGACCGTGCTGCTTCGTGGCGGCTGCTCACGGGGACCGACGTGGCGGAAGAGTTGTCCGCGGCGCCGCCGGAATCCGCAGCACCCGGGGACGCGGCCAAAGCCGGCGCCGACACGGGCTGGGCGGACAACCTGTCCCTGTTCCTCGGGCTGACCGGATCGAAGGGGCCGGAGGACCTCGGCATCAACGCCAATTTTGGCTTCCGCACGGCCGTCAACTGGGGACTCCCCGTGTGGGAGGAATACGGCCTGGGGGTGCAGTTCGGCTCCTCACTCAACTACTCGCGGACGGCGGTGCGGGTGCTGAGCATGATCTCCGACACCCACGACCGCATCGAAAACTTCTCGACGGCCGGCGTGTTTCAGCGCTCGAATTTGGGGGTGAACTGGGGGGTGGTCTACGACTTCGTGGACGAGCGCTATTACTCCAGCTTCACCCTCGGCCAGTGGCGCGGGCAGGTCGGCTACGATGTCACGGCCAACGACGAGGTCGGCCTCTGGGGCGCGTGGCGCGAGCACGGGGCGAACGCCTCGGTCGATGACGAGACATTCTCGCTGCGGCCGATCCTGCAAGGGAATATTTTCTGGCGGCACGTCTGGAGGAACGAGATCACCACGCGCGCGTGGGTCG
The DNA here is from genome assembly GCA_035266225.1 of Gemmataceae bacterium. Classification (GTDB taxonomy): domain Bacteria; phylum Planctomycetota; class Planctomycetia; order Gemmatales; family Gemmataceae; genus DATFNV01. The sequence goes on from DATFNV010000329.1 coordinate 13,746, forward strand.
GCGTCGCCGAGGAGCACGGCCGATTCATTTTCGTGGCGCCCGGCGAGCCGCCGGTGCATCACCCGGTGGTTTTCGGGGCCGACGTCTTCGTGCCGCTGACCGATTACCTGAGCATCTTCGGCGAGGCCAACTTCATCACGCCCAACGACAGCGGCACGGTGACGGCCACCTTCGGGATCGCCTTCTACCCCGGCGGCGGGGCCACGCGGGCGGCCCGGAGCCGCTTCGCCCCACTGCTGCCGCTGGCTAACAACCCCACCTTCGCGACCGACCTGCGCCAGCCGTGAGTCTCCTTTCTCGTTTCGCCGCCGTCGATTTATCGTTTCGCGAAACGATAAATCGACGGCGGCACGCGCTGAAAGCTGCTGGCGTTGACCGTCAGCACCCCGTAATGGTCCTCGACCGTGCCGGCGGCGAGGTACGGCCCGAGCGTCAGGTACGGCGTCTGCGGGGCGGAGCCGGGGAAGAGCGTCACCTCGATCAGTCCCCACTCGTCTTCCAGGGTGACGAACTGCATGGGCCGTCCCTTGGCGGTCAGCGTGTGCCGGGCGGTGGCGGTGACGCCGGCGACGTGGACGCGGCGGCCGACGTGCTGGGGCAATTCGCGGCTGGTGACGAGGTGGCGCGGCAGCTGCGGCCGGAACAGCGACATCAGCGGTGGGCCGACGACGAAGCCGAGCAGCCGCCACTCGTCGCGCAGTCGGCAGTCCTCTCCGTAATTCTTCGGCAACCAGTCGGCGGGCTCGGCGGCGAATAGTCCGGCCTGTCCCTTGTCTCGATCTCGCAAGTCGGCTTCGAGAAAGAGGTCCGGCCGCGGCCGCCCGGTGAAGTCGAGCGGCCCGCAGCCGATGAGCAGTGCCAGCGCTTCCGGCTCCGGCCGCAGGCGGCGCCGGAAGTCGGCGAGGTCGCGATAGGGGCCGTTGTGGTCGCGCTCGGCGAGGATGTTGTCGAGCAGCTCCCGTTCGAGCGAGGCGATGGTGCCGAGGCCGGCGCGGACGGCGTCGCCTTCGGGGGTGAAGGGGCCGCGCGAGCGGTTGGCGCAGGGCAGGAGCAGGCGGAAGCCGGCGCGCTTGATCGCCTCGACGTAGACGCGGCGCGGGTAGGCGCCCTGGTTGTTGTTCAGCGCGGCGATCCAGAAGGCGAGCGGGTGATGGGCCTTGAGGTAGGCGGCCCGCCAGGCGATGAGGCCGTAGCTAACGGCGTGGCTCTTGCAAAAGGTGTAATGCCGGAACTTGGTGAGCTGACGCCACTGCTCCTCGGCGACGGCCCGCGGCACCCCGTGGACGGCACAGGCGTCGGCGAACTCCTGGATCAGCCGCCGCGCTTCGTCTTCGGTGTGTTCCCGGGCCGCCTCTTTGCGGACGCGGTCGGCCTCGGCGATGGTCAGGTCGGTGAGCGCTCGCACGACGCGCAGGGCGTCGTCCTCGTAGAGCATCAGTCCTTGGGTCTGGCGCAGCACCGGCTCGAGCCGTGGGTGGACCGCGATCGGCTCCAGCCCGCGCCGCCGCCGCAGGAACCGTTCTTTCATGCCGGCCGATGCCGCTCCCGGCCGGAGCAGGGCGAGCGCCTGGACGACGTCGTCGAGTCCGTTCGGCCGCATCTGGATGAGCAGGTGGCGCATGGCGGGCGACTCGAGCTGGTTGACGCCAAGGGTGTCGCCGGCCCGGAGGAGGGCGACGGTCGCCTCATCGAAAAAGGGGTCGGGAGTCGTTTCCTTGGCCGCGGCGAAAACGACTCCCGACCCTATGCCGTTGCGTTTTTCCGGCGGTTTCGGCCGGCCGGGCCAGAAACCTCGGGAAAACTGCGGTTCCCGACTCGCGAGGGTGGCAGAAGCCGCCACGATGCCTAACCCCTTTGAATACAGGCG
>DATFNV010000330.1:0-9503 GCA_035266225.1 Gemmataceae bacterium
GTGCGCGGCGTCGGCGAGGTGCCGATCGTGCCGCCGCCGGCTGCCCTGGCCAACGCGATCTATCGGGCCGTCGGCGTGCGTCTGACCCAGCTGCCGATGTCGCCGGGGCGCGTGGTGAAAGCGGTGCTGGCGAAGAAGTAGGCGATTCGTTTGGCGGCCCAAGCTCGCGAGGTTCGTCATGGGGCACGTTGTTCTCCTCGGCGACTCGATCTTCGATAACGCTCGTTACGTTCCTGATCGACCCCCGGTGATCGAGCAGCTCCGCCAAGCTCTCCCCCGAGGCTGGTGCGCTACTCTGCTTGCCGTCGATGGCCATATCGCGGAGGATGTCGTTAACCAGCTTAACGACCTCCCGGCGGACGCCAGCCACTTGGTCGTCAGTGGCGGCGGCAACGACGCTTTGGGCGAGAGCAGCATCTTGGCTGATGCGGCTTGCACGGTCGGTGAGGCGTTGGCGCTCGTCCACGAGGTGCGAGTACGCTTCCAGCACTCATACCGTGCCATGTTGCGGGCGCTGTGCGCGGTGGGGAAGCCGGCAGTAGTCTGCACGGTCTATGACGCCATACCGGGGTTAGGGCCCGCCGAGCAAGCTGCCCTTGCCGGGTTCAACGAGGTCATTCTCCGCGAGGCATTTTCGGCGAGCCTTCCGGTGATCGACTTGCGCTTGGTGTGCAGCCACCCGGCGGACTACTCGCATGTATCTCCCATCGAGCCGTCAATGGTAGGCGGGGCGAAGATTGCGCGAGTGATAGCAGAAATGGCAACAACGCACGACTTTGGCCATCGGCGGAGTGCAATCTACGCTTGATGGCCGAGGCGAGGGAGTGCGGGCCGAGAAAAAAAGATAAAAACGAGTATGAAGATCGTTATCTATGGCCAATCAGGCCGTGTCCGCGCTGGAGGTCTCTTCCGCGGGCTGCGATGGGGCCACCTGCGAAACAGGGAGTGGAGAACCGGCGCCTGCAAAAATGGGAAGCTGCGCCGTCCTTGGTTCAGAATTCTGCGGTGGTGAGGGGGACCGTCGGAAGGCGACGCGCACCGTTCCCGACCGGTTCTCAAACTGGCCGATAATCCACACGGGTCCGTCGGGACCTGACCGCTGGAACGAGAGGCGACCCCCATACAGGTTAACAGGCGTCCCGGCTTCGGCAGCCGACTTGGTGGCCAGGCAGGCGAGAAGCGGCCTGAGAATCCGGCGTGATTGTCGATCCGCGGCGGTGTCCATGTCGAGGACAAACTCCTGCCCCTCTTCTGAGCGCCGGGCCGCGATGGCGCCGAGTACTTGCTCCGCAAGCCCCTCGACCGTCCAGCCGGGACTGAGCGGGGCGGCCAACAGGTCGGCGATGGGGTTGTCGGCGGTCGCGGTGGGATTAGCCATGCGCTAATTGTCCCCGGTCGCGTGCCCCTGTCAACGCCTTCCCGTGCCGTTTCGCCGTCCAGGTCTACATAGTGTCTGTGGGGCTCTCCTTGCTGAACGGGCGACGGACGAAGGAGCGAGTGATGAACGATGGCGCGACGGTCCCCGCGACGCCTTGGGCGGAGCGGCCGACCCTCGACTTCGACCTGAGCCGGCCCGTCAGCCAGCTGGCGGCGACCCTGCCGCCCGGCGCCCTGGAGGCGGGGCGCCGGCTGCTGGGTGCCATTCTCCCGTCGATCCCGCGGCGTGCGCGGATGGTCGCCGACTGGGCGCGGCTGCGGACCGCGTGGCGGTTCCAGCGCGAGGTGTCCGGCGTCGCCCGGCTGATTGGCGCGAGCTGGCGCGACATCGTCCTGGCGAACGTGAGTTACGACCTGCTGCTGGGCACGATGGGTTGCTCGACGGTCGTGCTGCCGACGCCGTCGGGGCCGGTCGTGGCCCGCAACATGGACTGGTGGCCCGAAGACCTTCTGGCCCAGGCCAGCTACCTCATCCGTTGCTCACGGGCGTGTACGTTCCACTTCGCCCACGCCGGCTTCCCCGGAAGCATCGGCTCCGTGACGGGGCTGTCGGCGCGCGGCTTCGCGGTGGTGCTGAACGCCGTGGTTTGCGCCGAGGGGCGGCGCTGGCTGGGCTACCCGGTGCTCCTGCACCTGCGGCGGGTGCTGGAGGACGCCGCCGACTTTGACGACGCCCTGCGGATGCTGTCCCGGCAGCGGCTGGCGGCCCCGGCCCTGTTCACGCTGGCCGGCAGCCGCAACGAGCAGCGCGTCGTCATCGAACGGACGCCGAGCCGCTACGCCCTGCGCCGGCCGGCCGGCGACGAGCCCCTGCTGACGACGAACGATTACCGACTCCTGACCGCCGCGCAGAGTCACGACCCCGCGGACGCGTTGCTTCGCACGGCCTGCCCGCGCTACGAACGGCTGGGGCTGCTGCTGGCGAAGCACCGGCCGGACCAGGAGGTCACGGACGAGGCGCTGCTATACGCGCTGTCGGACGCGGGCGTCATCCAGGACATCACGGCACAGCACGTCGTCATGCGGCCGCGGGCGGGGGAGGCGCGGCTGTTCGTGCCGCGGCGATTGCTCGGTGATGAAGCGAGCGGCGCGGCGTCAGCCCGCCGGTCAGACCACACACCGGCGGGCTAACGCCGCGCCGCTCGCCAATCAGGGGGAGTATTCACATGGCGCGCGTCTGGATTCCCTCCCTGTTGCGCGACGTCACTGGCGGGCAGGAAACCGTCACCGTCCCCGGCGCTTCGGTGCGCCAGGTGATCGACGAGTTGGACCGCCTCCACCCTGGGGCCCGGGAGCGCCTGTGCGACGGCGACGCGCTGCGGCGGGGGTTGGCCGTCGTCGTGGATAACGAGGTCGCTCGCCTCGGCCTGCTGCAAGCGGTCGGACCCGACAGCGAGGTGCATTTCCTGCCGGCCATCGCCGGCGGCTCGGACGCCGACGTTCCTGCGGTGAAGGACGACGGCCCCGCGGCCCACTGTATCCCGGGCAGTGCAGCCGAGATCCTGGCCACCACCTCGTCCCGCGTGCCCAGCGGTCTGCTCTCCGCTGAAACCACCGCCAAATGCCAGGGCATTGCGTCCTCCGAGCCCTAACAGCCCGTTGAACAAGTCGTTCCAAAGCTCAAGCTCAAGTGAATTTCCTGCGAGCATGATTGGTCGAGCTTCAGCTTCTGGATGCCTTTTTCAACGGGCTGCTAAGGGCCTCCAGGCCGCTACGGGCGTCCCACACCTTCAGCGTCCCGTCCCGGGATGCGCTGGCCAGGCGCGTGCCGTCCGGGCTGAAGCACACGCTCAGGACCAGGTCCGTGTGCCCCTCCAGGGAATGGAGGAGAAGAGCGGCGCGGCGGACGTGATGCCACTCCCAACCGCGCTGGTCCCAGCGGCAGTCATCAAGTGTCGCGGCGGCATTGGCGAACTCGCCCTGCTCGCCATAGCGCTGCCCCAGGGCGATCTGTTCGGCGTACAGCAAGCCATCGGCGCGGGCGCGCTGGCGGTCGGCTTCGTTACTCGCCGCGACCGCCTTCCCCCGCTCTTCGTCGGCAATGTCTCGCTAGTCCTGGGCCTCCCGCAACAACTCCTGCATCCGGCCGGTGTAGAACAGGCTGACCCCGCCCACCACCAGCGCCAGCACCATCACCACCGTCACGCTCATCAGCGCCGCCATCGCTGGCCGCCGCTTCAGCCATTTCCAGCCGCGCTCCCAGCTCCGCACCGGCCGCGCCCGCACCGGCTCGCCCCGCAGGTAGCGGCCCAGGTCCTCCGCCAACTCCCGCGCCGTCACATACCGCCGCCGCGCGTCCTTCTCCAGGCAACGCCCCAGCACCGCCTCCAGGTCGGCCGGCACCGCCGGGTTGTGCGGCCGCACCGGACCCGCCTCGTCGAACTGGATGCTGCGGATCAGCTCCGCGTCCGACTTGCTCGGCGCGTCGTACAGCGGCCGCAGCGACAGCACCTCCGACAAGGTCGCGCCCAGCGAGTAAACGTCGCTCCGCCGATCGACCAGCCCGCGCGCCAGCACCTGCTCCGGGCTGGCGTAGCGCAGCGTCCCCGGGATGTCGCGGCCGGTCGTCAGCCGCTCCGCGTCCCCCTCCGACCACTGGGCCACCCCCAGGTCCATCAGCACCGCTTCCGTCCCGCCGGCGCGCACCACGATGTTGTCCGGCTTGATGTCGCGATGGACGATGCCGGCCTCGTGCAGGGCGTGCGCCGCTTCGGCCACCTGACGCACCAGCTCCACGGCCCGGGCGACGAAGCCTCGGCTGTCGGACGGGACCGCGACCGCAGGGGGCGGCTCCGGCGCGGCCGACGGCGCGGCGCCCTCGACCGGTCTCTCCTCGCGGCGGGCCTGGTCGCAGGCCGTGCTGATCGCCCCCTGCCAGGTCTCGCCGGTGACGGCCGCCGCTCCCCCCCGCCGACGCGCTCAGCCGCTCGCAGATGCGCGCCAAAGGCGACCCCTCCACCAACTCCATGACGTAGAACCAGCGTTCGCCTTCCTTGCCCTCGGTGAGGATGCTCACCAGGTGCGGGTGCTTCACCCGGCCCAGGGCGCGGATTTCGCGGCGGAAGCGGCCCTGCATCCGCGCCCAGGTCCGGGCGTCGCCGTGGCGCAGCATCTCCTTGACGGCCACCTGCCGCCGCAGCGCCCGCTGCGCGGCGGACTGGAGCCGCCGCCCTCGATCGTCACCGACCCTTGACGGCCACCTGCCGCCGCAGCGCCCGCTGCGCGGCCCGATACACGATGCCCATGCCGCCCCGGCCTAGCTCGCTGATGAGTTCGTACTCGCCCAGGCCGGGCCGCGACGGGTCGGACGGCGGCACCGGCTCATCGGCCTCGGCCCGGGCCTCCCCGGCGCTCACCTCGCCGGCATCGACCGCCAGCAGCCGCAGCACTTCCGCCAGCAGCCGGCACTGCTCGCCGCGCAGGTCGCTGCGATGGTCGCTACGGTTGTTGGTGTAGCACAGGTACTGGCCGCCGCGCCGACCGCGGCGGGCGCTGAGGAAGAGGACCTCGCGGGCCTCGGCGTCGAAGAGCAGCAGCGGGTGCAGCGGCCGGCGGCCGGCGGCCCCTTCCAGGTAGACGCGCTCACCGTCGGGCAGCCGGTCGGCCGATTCGCGCGGCAGTTCCAGCGCCGGCAGCTTGCGGCCGCGCTCGCCGATCAGCTCGGTGCGCTCCACCAGCCACAGCCCGCCGGCCAACCGCACCGCGTCCACGTAGACCAGGCGCCGGCCGGCCAGCAGGTCTACGCGCCCGAGCACCTCGGCCGCACCCTGGAGCAGAGCGGCGCCCATCCGCTCGTAGAAGTCGGCGGGCCGCTGGCCGGCGGCGCCGTGGCCGATCTCCTGGTTGCGGTAGCGCACCAGGCGCTCGAACAGCTCCGTGAGGCAGACGGTGGCCCGGGCCTGGGGCTTGCCCTCCAGGGCCTGGCGCAGGGCGGCGTCGAGGCCGGCGGCGCGCGGCAGGTCGTCGCGGGTCTTGCCCAGCAGCAGGTCACGCAACGGCGCGAAGCCGGGGGCGCCGGCGTCGGCCAGGACGGGCAGCAGGCGGCGGACGAACTCCCACCAGTGGCCCAGCGCGGGGCGGGCCAGGTTGTGGAGGCGTTCGCTCAGTTGCGGGTCGTGGTCGGGGCCTGCGGCGTAGGCGACGACGGCGGTGCAGCCGAGCAGTTTGAGGCCGGCCTCCCAGAGGTAGAAGGCGGTGAGGTGACGCTCCAGCGCCGTCTTGGCGTTGTGAGCGCGCCGGTACAGTTGCGCCAGGGGCAGCGGCAGATTCTGCGCCAAGGTTTCGTCGAGGGACGGTTGCGGGCGCATGACTCACCTCGGGGGCGATGGTCTCCTCGCGACCTTGGCGCGAACAGGAGGTCAGCAGTTTGCATCCCCATGCTATGACGGAAGAGTTGGTCAAGCAACTCTCCATTCGGGCCGGATGCAGAACTGGCCTCACCGCCGGTGCCCTCCGAAAGCCCGGCCGGTAGTCTCTTGTATGCGACCCCGCACCTTGTTAGAGTGGCAACGACCTTCTGACCCAGGACGTGAGTGATTACCATGCCCCGCCCCCGCTGGATCATCGTCACCGCGGTAGCCGTCTGTGCCCTCGCCGTCTGCGCCCTTGCCGTCTTCCTGCTCAGTCGGGCGCACGCCACAACTGCCCCCTCCGTCACCCCGCTTCCCGCGCCAGCGACCCCGCGGGCGGTCGGAGTGGCCGGCTGCTCCGGGCGCGCCTGCCACGGCGGGTCGTCGGCCGCAGGCGCCCCGCCCCCGAGTCTCGCAGCCGCCACCTTCTGGTTCGAGAACGACCGACACGTACAAGCGTTCGCCGCGCTCTCCGGCGAGCCGGCCGAGCGAATTCTGGCGGCCCTGCACCCCGCCAACCCGCCTCAACCCGCGACCCGCGATGATCGCTGCCTGGCCTGCCACACCAACCCCACGACCGTCTATGCCCCCGGTACGCAGACGGTGGACAATTCGGCCGCCGCCCGGGCCCTCCGCCGCGACGGCGTAAGCTGTGAGGCGTGCCACGGCAACGCCGGCCCCTGGCTGAGCGCTCATACCAGCTGGGGCGGTCAGACGGGCGAGCTGCCGGCGACCTACAAAAAACACGAGATGACGTGGCTGAACGACCTGACCACACGGGCCGACGTTTGCGCCGGGTGCCATGTCGGTGCCCCGGCGGATGCCGCGCTCGGGCTGCCACTCCGCGATGTGACGCACAGGATGATCGCCGCCGGACACCCGCGGCTGGCGTTCGAGTTGGTGTCGTATCAGAAGGGGCTGCCCCGCCACTGGGTGGAGCGCGAGCGCACGCGCAAGGCGCCGGACAATCAGCGTCCCGGGCGCGCTGCCCGAGCCTGGTTGGCCGGCCAGGCGGCCGGCGCTGTCGCGTCGTTGCGGCTCCTGGAGGACTCGGCCTCCCGCCCCAACTGGCCCGAGTTCGCTCGCTACGACTGCTACGCCTGCCACCACAACCTCGACGCAGGCAACTGGCGGCGGCCGGAAGCAGGCAGGCGACCCGGCCAACCGGTCGGCAACGCCTGGGATCTGTCGCTGCCGCTGCTGAGACAACTGGCTGCCGGGGGGCCCGCGCTGCGCGCCCTGGCCGATGTCCGCGAAGGGATGCACTCTTATGACCGGACTGCCATCGCCGCAGCGACGCCGCGCGCTGTGCAGGAACTGCGCAAGGAACTGAACAACTTGCGCAACGCGGTGGACCCCACCGTCTTGCTGCGGAAGGCCCTGCGCGACATGACAGCGGATGAGGACCTGTTGGCGCACCTGCGCTGGGACGACGCCGCCCAACTCCACCTGGCGCTGGCCGCCTGGGGGGACGCGGCCGCCGGTGGGCCGGCCGACTTCGCTGAGCAGCACCGCCAGTTGGGCAACGTTCTGCGGTTTCGGCCGGCAAACGGCCAATCGTGGAACAGCCCGCGGGGCTACGCGCCGGCGGCCATCGCGCCATCGTTGAAGTCAATAGGGTCCGGGCTTGACGCCGGGCCGCCCTAGCCGCCGTCGGGGAACTGAAGCCGGGCCAACTTGGAGGCCGGGTCGTGCGTGGCCCGGAAAGCCAGTTCGACAGCGGCGGTTCGGCTCACGCGCACCCGCAGCGCCCGCACTTCCCCCTGGGCCACGCCGTCGATGTAGCCCTGCAGCGGCCGCTTGACCGGGTCGAGCGTCCGTAGTTCGACCTCGGCGTCGAGGCCGAGAACCACCGGCCGCCAATGAGAGGGCGCGAGCACGTTGGAGCCGACCAGCAACAAGGCCGGAGTATGGTACGGCAGCGGCGGGGCGCCCAGCGCCCGGGCGTAGGAGGTCGAGCCGGCCGCGGTCGCCACCAGGGCGCCGTCGGCGACCACCTTCGGCAGGCGCACGACACCATCGACCCGCACCTCGACCCAGGCCGTTTGCCCGGCCGCCCGCTCGACCCAGGCGTCATTAAAGGCGACCGCTTCGCGCACCATTCCGTCGGCCGTCTCGACCTCGGCCCGGAGCAGCGGCAGCTGGTAAAGCATCAACTCCTCGGAAGTGAGCGAGCCCGGGGCATCCTGGTTGAGGAGGAAGCCGACGTGACCGGTGTTGACGCCGAAGAACGGCCGCCGCAGGCGCCAGTGCTGGCGGATGGCGTGCAGCATCGTGCCGTCGCCGCCGAAGACGAGGACCAGGTCGGGGTCGTCGTGGGCGCGGTCGCGGAACGCCTCAGCCGCGCGGACGGCGGCGGCGTTGCGCTCGTCGGCGACGATCAGCAGCCGCTCGGCGGGGGGACGCCAGCGGACCTCGTGGGCCGTCGGGCCGGCCCGGAACAGGCCGCGGCGGCGGACGTAGTCGGCGACGCGAGGGGCGACCAGCCCGTCGATCGGCCGATGCTGGAAGGCGCGGTTGCGGATGTCGGCGGCCGAGCCGGAGTGGTCCACGGTGATGGTACGCGAGTGCGGCGGCAAGTCGGCAGCGTCGAGCGGCTCGTGCGGCCGGCAGACGACGCCGAAGCGGGCATCCGCCCACAGCTCGGCGCCCTGCTGCCACAGGCGGTGGATGAGTGATTGGCCGCGCGCGCCGCCGCGGACCTGTTCGGCCGCGACGACGTGCCAGACCTCGCCCTCGTTCGCGTAGCGGTCGTCGAGCTGGTGAGTGCGCGTAAACCGCTCCGCTTCCAGGTCGAAGAGATCGACCCGGGCCGGCGAGTCGCCGAAGGCCAGGTCGGCCAGGGCGGCGCGGTCGATCGGCCGCGTGTCGTTGACGGTCGGCTTGTCGGGGCGCGGGCCGTTGGGCACCACCACGACCGCGTCGAACTGACGGGCCAGTTCATCGACGATGCGGCGGTGGTGCAGACCCGGGGGGTTGAACGAGGCGTTGAACAAGGCCAGGGTCTTCACGGGAATTCCTCGCAGAGGTTCTTGAGACCGCCTTGCTGAGAGTCTGTTGCGACAGCCGCTTGCGGCTTAGCGGAAGCCTGGAATCCGCCAAGCCGCAAGCGGCTGTCGCCACAGACTCTGAATCCTGGAGGGCGGAGTGCGCAGGGGCCCTTCGCCCATCAGGGCACGGACTCGTACGTCTGTTGGAAGAGAGACTGCTGGACCAGCCAGACGTCGTCGGGGCTCCCTTCATACGGGTCCGCGACGTGATCTCTGACAACGTAGCCGCCCGCCGGCGAGTAGAGCGGGTGCTCCATGTCGTAGCGCGGCCGGACGAAGAAGCCCTCGATTCCCGGGCCGCCGACCTGGGCCGCCCAGTTGAGCACGTCGCCCCTGGGACGGTAGATCGTGTACAGGCAAGGTCGGTCGTCGAAGGGGAATTGCTTCATCTCCTCCGCGCCACGGTCGTACTTGGCGGCGATGGTCTCCAACTTCTGGAACCAGGGCTCCCCGGCCACCCCCGCGCACAGCCAGTAACCTTCCCGGGCGATTTCGGTGGCGTGGTCGGCCGTCTGGAACTCTTTACCCACCTCGTCGGCGGTCACGGCGCGAGCCCAGATTGGCTTCGTCTTCCTCGCCAGGCGCCAGGCCCGGTGCTCGCCCACCCACTGTAACGTCTCTTCATGAGTGAGTCGCCTTGGCTTCACGGTTGCCTCCGCTTGCTCCC
>DATFNV010000331.1:0-3567 GCA_035266225.1 Gemmataceae bacterium
ACAGCAGGCGATTCGCGGGGTCCTTCCCGATGGCGGCCGCCGGATCGGGGTTCTGCGACGCCTGCCGATACGTCCTGCTCAGGAGGATCATCCGGTGCAGCGGCTTGAGCTGCCAGCCGTTGGCGACGAGCTCGTTCGCCAGGTAATCCAGCAGCTCGGGGTGGCTCGGGCGCGAGCCGTTGACGCCGAAGTCGTTGGCCGTCTCGACGAGTCCCCGGCCGAAGTGGTACTGCCAAACGCGGTTGGCCAGGACGCGGGCGGTCAGCGGATTCTCCGGATCCGTGATCCACCGAGCCAGCAGCGTGCGCGGGTTGCGGGTGTCCGGCGCCAACTCGGGCGTCCCCTGGGGCAGCAGCGCACCCGGCGCCCGCGGGCCAACCGGGTTCCCCTTCCGGTCCGGGTCGCCGCGCCTGAGGACGTGGACCGCCGTCCGTTCCGCTTCCACGTCGCGGACGCTGTGGATCGTCGGCAGGGGCGGCGGCAGGCTGTGCTCCATCTCCCGCAGCCTCTGCTCCGCGCGCTTCCGCCCCTCTCCGTCCAGGCCGGGGAGCGATTCCTTGAGTTTTTTGATCTCTTCCTTGACTTGATTGGTGCGCGCCTTCCACTCGGCCTGCGCCTCGGCAGTCGCCAGCACGACGTCGTGTTCCTGGGCCGCCGCCAGGAACGCCTGCAGCCGGTAATAATCCGCCTGCGGGAAGTCGTCGAATTTGTGGTCGTGGCAGCGGGCGCAGCCGACCGTCAGCCCCAGGAACACTGCGCCGACGGCGTCGGTCATCTCGGTGAGCACCTCGTTGCGGCTGAAGGCCACTTCGGAGTTGCCGGCGTTGCGCCGCACCGGGCCGATGCGGTGGAAGCCGGCGGCCACCTGGCAATCGCGGTCCTCCGGGGCGAGCTCGTCGCCGGCCAGTTGCTCCTGGACGAAGCGGTCGAACGGCCTGTCCTGGGCGAAGGAGCGAAAGACGTAATCGCGGTAGCGCCACGCTCCCGGATGCTGGCGGTCGTACTCGAACCCCTCCGTCTCGGCGTAGCGCACCACGTCGAGCCAATGCCGGCCCCACTGTTCGCCGTAGTGCGGGCTGGCCAGCAGGCGCTCGACGAGCCGCTCATAGGCGTCGGGCGACGGGTCGTTGACGAACGCGGCCACCTCCGCGGGCGCCGGCGGCAGGCCGGTCAGGTCGAAGGACAGGCGCCGGACGAGCGTCGCGCGGTCGGCTTCCGGGGCGGGCCGGAGCCCGTCCTGGCGCAGCCGTTGCAGGACGAAGGCATCGACGCTGGTGCGGACCCACCCCCGGTCGGCGGGGTCGGTCGCTCGGGGCACTTCGGGGCGGGAGCGCTTGCGGAACGACCAGTGGCGCTCGCCGTCGCGCAGTTTGTCCGCGAAGGCCGGGGCGGCGGACAGCAGCAGGAGAGGGCTCAGCAGCAGGGCAGGCATCCAGCGCAACTCGGGACTCCGAGACAAGAGGCAGGGGGCGGAGCGAGGCAGGTGCAGGTGATTGTAAGGCGCCCGCCGGCACCGATCAATCAACGGGTGCGGCGGCCGCGCGGCCGCACGGCGATTTGACAACGGCCCGGCAGCGCACTACTCTTGCCACGGGCGCAACCCGATCCCGTCACCGCGCCTCCCGGCAAGGACGCCACGCGACCCACGTCGGACTCGCTCGCACTTTCTTCAAGGTACGCAGCATGGCAACTGCATTTCCCACGGTCGCGGTGTCGTTGGTTTACATGCTCTGGGACGCCTGCCGGCGCGCGCGACGGCGCAGGACGCCGCCCCCACCGCCGCCCGACGAACCGCCGGCCGGCGACGAGCAGGTGGAGTACCGGCTCGATTGCCTCACCGTCCTGGCGAAGCCGCTCCCGCGCCGTTAGCCGTGAGGCGACCGCGTCCCTCTGATCTGCATGGCGAGCGTCCGCCAGGGGGGTTATAATTGGGCGGTGCCGCCGGCGCAGCCAGCGCGACGGCGGACCCACATTCCCGCCCCTCACGGGAGCCCTGCCGTGCCTTACGTCGCCGAGATCAGCCGGACCAACCCGACTTGTCTCCTCTTCCTCATCGACCAATCGTCCTCGATGGCGGGGCCGTTCGGCGGCTCGCCCGGCAAGACCAAGGCCGACGGCGTCGCCGACGCGGTCAATCGCCTCCTCCAAAACCTCGCCCTCAAGTGCGCCAAGTCGGACGGCATCCGCGATTACTTCCACGTCGGCGTCATCGGCTACGGTAAGGGGGTCCAATCCGCCCTCGGCGGCGCCCTCGCCGGCCGGCACCTCGTCCCGGTCAGCGAGTTCGCCAACAACCCGCTCCGCGTCGAGCCGCGCAAGCGCAAGGTCGATGACGGGGCCGGCGGGGTCTTCGAGCAGTCGTTCAAGTTCCCGGTGTGGTTCGAGCCGATTGCCGACGGCCAGACCCCCATGTGCCAGGCGCTGACGTTGGCGGGACAGGTCCTTCAGGAATTCATCACGCACTCGCCGGAGTGTTATCCGCCGCTGGTGGTCAACGTCACCGACGGCCAGGCCAGCGACGCCGACCCGCGCCCGGCCGCGGCCGCCGTGCGGGCGCTGGCCACGACCGACGGCCCGGTGCTGCTGTTCAACGCCCACCTCTCCTCCACGATCGCTGCCCCGGTGGTCTTTCCCGCTTCCGTCGAAGGGCTGTCCGACCCGTACGCCCGCCACCTGTTCAAGATGTCCAGCCCGCTGCCGCCGCAGATGGCGGAGGCCGCCCGCGCCGACGGCTTCGAGGTGGCCGCGGGTGCCCACGGCTTCGCCTTCAACGCCGACCTGGTGTCCGTGATACGCTTCCTCGACATCGGCACCCGTGTCGCCCGGGGCAGACCATGACTCGCCGATCCCCCCCGGCCTCCTGCCAGGCGCTCTCCCTGCCCAAGCGAGGCAACGCCGCCGACGAATACGAGGACGCCTTCGCGGCCGACTCGCCGGCGGGGCGTTTCGCTGTCGCGGACGGGGCCTCCGAGAGTTCCTTCGCCGGCCTGTGGGCCCGCCTCCTGGTCGAGGGCTTCGTCCGGCCCGCGCCCGGTTGGCTCGATGCGGCCCGGCGGAGTTGGGCGGCGGGCGTGGGCGGCCAACCCCTGCCCTGGTACGCCGAGGCCAAGCGCGACGACGGCGCGTTCGCCACCCTCCTCGGTTTGGTCGTCGGCGACGGCCGTTGGCACGCCCTGGCGGTGGGCGACAGCTGCCTCTTCCAGGTGCGCCAGGACCGCCTGATCGAGGCGTTTCCGCTGCGGCGTTCAGCGGAGTTCGGCAACCGGCCGCTGCTGATCGGCTCGCGGCCGCCCGTCGCGCCGGCCTCGGAAGTCCGCGCCGAGGGCCGCGGCGGCTGGCAGCCCGCCGATCGCTTTCTGCTAATGACCGACGCCCTGGCTCAGTGGTTCCTGCGGCGGCACGAGGCCGGTGATCGGCCGTGGGAGGAGCTGACCCGTTTGCCGACCAAACCGGACGCCAGCGATGCCTTCGCCACCTGGGTCGAGGAGCGGCGCCGGCACGACGGCTTACGCAATGATGACGTGACCCTGGTCCTCGTCGGCGTCTAGCGGCCATCGAGGAATGACT
>DATFNV010000332.1:0-15491 GCA_035266225.1 Gemmataceae bacterium
CCTTCTTCGCGGGGGAGCATCCCGATGTCGCAACGGAAAAGACCCTCAAGGACCGCAAGGCGCTGTGCGGGGGCTATGCCGTCCTGTTCAAGGAACTGTGCCAGCAGGCCGGCGTCAAGGCCGTGATCGTCCCGGGAAAGACGAAGGGGCACGGTTACATCGAGGGCGACACCAGCACCACCGGACTTCACGGCTGGAACTCGATCAAACTCGATGACGAGTGGCACCTTGTCGATGCCACCTGGGGCGCGGGCGCCCTGCAGGACAAGAAGTTCGTCAAGGAGTTCCACGATTTTTACTTCATGCCGCCGCCGGAGGCGCTCGTGTTCACGCACTTCCCCCGGAAAGCGAATTGCCAACTCCTGACCGAGCCCATCTCCGAGAAGGAGTTCGACCGCCAACCGAAGGTCTCGGGCCGCTTTTTCGAGGTCGGCGTGACGCCCTCCGCCATCCGCAAGGCGCTGGCGGCCGAGGACTTCCCCGGCCTGGTCAAGATCTACGACACGCCGGGATCGTCGTTCGTGCTCAAGGAGGCGCCCCTGACGGGGTCCCTCAAGCCCGGCACGAAATACCACTTCCGCATCGAGACTGCGGACTTCCCCGCCGTCATCGTCAGCAACGGCGGCCGCAACTTCGCCCTGGCCCGCAAGGGCAAGCACTTCGAGGGCACCATCGTCGCCCCGCGTGGGACGATCAAGGTGCAAGGGGTCATTGGGGAAGGAAGGAAGATCATCATCTGGGACTTGCTGGAGTACAAGGCCGAATAGCGGCGCGCCGCCTGGAGCATCGGTCGAGGTCTTCGGCAAAGACGGTCAGGTGGCCCTATCGGCCGGCGTCCTTGTCCCGGTGGACAACTAATCGCTCGGCTTGTCGGCGAAGGGGGCGAGGCGAAGGTGAGCACGCTGGAGGTCAACGTTCTGAAATCAGCCTGGAAGTAGACCGGGCTTAGCTTTCTCGTTGACTTCCGTCCGCGGGGCGTCACAATGCACTGACTGACTCGTCATCAGCAGCGCAGATCGCACCATTCCGGAGCATCCCATGAGTGAGATTACACCCAACCGACCGCCGCTGGCCGACAACCAGGACAGGCTCGGCGACAAATCCCCCTCGGTGAAGCCACGGAGGCCGTGGCAGACCTGGCAAGTGGTGGTCCTGATTGTGCTGGCGCTGCTCGTCGGCTTCGCGGTCGGCGCGGTGAGCTTGCGCCTCACCCGCCATCCAGCGAATGCGCAGGTCACCAAGGAGAACTTCAGCAAAATCAAGCCGGGCATGACCTACGACGCCGTGCAGGAATTGCTCGGCGACCGGGGTGAGTTCCCCGGCGGGGGCGTGCCTACAGGAGCCCCTATCGGCCAACGGAGTATTATATGGTACGGCCCTGGCAATTCCAGAATCACCGTCACCTTTGACGCTGGGGTAGTGAAGGAGAAGCTGGCGGACCATCTGGACTAAGCACCCGGCTCGTACAATGACCGTATGAGCAGCATCCTCCAGCCCCGGACCGCGCCCCCCGAGCCGGCCGCGCCGCTGGTCGAGGAGCTGACGCCGGCGCCCGACCCGTGGGACGCGGCCCGCCGGTTCGCTCACCTGCCGCACCTGCTCTTCCTCGACAGCGCCGCTCTCGATTCACCGTTCGGCCGTTATTCCTTCCTCACCGCCGACCCGTTCGACTGGCTCAGCTCGCGCGGCGGGGACGACAACCCGTTCCCGCGCCTGGCCGAGCGCTTGGCCCGCTGGCGAACGGAGACGATCCCCGGTCTGCCGCCGTTCCAGGGAGGGGCGGCGGGGCTGTTCGGCTACGACCTGTGCCACCACATCGAGCGACTGCCCCGGCCGTCCTTCGACGAGTTCGCCCTGCCCGACCTGGCCGTCGGCTTCTATGACTGGGTACTGGCCTTCGACCACTGCGCCCGGCGAGCCTGGCTTATCTCGACCGGCCTGCCCGAAACCCAACCGTGGCTTCGCAGGCCCCGGGCCGCCCGGCGCCTCCAGGCGCTGCGCCACCGTTTGCGAGGGGCGGCCGCCGAGTCGCCGCCCGACACTGGCCCACCGCTGCCCGCGTCGTGCCTCTGCCCGCAATACCCCCTGCCAATCCTCCCCCGCCTGACGAGCAACTTCGACCACCCGCGGTATCTCAGCGCGGTCCGCCGAGCCATCGACTACGTCCACGCCGGCGACTGCTTCCAGGTGAACGTGGCCCAACGATTGCTGCACCCCGCAACGCTGCCGCCGCTGGAGCTATACCGGCGCCTGCGCGAGCGGAACGCCGCCCCCTTCGCCGGCCTCTTCGACCTTGGCGGCGCCGTCGTCGCCAGCGCCTCGCCGGAGCGATTCCTGCGCGTCGAGGACGGCGAGGTGGAGACGCGGCCGATCAAGGGGACGCGGCCGCGCGGCGGTACCCCGGAGGAGGACGCCGCCCGCGCGACGGAGCTGCTCGCCTGCGCCAAGGACCGGGCCGAGAATGTCATGATTGTCGATCTCATGCGCAACGACCTGGGGCGGGTGTGCCAGTACCGCACGGTGCGCGTGCCGGCGCTCTGCCGACTGGAGTCGTACCGCTACGTCCATCACCTGGTGTCGGAGGTGCGCGGCCGGCTGCGCCCGGAACTCGGCCCGGTCGATCTGCTGAAGGCGGCGTTCCCGGGCGGCTCGGTAACAGGGGCGCCGAAGGTGCGCGCGATGGAGATCATCGCCGAGCTGGAGCCGACGGCACGCGGGCCGTACTGCGGCGCGCTGGGGTACATCGGCTTCGACGGGGCGATGGACACGAACATCCTGATCCGATCCTTCACCATCGCGCGCGGCTGGATTCAGTTCCCGGTGGGGGGCGGCATCGTAGCCGATTCGGACCCGCAGCGCGAGTACGAGGAGACGCTGCACAAGGCGGAGGGGCTGGTGCGGGCACTGCGATAGTCGTTTAGCGGCCGCTCGCAGAGCGGCGCTCGATTCGCGCTCGTAGTGACCGCATTTATGCGGTCCTGGCTGCCAGGACCGCATAAATGCGGTCACTACGAGCGCCGCTCTGCGAGCGGCCGCTAAACGGGAGAAGATCTCCGTGATCCTCGAAGGCATCGTCACGACTGTTTCCCCGTCCGGCGAGGTGAACATCGCCCCGATGGGCCCGCGCGTCGATGCTGACATGCGCCGCTTCCTCCTGCGACCGTTCCCCACCTCGCAGACCTACTGCAACCTCAAGAGCCACGGTGAAGGCGTCCTGCACGTCACCGACGACGTCTTGCTGCTGGCCCGCGCCGCCCTCGGCCCTGTCGAGCCGCCGCCTCCACTCGTACGCGCCACGATGGTGCGCGGCTTCGTCCTGTCCGGCGCCTGCCGCATCTATGAATTCCGGGTACGGTCGATGGACGAGAGCGAGCCGCGCGTGCGGATCGAGGCGGAGGTGGTCCATTCCGGGCGGCTGCGCGACTTCTTCGGCTTCAACCGGGCGAAACACGCCGTCGTCGAGGCGGCCATCCTGGCCACGCGCACCGACTTTCTGCCGATCGACGAGATCGAGGCGGAGTACCGCAAGTTCGCGGCGGTCGTGGACAAGACCGGCGGCGAGCAGGAGCACGAGGCGTTCGCCTTCCTCCGGCGGCACGTCGAGCGGGTGCGACAACAGCGGGCGGAGAGGGACCGATGATACGGGTAACGGCGCCGGCCCGGCTGCACTTCGGGCTGCTCAGTTTGCCGGCCGATGGCGAGGACTTCTGGCCCGACCGTCACGGAGAGCCGGTGCTGCCCGTGCGCCGCTTCGGCGGCGCCGGCCTCATGATCGAAAACCCCGCCCTGCGGCTGCGCGTCGAGCCGGCGGCCGACTGGTCGGCGGCGGGGCCATTGGCCGACCGCGCACTCGACTTCGCTCACCGCTTCGCGGCGACGGTCACTGGAGGGATCCTCGCGCCGCAGCGCCTGGTCATCGAATCGGCCCCGCCGGAACACTGCGGCCTCGGCAGCGGGACGCAGCTCGGTCTGGCGGTGGGGCGGGCCCTGGCCGTCGCCGCATCGCAGCCCGACCTGCGGGCCGTCGAGTTGGCGCCCCGCGTTGGCCGTGGGCTGCGCTCGGCGCTGGGCGTCCACGGCTTCGCGCACGGCGGCTTCCTCGTCGAGTCGGGCAAGCGGGCGGAGCAGGCCGTATCGACGCTGGCGGTGCGCCTGCCGTTCCCCGAGACGTGGCGCGTCGTCGTGGCGGTCCCGCCCGGCGAGCCCGGCCGGCACGGCGACCGCGAGCGCGAGGCGTTCCGGCAGTTGCGCGGCCGCCCCGTCCCGGCGTGTACGACCGCCGCGCTGTGCCGGCTGTTGCTGCTCGGCCTGCTGCCGGCGCTGATCGAGCGCGACCTTGATCGCTTCGGCGAAGCGCTGTACGACTTCAACGCCCGTGTTGGGGAGGCATTTGCACCCGTGCAAGGGGGGACGTACGCCAGCCGTGGCGTGGCCGAGGTGGTGGCCTTCGTGCGCCGGCAAGGCGTCCGCGGCGTCGGGCAGAGTTCGTGGGGCCCGGCGGTGTTCGCCATCCTCGACGACGAGGAGCGTGCCGGCGACCTGGCGCGGCGGCTGCGGCGCGAGGTCGCACTCGGCGAGGCCCCCGTCTTCGTCACGCGCGGGTGCAATCACGGCGCGGAAGTCGGCGAATGACGTCACCGCCGCTTGCGGCTTCGCAGGCGGACCGTGCGAAGCCGCAAGCGGCTGGCCCAGGTGCCGGAGTCAACCCGATCGTTCTCCGGCGACCGCCTCAGCGTCGCGGGACAGGGTGAGGAGCGCGGTAGGCTCGTCGGGACAGAGGTGAAGCAAGCGCGGGAGCTGGCAGAGGTCGAAGACGCGTCGCACCTCGCTGTTGAGGCCGCACAGGGCCAATCGCCCGCGCAGGGCCAGGAGCCGCCGATGCAGGGCGATAATCTGACCGAGCAGCGAGCTGGACACTTTGTGTACGGCGGAGAAGTCGAGCAGCAGTAACCGCCGGCCCTCGTCCTCGACCAGGGCCGACAGGCGCTCGCCGACCGAGTCGATGACGTCGGCGTGCAAGACCTCGGGGATCGCGAAGCGGACGACGGTGACGGCGCCGACCTGCTCGACAACGATGGGGGGCGAGTTGGAGGGGGCCGTCATGGGAGAGCCTTCCGGAAACGGCTCCGCCCGGCGGGTACGCGGATGACGTACCGCCGGGCGGAGCCGCTCAGTTCGGGGCGCTGCGGGCGGGGCCGGTCTTCACTGGGGAGAAGGGATCACGTGGGCTTGGCCGTCCCGGCCCGGGCCCTCAGTCCTTCGGAAGCTGAGGGGGCTTGGCCGGGATGCCCCCGGCCCTGATTCCCCCTGAGCCTCCCTCCGGCCCGGCGGTCGGACGGGCCGTGTTGCTGGGACTCTGGCCACCGCCGCACCCCGTGGCGGCCAGGATCAGCATCGTCATGAGCAGCGCGAGCAGGTGACGCATCTCGGTCCTTTCCCTCTCGAGGACAGACAACACCCCTCCGGCGGTCAGTTCGAGAACTGGTTGAAATCCACATTCTGACCGTCGTTCCAGCCGCTGGCCCAAATGTACTGCACCCAGGCGCCGCTGCCGGTGGTCGCCATCCCCTTGATGGCGCCGCGGACCGACCCGTCGGCGTAGACGAACTGGACAATATTGGTGTGGCGACTGCTCCAGGCGTGCCAGTCGGTTTGGTCGTCGGTCGGTATCCCCCAGTAGGCCGGCATGGAGCCGCAACCCATCCATGAGTACGAAAGGCTAAGGCCGGTGTAGAGGGGGCTGTTGGTGAGGTACGAGTCGCCGATGGCCTCACCGAAGAGCATGGTGTTGCTGCTGCCGTCCGCGCCGGTGAGCTGGGATAGCGACACGGGGGTGCGGTTGGTGAAGAGGCCCGCGTAGGGGGGATAATCCTGGCCGAAGTAGCCGGCCACGCCGATGTAATTGGTTTTCCCGAGGGAGCTAACGCCGCCGAAGTACCAGCCCGTGAGGTCCCAGAAACCCGGCGAGGTGTAAATGACGAGATTGGCGAAGACGTTCGTCGAGCTATCCGTGAGGGAGACCGGGCAGAGGTAGCTCTTGATCCTGTTGTTCGCCGCGGCCCAGCTGCTGCCGTAAGCCCACCAGGGGGCGTAGACCTTGGTGTACGAAAGGTAGTCCGACGGCACCCCGGACATCATCTCCTGGTAGATGGGATCCTGTTCCATGAAGGGCAGCAGTTGCCCGAGGACGCCGACATTCTGGGCGCTAAAGATGTTGCCCACGTTGCCGTCGGTCAGGTTGGGAGACGTCCCAAGGAACCCGGGCGGCAGCGTACCGTTGGCGGAGGCGTAGTTGTGGGACGCCTTGCCGAGCTGGGCGAGGTTGTTGGCGCACGAGATGCGTGCGGCGGCGTCGCGAACCTTCTGGACGGCCGGGACGAGCAGGCCGATGAGCACGGCGATGATGGCGATCACCACCAGCAACTCTACCAGCGTGAACCCTCGACGAGAGCCGGCGCGAGTCATGAGTCTTTCCCCCGAAACGATTGCCCACGAAGCGGTATGAAGAACGACAACTCCAGTCCGCCGCAACTCGCGGGACCAACACGTCGAGGCCCGGGTCGCAGCGGGTTGAGCTTTCCGCACACGAACAGACCGCCGTCTGCGCGGCCGTCACACAGTTCGGACTGCGGACAGGGTTGGGAGAAAGAGAGTCTCCTGGCGTGTCCGGCCTTAAGCGAGTATCGAGGCGAGATTGCCGGCCGCGCCGCCAGGAGCCGAACCCTGCTCATATTCTACAAACGATTAGTTTAGGCGCCTCGTCAAGGGAAAAGCAAACGGAAAATGCCCTCGTCGGCATTTTTTTTCCGGCGCCCACTTCTCGCGCGTCCTGTCGTGGCGGCGGCCACGCCAGCCTGCCCTGCCGAAAAGTTCGCAAACGGTGGTTGCCGACCCCGTGTTGGCGCGTGTGTAATACAGTGAGAAGTGGTTCTTACCGCCTCCGCGGCCGCACACGACAGCCACCGGCTCTCCCATGACCTTCGTACATCCCCTGCTCCTGGGCGGCCTGGCACTGGCCGCCATCCCGGTGCTCATCCACCTGATCATGCGGCAGAAGCCGAAGCGCCTCCCCTTCCCGGCCTTCCGCTTCCTGCTGCAGAAGCACCGCACCAACCAGACCCGCCTGCGCCTGCGCCACCTGCTGCTCCTGCTCCTGCGCATGGCCGTCATCGCCGCCCTCTGCCTCGCCCTGGTCCGGCCGGCGCTCACCGGCGGGGTGCTGCCTCCCATCGGCGACCGACCCGTCAGCGCCGTCCTGGTCATCGACACCAGCTACAGCATGGAGTACAGCGCCGGCGACAAGACGCGCCTCGACGAGGCCCGGCGCCGCGCCGGCGAATTGCTCGACGAGCTTCCCGAGGGGAGCAAGGTCGCGGTGCTCGACAGCGCCGAGGCCGGCGGCGAGTGGCAGGTGTCCGCCGGCCAGGCCCGAGACCAGGTCGCCGCGCTGAAGCTGCGCCACGCCAACGCCCCCCTCACCCGGCAGATCGAGCAGGCGTACCGTCTTCTCGCCGAACTGGACCGCACCCAGGAGAATCCGGCCGAGGCACCGCCGAAGGTGCTCTACGTCTTCTCCGACCGCACGCGCGGTTGCTGGGACGAGGCCGCCGCCAAGGCCCTGACGCAGCCGAAGGACGTCAACGCCGTCTTCGTCGATGTGGGGGTCGAGGATCCCGCCGACCTGGCCATCGTCGAGGTGAAGGTGGAGCCGGCGACGGCCCGGCCCGGCGACACGATCCGGATCAACGTCACGGTGCAGGCCACCGGTGCGGATTACGATGCGCAGCTCACGTGTCGCATCGTCGGCGAACCGAGCGGTGACAAACAGCTGTCGGAGAAGTCGCAGAAGTTGCGGGCGGGGCGCGCCGAGGTGGTGGAGTTCACGTGCCAGGCGGCGCCTCGTGACGTTGCCGGCGCGGCCCAGAACGACCTCGCCGAGGGGCTGCACCAGGTCGAGGTGCGCCTGAAGAACAGCGACGCGATGCCGTTCGACAACGTCGGCTTCGCCACCTTCCGCGTCAACGAGGGGCGCCGCGTGCTCGTCCTCGCCGATGACGTCACCCGCGAGGGGGTGGCCGACGCCTGGAAGGGCACGCTCGACTACCTCTTCCACGCCGAGCTGAAGCCCGTCGGAGACGCAGAGCGCATTGACCTTAACCGCTATGCCGTCGTGTACCTGGTCAACGTCGCGAAGCCAGGCGGCGCGCTCTGGGGTCGGCTGAAGGAATACGTCGCCTCCGGTCACGGGCTGGCCGTCGTCCTGGGCGGCGCGGAGGGCGGGCCGGTCGCGGCCGCCTACAACGACGACAAGTCCGCCGCCGAGTTGCTGCCGGCACGATTGGAGAAGGTCGAAAGCGTGACCGACCCGAAGGAGCGCTATTGGGCCGAACTCCAGGGTGACGGGCAGGGCCTGGCGCGGCACCCGATCCTGGCGCGGTTCCGCAAGTGGAAGGGGCAGGACGTCGATTTCTACAGGGAGAGCCTCAAACCGCGTGCCCGCAAGTTCTGGAAGGTCACCCCGGTCGAAGGGAACGCCGACGTGCTCAGCCACTACACCGACAAGGACGCCTCGCCGGCGCTGCTGGAGCGAGTCAGCGGGGCCGGGCGGGTGCTGATGCTGACGTCGGCGCCCGACCCCAATATCGAGAGAAAATGGAATAATTACTTCGGCATCTCGTCGTTCGCCTTCTCGCTGAGCAACCTGATGACCGAGCACCTCGCCGGCGACACGGCGGAGCCGACCTTCAACTACGTCACCGGGCAGACGGTACCGATCCCGCTGCCCGCGGAGTTCCTGCCGACCTACACCCTGGCCGGGCCGGGCGTGATCGGGTCCGACGCGACGCTCACCCGCCAGCCGGAGCAGCGCGAGCTGCGCGTCGTCCACGCGACGACGCCGGGCAACTTCGCCGTGTTGGCCGTCCCCGACGAGCGCCACGTTCAGCGCCTGGCCGCCTTCAGCATGAACCCGCGCCCCGACGAATATCAACTCGACCGGGTGCCGAAGGAACAAATCGAGGCGCTGCTCGGCGAGGGGAGCGTGCTGCCGGTCGGCCGCACCGCCAGCCTGCGTGACCGGATGCAGGAGCGCTGGGCGCAGCCGCTGGACCTGACGCCCTGGCTGCTCATCGCCCTGCTGCTGTTCCTGGCCGTCGAAAGTCTGCTGGCCAATCGCTTCTACCGTCAACAAGCCCCGGCGGAAGAGTCGTTTAGCGGCGGGTCGCAGACCCGCGCGGGTCTGCGATCCGCCGCTAAACAAACCGCGGAGGCCCCATGAACGGCGAACTGACGTTCAACACCGACCCAACGTACCCCTGGTCGCTGTCCGGGTTCGGCCTGCCTGCCCTCGCCGTCGTGGCCCTGCTGCTGACTGGGCTGACCGTCTGGACCTACCTCGGCGCCCGCGCGGCGACCTTCCGTCGCGTCCTGGCCGTCCTCGTCCTGCGCCTTGGCGCCCTGTTGCTCGCCTTCCTGGCGCTGCTGCGGCCGGCCCTCGCCTTCCGCGACGAGCTGCGCGTGCCGTCGGTCCTCATCATCGCCGTGGACGATTCCGAAAGTATGACGATCCAGGACGAGTTCGACAGCCAGTCGCGCTGGGAGCGCATGCGCCGCGTCCTGGGCAAGTGCGAGCCGGACTTCCGCAAGCTGCGCGACGAGCACAACGTCACCGTCGCCTTCCACCGCTTCTCGGTGGGCGTGCGGCCGTTCGACCCCGAGGACGGCGCCGCGACGGCCGACGGCAAGCGCAGCGATTACGGCCTGATGCTGCACACGCTGCACGAGCGCTACCGCGGCGAGCGTTCTCTGCGCGGCCTGCTGGTGATGGGCGACGGCGCCGACAACGGCGCCCGCCACGAGCCGCTCGCCGTCGCCGGCCAGTGGCGTAACCTGCCGTGTCCCATTCACACCTTCGCCTTCGGCAAGACGACCACCAGCGACCGCCAGAGCGACATCGCCCTGACGAACATCACCACCGAGCCGTCGCCGGTGCCGGTCAAGGGAAAACTCATCGTCAAGGCCACCGCCGACGCCCCCGGCTTCGAGAACAAGGAAGTGCGCGTTCGCCTGTTCATCGACGACAAGGAAGTGCCCATCCTCGTGAACGACAAGGAGGAAGCGGTTCACGTGGAGGTGCTGCGCCTGACGACCGGCAACGAGCTGACCGTGACCTGCAACGCCCCGGCCAAGCCCGGCGAGGTGAAGGTGACGCTGAAAATTGACCCGGATCCCAAGGAGCTGACCGCCTTCAACAACGAGATCAGCACCTTCGTGACCGTGACGAAGGAGGGCATCAGCGTCCTCTACGTCGATAAGCGGCGCGAGGAGCGGGCCTACCTCCTCGACGCCCTGGCGACCGACCCGCGCATCCGCGTGTTCCGGGCCACCCTCGGCGGCCTCGGGGACGCCGCGCCGCCCCAGGGCGATCTTTTCCACTTCAAGGACCGGGCTTACGACGTCATCATCATCGGCGACGTGACGGCCCGGGAAGTGCAGCAAGGCGACAAGGAGGCGGTGGCGACCATCGAGCAGCTCTTCCGCGAGAAGGGGGCCGGCGTGATGATGATCGGTGGCCTTCGCAACTTCGGCAACGGCGGCTGGCAGGACACCAAACTGCGCGACGTGCTGCCCATCGACATGAGCGCCACGGGCGAAATCCGTGATGACCAACCGCTGTCGCTCACCCTCACTGAGCGCGGGAAGGATCACTACCTGTTGCGCCTGGCGGACGACGCGAAGGAGAACGAAGCGGCCTGGGGACAGTTGAAGCTCTACGGCCTTTCGCGCATGGGTACGTTTCGCAAGGGCACCATCGGCGACGTACTCCTCCAATCCCAGGGGGGAGACGACATCCTGGCGGCGGTGGAGACCGGCGCCGGCCGGGCGATCGCTTTCGCCGGCGACACGACCTACCTGTGGATCCGCCCCCCGAAGGGAGACCAGTATCACGAGCGCTTTTGGCGGCAACTGGTGCTGTGGCTGGCGCATCAGGAGAAGGCGGAGGGGAACGTCTGGGTCAAGCCGGACGTGCGCCGCCTGGCGGCGGGCGGCCGGCTCGGCTTCGGCGCCGGCGTGCGCGGCAAGGGCGGCCTCGACCTGAAGGACGCCCGCTTCGACGCCAAGGTGATCGGCCCCGACGGCAGCGAGGTGCCGGTGCAGACGGTGCGCGACAAGGACGAGGACCGTGGCACCTTCTGGAAGACCGACGTGCCGGGCGAGTACCGGCTGGTGGTGCAGGGCAGCGCCAAGGACACCGACGGGCAGGCGGTGAGCGGCCAGGCGTCGGCGCGCTTCCTGGTCTCCCAGGACGACGCCGAGATGACGCGGCGGGCGGCCGACCACGAATTCCTGAAGCGGCTGGCGGCGGCGGGCGGCGGCAAGTTCCACCCCGGCACCGAGGAGGACCTGGCCCGCTACCTGCGCGAGCTGCCGTCGCAGCCGCTGGCCGGGATGCGCCCGAAGGCTAACCTGTGGCCCGACTGGCGCCGCAGCAGCCTGTCGCCGTTCCCCCCGGCGTTCCTGCTCGTTTTCGTGGCGCTGGTGTCGCTGGAGTGGTTCTGCCGCCGGCGATGGGGAATGGTGTAATCGCCGCTTGCGGCTCAGCGTTCGGAGGTCCCCATGAATGACAACCCGAAGAAGCAGCGCCGCGTGAAGCCCGCGAAGGCGGCGCCGGCCCCGCCCGCGCCGGCGGCCGTCGAGGCGCCGGAGCCACCCAGCAAGAAGGAGCAGATCCTCTCGCTGTACGCCAGCGGCATCACGGAGCCGCAGGACATCGCCATGATCACGCACTCGCGGCCGAGCTACGTCGCCTCGGTGCTGACCGGCGCCAAGCTGCCCATCGACTACCACGACCTGTACACCAGCACGACGCACCCGATGAACGTCTACTCGAAGTTCTTCGCGGGGCAGCTCGCCTTCCGCGACGAGGAGGCGGCGCGGGCCAGCGTGGCCCTGATCGACCGCTATTATCGGCAGTTCGCCCTCGCCCAGGACCGGGCCGGCCAGCACCACGCCCTGCTGATGGCGCTGACGATGTTCGACCGGGCGCGCTGGACGAACAAGCCGGCCGAGGCCGACATCTTCCGCCGGTGGCTCGTCGATCGCCTCAACGAGCCGCTTGCGGCTTCGCAGACGCGCCGCCCCGAGGGCGGCGGCTAAACGGGCATGGTTCAAGCCGGGGTAACACTTGGCGCCGTAGGTCAGGCTTTCCAGCCTGACAAGAAGCGAGTCAGGCTGGAAAGCCTGACCTACGGCCGCGCCACCCGAAACTGCCCCGTTCTGAACCATGCCGCTAAACGGAGTCCTTATGCCGCGCATCGTCTCCCTCATCGCCAGCGCCACCGAGATCGTCTGTGCCCTGGGCTTCGAGGACCACCTGGTCGGGCGCTCGCACGAATGCGACTTTCCCGAGTCGGTGAAGCGCCTGCCGGTCTGCACCGAGCCGAAGTTCGCCGTCGAGGGGAGCAGTCGCGACATCGACCGGCGCGTCAAGACGGTCCTGCAAGACGGGCTGTCGGTCTACCGCGTCCACGCCGACCTGCTGAAGCAGTTGCGCCCCGACGTGATCGTGACGCAATCGCACTGCGAGGTCTGCGCCGTCAGCCAGCGCGACGTGGAGCGCGCCGTGTGCGACTGGCTGGACGCCCGGCCGAACGTCGTCTCGCTGGCGCCGAACGCGCTGGCCGACGTGTGGAACAGCGTGCGCCAGGTAGCCGAAGCGCTCGGCGCCTGCGAGCGCGGCGAGGAGATGATCCGCGGCCTGGAGCAGCGGCTGTCCGCGATTGCCGAACGGGCGCGAGCCCTGCCGGCGCGGCCCACGGTAGCTTACGTCGAGTGGATCGATCCGCTGATGGCGGGCGGCAACTGGATGCCGGAGTTGATCGAGTTGGCGGGGGGCGTCAATCTCTTCGGCGAGGCGGGCAAGCATTCGCCGTGGATGACGTGGGAGGAGCTGCACCGGCGCGACCCGGACGTGATCTTCGTGGCGCCGTGCGGCTTCGAGTTGGCGCGCACCCGCGAGGAAATGGCGGCACTGACGAGCCGCACCGACTGGCCGGAATTGGGGGCGGTGCGCGCGGGGCGGGTGTACCTCGCCGACGGCAACCAGTATTTCAACCGGCCGGGTCCACGATTGATCGAGTCGCTGGAGATCCTAGCGGAGGTGCTGCACCCGGAGGCGTTTTCCTTTGGCCACGAGGGAAGCGGCTGGCGGCGACTGTGAGCGCTACCCGCGGTACAAATTGTCCCGCGTCCCGGTGACCGAACAGACGATCACGGAGGTGCTGCACGGCGTATCGCTCGAGCGCCGGCCGTAAGTGCTGGACTTCAACAATTCGTTGCGGGTATGGCTGGCCCAAGGTGTCGTAGATCTGCACCAGCCGCCAGTCGTGAAATGGGGTTCCCTCGGTGCCTCGGTTGAAGTATCCTCCGCGCAATGCCCGCAGGCTGCCCTCGGCCCCAGGAAGGAATCGTGTGATGAGCGTGACTCTTGCTTCCCTCCCGCCTGGACCGATCGTCTACCCCGAGAGCGATGGCAAGCCAATGGCCGACAACACCAAGCAGGCGCGCTGGATCGTCATCCTCTTCGACAACCTCCTGGCACTGTTGGCGGAAGTAGCCGACGTGTTCATCGCGGCCGACATCTTCTGGTATCCGGTGGAAGGGGAGCCCGAAATCCGCGTGGCCCCCGACGTGTTGGTGGCCTTCGGCCGGCCCCGCGGAGACCGCGGCTCTTACAAGCAATGGGAAGAAGGCGGAGTGGCGCCGCAAGTCGTCTTCGAGATCCTCTCGCCGGGCAACGACCCCATCGAGATGGCGGACAAGCTCGACTTCTACGACTGTCACGGCGTCGAGGAGTACTACGTCTACGATCCGGACAGGAACCGGTTGGCCGTGTACGTGCGCCGGGGCGAGGTGCTGCGGCGTGTGCAGCCGGCCGACGGCTTCGTCAGCCCGCGCCTGCGAATCCGCTTCCAGCTGACGAAGCCGGAGATGACGGTCTCTCGCCCCGACGATCGTCCGTTCCTCATGTTCGACCAGCTGGAGGCGGAGCGCGTGCGGACCGAGGAGGCACGCCGCCAGGCCGTCGAACGGGCCGAGCAGGCCGAGGCCGAGGTTGAGCGGTTGCGTCGGCTCCTCGACGCCCCGCGACAGACCGAGGAGCAGAAGTGAAAGGCTCCGAGTCAGGGCCCGATTCGGCCACGATTGGAAGTAGAAGGAAGCGTGAATCATGGCGGACGCGGCAGTCGGACCCATCGGTTGGGAAAGGGCGCTCATGGCAGCGGAAAAGGTCAAGGAGCGGTTGCGGAGGGCGACCAAGGCGCTTGACGACGCTGCCGTGCCGTATGCCGTCGCCGGTGGCAACGCCGTCGCCGAGTGGGTGGCCAGGGCTGATGAGGGAGCCGTTCGCAATACGCGAGATGTCGATCTCTTGATCCGCCGCATCGACCTGCCCGCCGCCCGAGCTGCGCTCGAAGCAGCCGGGTTCGTTTATTATCAACTCCTCGACGTGGATATGTTCATTGATGGCCCCCAAGGTCGGCCGAGTGAAGCCGTTCACATTCTCTTCGCTGGCGAGAAGGTGCGGCCGGACTACGAGCATGCGTCGCCGGATCTCGACGAATCGGAGCGGGCCGCCGAGTTTCAGGTGACGAAGCTCCAGGCACTGATCAAGATGAAGCTGATCGCCTGGCGCGACAAGGACCGGACTCACCTGCGCGACCTGATCGGCGTCGGCCTCATCGACGCGACCTGGCCGGCCCGCTTCCCGCCGCCGCTCGGCGAGCGATTGCAGCAATTGCTCGACGACCCAAACGGGTGACGGTTCACTACTTCGCCGGGGAGAGAGATCATGAGCGGCGAACTTGTGCCAGCCGATCCGGGCGAGTTCCTCTTCTACCAGACCGACGACGGGCAGGCGCGCATTCAGGTCCGCGTCGAAGGGGAAACCGTCTGGCTCTCCCAGAAGGTGATGGCCGAGTTGTTCCAGAAGGACGTTCGGACGATCAGCGAACACATCCGCAACATCTTCGACGAGGGCGAACTCCAGGAGGCGGCAGTTATCCGGAATTTCCGGATAACTGCCGCCGACAGGAAGCAGTACGACACTCAGCACTACAACCTGGATGTCATCATCTCTGTGGGTTACCGCGTCAAGTCCTTACGTGGCACGCAGTTCCGCATCTGGGCCACGCAACGGCTGCGGGAGTTCATCATCAAAGGATTCACGATGGACGACGACCGGCTCAAGCGGGCCGGCGGCGGCAACTACTTCGACGAACTGCTCGACCGCATCCGCGACATCCGCTCGTCCGAACGAGTCTTCTGGCGGAAGGTGCTGGACATCTACGCCACTGGTGTGCTACCCAAAAACCGGTCCAGGTGGTATGAGAGTCTCTGACGCCCCTCAGGGGCAGGAGACGAACGATGAAGCGACACACGGCGGAAGAGATCATCCCCAAGCTGCGCCAGGTCGAGGCCGACCTCGCCCAGGG
>DATFNV010000333.1:0-5765 GCA_035266225.1 Gemmataceae bacterium
TTGAGCAGCTCGGCGGTGCGCCGGTGGGCGTAGGCGGTCCGGCCGCGCAGGTAGGGGTCGTCGCTGTCCTGCTGGCGCAGGCCGTCGAACGCCTTGATCGCCTTCTCCAGCAGATGCCGGCGAACCGCCTCGGCGTGCGGCACCGAGGCGAGGGTGTCGGCCCCGACTCGCGTCAGCATGTCGTCGATGACGTCACACGCCTGCGTCAACCGTTCCTCCGCCTTGGCCCGCTGGCCGCGCGCCTCCTGCTCCTGCAGCTCGGCTCGGCGCCGTTCCTCCACCGCCGTGGCCCGCTGCTCGCGCGCTTCCTCTTCCTCCGCCTCGGCTCGCTGCCGTTCCAGCACCGCTTCGCGCCATTGCCAGCTCACCAGCCCGAAGGCGCTGACCGTGACGAACACCAGGAGCATCAGCAGCCCGGCCACCAGCGGCCTGCGCCGCCCCCAGCGCCAGGAGCGCCCCAGCGGGCCGACGCGGCGGGCCTCAATCGACTCGCCGGCGAGGAAATGTCCCAGGTCGTGCGCCAGGGCCTCGGCGGCGGCGTAGCGGCGCTGCGGCGACTTCTCCAGGCATTTCAGACAGATCGTCTCCAGGTCGCGCGGCGTCTTCGGCTGCAGCTGGCGCGGCGGCACTGGGTCGTCGTGGACGACTTGCTTGAGCGTCTCCAGCGTGGTCGCCGCCTTGAAGGGCGGGCGCCCGATCAGGCACTCGTAGAGGATCGCCCCCAGGGCGTACACGTCGGCGGCCGGCCCCGCCTCCTTGCCCTTGCCGTCGGCCTGCTCCGGCGCCAGGTAACTCGGCGTGCCCATGACGGCCCCGGTCTGCGTCAGGCTGGTGCCGCCTACCAGCAGCCGGGCCAGGCCGAAGTCGGCGATCTTCGGAATGGCTTCGTCGAGCCGCGAGACTCGATTTGTCGTCTCGCGAAACGATGACTCAGCGCTCGCCGGAGTCTCGCGGCTATACGACAGCAGGATGTTCGTCGGCGTCAGGTCGCGATGAAGCACGCCGCGCTGGTGGGCGTGGGCCACCGCTTCGGCCAGCGTCAGCAGCAGCTCGGCGGCGGTGCGGGCGGGCAGCGGGGTTCCGGCGAGCTTCCGGGCCAGGCTGACACCGTCCACGAATTCCATCACCAGGAAGGGCACGCCCTCCTCTTCGCCGACCTCGAAGATCTGCACGATGTTACGGTGCTGCAACCGCGCCATCGCCTCGGCCTCGCGGCGGAAGCGGTCCAGCGTTTCCCGCGCCGCGCCGCCCCCTCCCTTGATCTGCTTCAGGGCCACGATGCGCCGCAGCCGGACGTGCCGGGCCTTGTAGACCACGCCCATGCCGCCCTGGCCGAGCTGTCCCAGCACTTCGTAGTCGCCTACCCGCTGCGGCGACGCGGAGGAGGCGCCCGGCGAGGTGCCGGCGGCCTGGACCACGGTCCCGGCGTTCTCGCCCAACTCCGCCGCCCGGCGCAGCATCTCCAGGCCGGTGTTGCTGACGCCGTCGAGCCGGGCCACCGCGATGCCGCAGCTCGGGCAGCCGCGCAAGTGCTCCGCCAGGGCCCGCAGTCGGTCGCCCGCCAGCTCGCCGTTCAGGAACGCCCGCAGCTCACTCTCGGTGAAACACGGAAGGTTGGACATCACGCGCCGCCTGCCTGTCTTTACCCCGAAGGGGTTGCCTCTCAAAGCCGTGGGTCGCGCAGCGCACCCACGGTCACCGTGGCGCGCACCCACGGTCACGGGGGCGCGCTCACTTCTCCTTCGGCGGCAATTTGCCGTCGGGCACCAGCTTCTTCCATTCCTTGTACGCCCGGTTCAGTTCCTCGCGCGAGGCGGTCGGGTCGTAAGGGATGTCCTTGCCCGCCGGCACGAGGCGCTGCAGGTGCCACGCGGCCAACTCGCGGATCGCCGGCCGTTCATGGCGCAGGTAGGCGATGAGCACCTCATAGGTTTCGGGCCTCTCCAGGTCGGCGTCGCCGTGGCTGTGCAGCATCTGCAGCGCGATCGCCGCGTGGGCCTTCGAGAACTTCTCCTCCTTCAGGAGGTAATCGTACAGTTTCCGGTCCTGTCCCGGTCCGCGGCCGATCCAGGCCCGCAGCGCCTGCACCGCGGCGTCGCGCACGTCGGCAGGCTTGTCGGCGAGGGCGCCCACCACCGGCCCCAGGTTGTCCAGGGCGGCGCTCCCGTAGACGGCCCCGCGGCGCAGGATGCCGGCCTTCACGGGGTCTTTCTCCGCGTCGGCCTCCCGAGACAGGCCGGCCAGGACCGTCTCCGGTGCCTTCGATTGCACACGGCTGGCCACCTCCTCCAGCACGGCGAGGGCGGCCTTCGCCTCCGAAGTTTCCAGCAGCTTCTTCGAGGTCCACTGGGGCGGCTCGGCGAGGCGGCGCGGGCCGGCGGCGTTGCCGACGCCGCTGTCCCAGTGGAAGTACGCGGGGCCGGGCGCCGGGCCGAGGGTGAATTGCCGGTCGTCGGCTTTCAGCTCGGCGCCGCCCTTGAGCACGACTAATTCCACCGAGATCGTCGGCGAATCGGCCGACTCCGGGTCGGCCTGGAACGGCACCCCGCGCGGCCAGCGGCCGTACACCTCCAGGGCCACCTCGGTCCCCGGCTCGAACAGCGTCACGTCCCACGTGCCGCTGGGCAGTCGCACGCGCACCCGCGCCGCCCCTTTTTCCCTGGCGTTGCTCAGCACCACCCGGCCGCGCTGCGGCGACAGGTCGAGGTCGGTCCCCTTCGCCTCGTGCAGGACGACGGCACTTTCGAGGATCGGGAAGGGGGAGATCTGCGGCAGGTTGCCCCAGAAGAGAAGGCGCACGGCGCCGCCCTTCGCTTCGACCGTCGCCTGCGACAGCGGCATCGACAGGAGCAGGTCGCGGCTGAAGACGTCGCCTTTCGGCTCGACCACTTCCCACGGCTTGCCGGCGGCGGCGCGACGGAGGAGGGTGCCGGCCGGCGCCAGCGACTTCGCCACGACGACGCGCGGCTCGTCCTTGTCGGCCTTGGCGGGGGGAGCGTCGGCCCGGACGGCGGCGGCGGCCAGCAGGAGGGCCAGCGGCAGGGCCGCACGGGTCAGGGGGTGTCCCGGGTCGGTGCGTGGGTGGCTCATGGCGGACTCGCGTCAGGGGTGCGGGGGCGCGCCGACATTGTATCACGCGGTGCCGGCTTCGCACGCCCCCATCCCGCCGCTACAATAACCCTTGTCGCGCCCCGCCGTTCGCCCCGCCGAAGGAACCGAGCCGGTGCCTAACGATCGTATCAGCGATTACCTGGCCGAGTTCGCCCAGAAGCGTTCCGAGATGCTCGAGCAGCTCCGCCGCGTCATCGTCGGCCAGGCCGAGGTGGTCGAGCAAATCCTGGCCGCTATCTTCACGCGCGGCCACTGCCTGCTCGTCGGCGTCCCCGGCCTGGCCAAGACGCTCATGGTGTCGTCCATCAGTCAGATCCTCGACATCAGTTTCAAGCGCGTCCAGTTCACGCCCGACCTGATGCCGTCGGACATCACCGGCACGACGGTCCTCGACGAGAGCAGCGGCCGCCGCGAGTTCCGCTTCGTCAACGGCCCGATCTTCGCCAACATTATCCTCGCCGACGAGATCAACCGCACGCCGCCGAAAACTCAGGCCGCCCTCCTGGAGGCGATGCAGGAGCGGCAGGTGACGGCCGGCCAGACGACGCACCGGTTGCCCGACCCGTTCTTCGTCATCGCCACGCAGAACCCGATCGAGCAGGAGGGCACCTACCCGCTGCCCGAGGCCCAACTCGACCGCTTCATGTTCAACATCAAGGTCGATTACCCGACGCTGGACGAGGAGAAGCGCATCCTGGCGATGACGACGAGGGACGAGGCGCCGGAACTGACGAAGGTACTGAGCGGCCGGGCCATCGTGAACCTGCAAAAGCTGATCCGTAGCGTCCCGGTCGGCGACTACGTCAACGATTACGTCGCCCGCCTGGTGCGGGCGACGCGGCCGCCGGACGAGACGTCCCCGGCGTTCGTCCGCAAGATGGTGGACTGGGGCGCGGGGCCGCGAGCCGGCCAGTTCCTCATCCGGGGCGCCCAGGCGATGGCCGCGATGGACGGCCGCTTCAGCGTCGCCATCGACGACATCAAGAAGGTCGCCATCCCCGTGCTGCGCCACCGCGTCAGCACCAACTTCCAGGCGCAGGCCGAGGGCAAGACCAGCGAGGACATCGTCCAGCTACTGCTCACGACCGTCAGCGAGCCCGAGCCGCCCAAGTACAAGAAGAAGTAGAAATAGTGTAGCGGCCGCCCTCGGGGCGGCGCTCGTAGTGACCGCATTCATGCGGTCGCCTCGACCCGATAAATCGGGTCACTACGAGCGCCGCCCCGAGGGCGGCCGCTAAACGAACAAATGTATGTTACCATGAGCCAGTGGTTCCGCGTCTTCGGCCTGAGTGAGGCCGCGGTCGAGCCGGCCGCCTTGCTGGAGCACCTGCACGGGCAGGGTTTCCCGGTCGCCGGCAGCTTCCGCGGCGACGACCGGGGCTGGTTCCGCGCCGAGCTGCGCTTCACCGAGGACGCGCCTCCGGTGCAGGTCGAGCGCTACTTCGCCGATGAGGAGGGCATCCGGGCCCAGCTGAATTCGTGGGCCGCCTGGCTGGAGGAGCAGGAAGGCAACCCGCACCACCTGGCGCTGATGGAACGCCTCATCGGCACGGCGCAGCTGTTCACCCTGCGCCAGCCGACCGAGGACGCCGACGACGGGGAGGATGCGGATCTTGTGGAGTTGCTGTGTCTGACGTGCTGCCGTCACCTCGCGGCGGCGACCGACGGCGTGTACCAGGCCGATCACGGCGGCTTCTTCGCCGCGGACGGGACGTTGCTGGTGCCGGAGTAGTCATGGCCAACGCCGAGAAGTACCTGCGCCCCGAGGTCATCAACCAGGTGGCCCGCCTCGACCTGCGCGCCAAGTTCATCATCGAGGGCTTTCTCGCCGGCCTGCACGCCAGCCCGTACCACGGCTTCTCCGTCGAGTTCAGCGAGCACCGCAAGTACGTCCCCGGCGACGACGTCCGCGACATCGACTGGAACGTCTACGCCAAGACCGACAAGTATTACCTGCGCAAGTACGAGGCGGAGACGAACGTCACTGGCTACCTGGTGATGGACCTGAGCGCCTCGATGGCCTACACCTACCGCCAGCAGCTGACCAAGTTCGAGTACGCCATCTGCCTGGCCGCGGCGCTGGGCTACCTGATGATCCACCAGCAGGATCCGGTCGGGCTAATCGCCTTCGACACCGGCATTCGCACCGCCCTGCCGCCGCACAGCAAACGCTCGCAGCTGGGCAACATCCTCGCCCTGCTCGCCGGGCTGAAGCCGTCCGGCCAGACCGACGTGGCGAAATGCCTGCACCAGGTCGCCGCGATGGTCCGCAGCAAGGGGCTGGTGATGCTCTTCAGCGACCTGCTCACCGACCCCGAGCCGGTGATGCAGAGCCTGCACCACCTGCGCCACCGCGGCCACGAGATCATCATCTTCCACATCCTCGACGAGGCCGAGGTACATTTCCCGTTCGAGGGCGTCATCGAGTTCCGCGACGTGGAGGAGGAGCGCAAGCTGACGCTCGACGCCCGGGGGATGCGCGCCGACTACCTGCAAGCGGTCCAGGGATTCCGCGAGCGCTACAAGACCGAGTGCGCCAGGGCGAACATCGATTACGTGCCCATCGACACCAGCGTCAGCTTCGACAAGGCGCTGCTGGAGTACCTGCTGTCGCGGCGTCGGCTCTGAGAGTCTGTTCCGACAGCGGCTTGCGG
>DATFNV010000334.1:0-32345 GCA_035266225.1 Gemmataceae bacterium
CCCTGGGCGAGGTCGGCCTCGACCTGGCGCAGCTTGGGGATGATCTCTTCCGCCGTGTGTCGCTTCATCGTTCGTCTCCTGCCCCTGAGGGGCGTCAGAGACTCTCATACCACCTGGACCGGTTTTTGGGTAGCACACCAGGACAAAAGACGAAGCACGCCTCGAACAAATTTATCTTCGGATGGCCCAGGCTGTCGAATCCCTAGCGAGTTGGACGGTGTTGCACTATCCCCGCGCCGCCATGCGCCGGCACGCTGGTCTTAAGCGCCTAAAGCTGAATGTCAATGCCAACGATCTTAAAATCGCTGCAATCGCACTTGAATTTAATGCGATTCTCGTGACTCATAACCAGAAAGACTTTATTCGCATCCCGGGCATACGGTTGGATGATTGGGCCGTGTGAGCTTAACTAGCACCAAACGATTGTTTTTGCGGAGACGAAACGTATATGATGGTGCGGGTAGATGAAAAATCCCAGAGAAAACGGCGGCCTGGCGAGCGCACAAAGGGGACGCAGCTCATTTTTGGGGTTGTTTCTTGGCCGCCCAACAATGAGCTGCGTCCCCTCTTCTTTCCCCTCTTCTTTCCCCTCTTTTCTTTCCACGATCCGGCGGTGGGTGTCGGAGCGGGACCAGCCCATGCCCCTCTGCGGCCAGGCCCCACGCACTGCGGTCTGCTGCGGTTTCGTATAGGTCGCGACCCTCAGGTGCCCGAGGGACCGCCATGCCGTCCGCCTCCTGGCTGCGCTGGCAGAATGAGCGAATGCCCCGCCTGGCCGAGGTCGATGGCCAGTGCGCCGCCTCTCTGGTCCTGGCGCCCCCGCTGCCGAACCTTGTGGATGAGAACCTGCGCGGGTACGTGCTTCTGCTCAGCGCGCACTTCCAGGGATTTTGCCGCGATCTCTACACCGAAAGCGCCCTCGTCGTCGCGTCGAAAGTCCGTCCGAGCCTCCGCCTGCTCATCCAGGCACAGTTCACCGCGCACCTGAAGCTCGATCACGGCAACCCAAACCTCCAGAATCTCAAGGCGGATTGTGAGCGCTTCGGCTTCCTCCTCAACTTGCCTGCGGTTGACCCGCTCAACCCGGCGCGGTTGACCGACCTGGACCACCTCAATAAGTGGCGAAACGCGGCCGCCCACCACGCGACGACCCCCACCGGTACGCTCCTGAGCCTCGCGGCGCTGCGGGGTTGGCGGAATTCCTGCGACGGGGTGGCAAAGTCGCTGGACGCTATCATGTACACTGAATTACGCAGGATTCTCAAGCGCGCTCCCTGGGCGCCTTGACAGCGGAGGGTCTGACGATGGCCGGAAGGAAAGCCACCGTTCCCCTGAAGGTGGGGGACCGGGTGAAGCTTCATTACTACGGCAAGCGCGGACGGGTTGTCGAGCTTCGCGGCCCACTGGGGCCCGGCGGCAAGCTGGTATACCGTGTCATCGTGAGCCGAAAGCCAAGGCCGGTCTACATCGACCTGACGGAAGACCAGGTGGTGCTGATCACGCCCGCCAACTCATCTGTCAAATCCCCGCAATTCGAGCCGCGCGAGAATGGGGAACATGTGGGACACGCTCCTGGATGACGCAGGGCGTGGCGCGGCATTGCCCGACCGGACGCACCCCTTCTCCTCGTCGGCTCACAGGACGTCCTTTCCCGCTTCGTGACTCACCCCGCTTCCGGCGGCGAGAGCCGCAGGCGGTCCACCTGGGCCCGCGCCTCCTCGTCCTGGCGCATCAGCCGATAGGTCGGATCCTTCATCCATTCCGTCTCGCGCGCCGGCAGCCAGTAGCGGAACGGCGCGTTCTTGTGCCCGTTCCCCTCGCGTAGCAGCACTCCCCCCGCGACGGCCCGCTCCAACCAGCGCCACAGCGTCGCCTCCGACGGCGTCCCCTTCCCATGCGGCAGCAGCCCGCGCAGCTCGCGCCGCGTCAGCTTGTCCGGCGCCGACTCGAATAACGGCAGCAGCCCGGCCCAGTGCTCGCGGAACTCCTCGTCGCTGACGCCGCCCAGCGTCAGGTAGTCGCTGCCGTCGGCGTTCCACTCGATCACCAACTGCTTCGGCGTGGTCGGGAAGCGCGACCAGGTCTGGAGCACACGGCGGCGGTCGCTGTCCGCGGCCGAGGTGTAATGGCGCATCTCGATCTGGATGTCCACGTAGCCCATCACGGCGCCGCTGCCGCGCCCCGACTGGCCTTCCAGGGTGTAGCCCTTGCTCGGGTGATGAAGGATCAACACCGCCATCCCCAGCGACTGGAGCCGCTCCAGGGGCATCAGCGCCTCCAGCGCGGGGGCGGCCTGGTTCTCGGCGCCCGGGAAGAACGCGGCCAGGGGGTCGATGACCGCGAGATCGACGCCGTGGCTGGCCTGCAGCCCGGCCATGCTCTCGATGAGCGCCCGCCATTCGGCCGCGCTGGGCTTGCGGCAGGCGATGGGCCGGAAGAAGAAGGCGACGCCGCCGCCGAAGTCGAGGGTGCGGCGGCGCTGCCGCCAGTGCTCTTCGTCCTCCTCGCACAGCACGGCGGTGCGGCCGGGCTTGATCGCCCGGCCGGCGAAGGTGCCGCCGGCGGCGCGGCGGGCCAGCAGGGCGCTGAGGAGCGTGGTCTTGCCGCTCTTCCACTGGCTGATGAGCAGCGTGATGTTGCGCGGGGCCAGGTAGCCATCCCACAGCCACGGCACATCGCCGTCGGCCGGCTTCAGGTCGCTCGACCAGACCGGGCGGAACTGGGGAGAAGGCACCGGAGCGGTGGGACCATCCGGGGAGGGAGACGGGTTGTCGGCGAGGCTCACGGCGAAGGCTCCTTTGCGGCCATCGATCTAGACGGTCCCTGTTTCGCGGCGGGTCGCAGACCCGCGCGGGTCTGCGACCCGCCGCGAAACGGAAGTCTTTGTCCGATGGCGCCTTTCGTTTCCACATGCTCCCCTCGCCCCTCCGGGGAGAAGGGTCGGGGGTGAGCGGCCTTAAGGGACTCCCATTTAGTAGTAAACTAAAATTCACTAATACGCAAGATCAGCAGGCGCCGCAATTTGCTACCCGACGAATCGTTTCATTGCCCCCTCGAAGGGTGTCTAGCAAAGTGGTGAAACGAATGGTACAAGCCGGCCGTAAGATGGTGATTGCCAAGGACATGGGGAAACGCGATTCGTTTCACCGGGGGGTGAAACGAATCCGCCTGCCGTGCGAGCGGCGACCCCATATGCTACTTAACGAGACGGTCCGGTCGTACTACAATACACTGCCGAACCCGCCGAACCCGCCCCACCACCCCGAGGCGATTCACCATGTCCCGACTCCGCCGACTCGCGGCCCTGGCCGCGATGCTACCGCTTGCCGCCGTGTTGCTGCTGTCCCCCGGCGCCGCGCTGCGCTCCGCCGACGAGGCCGCTTCCCCCGCCCGGCTGGAGATCAAGCCGGGCGATCACATCTGCCTCATCGGCAACACCCTGGCCGACCGCATGCAGCACGACGGCTGGCTCGAAACCTACCTGCACGACCGCTTCCCGACTTACGCCCTGACGATTCGCAACCTCGGCTTCTCCGGCGACGAGCTGACGGTGCGGCTGCGCTCGCAGTCGTTCGGCACGCCCGACCAGTGGCTGGCCGGGTCGGCGCCGGTGCCGGAGCCGAACCGCCTCGTCACCCACAACGGCGTCCGCGAGAACCGCTTCGAGACGACCAACACCCGGGCCGACGTCGTCTTCGCCTTCTTCGGCTACAACGAGTCGTTCGCCGGGGAGGCCGGCCTCGACAAGTTCAAGAAGGACCTCGAAGCCTTCGTCAAGCAGACGCTGGCGCAGAAATACAACGGCAAGAGCGCCCCGCGCCTCGTCCTCTTCTCGCCCATCGCCCACGAGGACCTGAAGGGCCCCAACCTGCCCGACGGCCGCGAGAACAACAAGCGCCTGGAGATCTATACCACGGCGATGGCCGAAGTTGCGAAGGCCAATGCGGTCCCCTTCGTGGACCTGTTCCACCCGACCCGCGACCTGTACGCCCGGGCCGACAAGTCGCTCACCATCAACGGCGTTCACCTCAACGAGAAGGGCAACGAGGCGGTGGCGCGGGTCATCGTCGAGTCCCTGTTCGGCTCGTCGCCGAAGCGCGATGCCGAGGCACTGGAGAAGCTGCGCCGGGCGGTCCTCGACAAGAACTTCTACTGGTTCAGCCGCTACCGCGTCATGGACGGCTTTAACGTCTACGGCGGCCGAGCCTTCGAGAAGTACGCCAACCAGCAGTCCAACTACGAGGACCAGCAGCGCGAGCTGGAAATCCTCGACGTCAAGACGGCCAACCGCGACAAGCGCGTCTG
The DNA here is from genome assembly GCA_035266225.1 of Gemmataceae bacterium. GTDB lineage: Bacteria > Planctomycetota > Planctomycetia > Gemmatales > Gemmataceae > DATFNV01. Next base: position 4,306 of record DATFNV010000334.1, read on the forward strand.
GGCGGTGGCACAAGGCAAGAACCTGAAGGTTGACGACAGCAATTGCCCACCGCTCATCCCGGTGAAGACGAACAGGCCCGGCAACGGCCCCAACGGCGAACACGTCTTCCTCGACGGCGAGGAGGCCATCAAGAAGATGGCCGTCGCCCGGGGGATGAAGGTGACGTTGTTCGCCTCGGAAAAGGAGTTCCCCGAGTTGGCCAAGCCGGTGCAGATGCAGTTCGACCCGCAGGGCCGTCTCTGGGTGGCCGTCTGGCCCAGCTACCCGCACTGGAAGCCGACCGAGGAGATGAACGACAAGATCCTCATCTTCGAGGACACCGACGGCGACGGCAAGGCCGACAAGGTGACGGTCTTCGCCGATCACCTGAACTGCCCGACCGGCTTCGAGTTCTACAACGGCGGCGTCCTGGTGGCCCAGGCGCCGGACCTGATCTTCCTCAAGGACACCAGGGGGACAGGCAAGGCCGACCTGCGCGTGCGCCTGCTGCACGGGCTCGACTCGGCCGACTCGCACCACACCGCCAACAGCTTCGCGCTGGACCCGGGCGGGGCGCTGTACTGGCAGGAGGGCGTCTTCCACCGCACGCAAGTCGAGACGCCCTGGGGCCCGCCGGTGCGCTGCGCCGACGCCGGCGTCTACCGCTACGAGCCGCGCACGCAGAAGTTCGACGCCTACGTCACCTACGGCTTCGCCAACCCGCACGGCCACGTCTGGGACCGCTGGGGCCAGGACTTCGTCTACGACGGCACCGGCGCCAACCCCTACCACGGCGCCCTCTTCTCGGGCCACCTCGACTATCCGCAAAAGCACAATCATCCCCCGCAGGTCTACAACCAGCGCACGCGCCCCTGCCCCGGCGTCGAGGTCCTGTCGAGCCGCCACTTCCCGCCGGAGAACCAGGGCAACCTGCTAGTGGCCAACGTCATCGGCTTCCAGGGCATCTTGCAGTACAAGATCGACGACAGGGACGCCAGCTTCGCCGGCACCGAGGTCGAGCCGATCCTGTCCTCGACCGACCCGAACTTCCGCCCGTCGGACCTGAAGATCGGGCCGGACGGGGCGATCTGGTTCATCGACTGGCACAACCCGATCATCGGCCATCTGCAGCACGCCATCCGCGACCCCAGCCGCGACCGCACGCACGGCCGCATCTACCGCCTCACTTACGAGGGGCGCGAACTCCTCAAGCCGATGAAGATCGCCGGCGAGCCGCTCGACAAGCTGCTCGACGTGCTCAAGGAACCGGAGGACCGTGTCCGCTACCGCGCCCGCATCGAGTTGGGTGGCCGCAACACCGACGAACTCATGGCGGCGGCGAAGAAGTGGGCCGCGGGACTTGACCCGAAGGACAAAGATTTCCAGCACGACATGCTCGAACTGCTGTGGCTGCACCAGGCGCACAACGTCGTGGACGTGGACCTGCTCAAGAGTACGCTCATCTTGCCGGACTTCCGCGCCCGCGCCGCCGCCACCCGCGTGCTGTGCTACTGGCGCGATCGCGTGCCGGACGCCCTCGGCCTGCTGCTGAAGCTGGCGGCCGACGAACACCCGCGCGTCCGGCTGGAGGCGGTCCGGGCCGCGAGCTTCTTCACGCTCCCCGAGGCGATCGAGGTCGTGCTGGTGTCCGAGTCGAAGCCGCCCGACCCGTACCTCAACTTCCTGCGCGGCGAGACGCGGCGGCAGCTCGACCCGCTAGTGAGCAAGGCCATCGGGGAAGGGAAGCCCATCGCCTTCAAGACGCCGATCGGCGCCCGCTACTTCCTGAGGAACGTCAAGACGGACGACCTGCTGAAGATGAAGCGCGACGATGCGGTTTATCTCGAATTGCTCTTCCGCAAGGGGGTGCGCGACGAGTTCCGGCGTGAGGCTCTGGCCGCCCTGGCGAAGGCCGGCAAGAAGGCTCCGTCGCGCGTGCTGATCGACGCCATCCGCGATCACGACGGCCGGGGGGAGGGGGAGGACGAGAGCGTCGTCTTCGACCTGCTGCGCCTGCTCACCGGCCTGCCCGCCGCGGACCTGGCGGCGGTGCGCCCCGACCTGGAGAAGATGGCCACCGCGGCGAAGAGCCCGCTGACGCGCGAGCTAGGCTTCGCGGCCCTGGTCGTGGCGGACGGCGGCGTCGAGAGGGTGTGGGCGCTGGGCACGTCGTCGGTGGTGGCCCTGCGCGACCTGGTGAACGCCATGCCGCTGATCCGCGACCCCGCCCAGCGTGCCGCCCTCTACCCGAAGGTGGAGCGGCTGCTGGCCGGCCTGCCGAAGGAGCTGGCGCCGCCCGGCGACGGCAAGCAGGTGCGGGGCCGCTACGTCCGCGTCGAGTTGCCCGGGAAGAACAAGACGTTGACGCTCGCGGAAGTTGAGGTGTTCAGCGGCGGCCGCAACGTCGCTCGCGGCGGCAAGGCGTCGCAGAGCAGCACCGCCCACGGTGGCGACGCGAGCCGGGGCATCGACGGCAACACCAGCGGCAAGTACGGCGACGGCGGCCAGACGCACACCGAGGAGAACACGACCAACCCGTGGTGGCAGGTCGATCTCGGCGCGGAATACCCGATCAACTCGATCGTCATCTGGAACCGCACCGACGGCGGCCTGGGCCAGCGCCTGGCCGGCTACACGCTGCGGGTGCTGGACGGCGGCAAGAACACGGTCTACCAGCAGACCAGGCAGCCGGCGCCCGACGTCAAGGCGACCCACGAGGTGAGCGGCGAGGGGCCGGAGCGCGTGGTGCGCCGGGCGGCGATGGCCGCCCTGGTGAGCGTCCGCGGCGAGGAGGAGGCGACCTTCAAGTCGCTGGCGAAGTTCCTCGAGGACGACACCGACCGCCCCGCCGCGGTCGAGGCGATCCTGCGCATCCCGACGAAGTACTGGCCGAAGGACCAGGCCGGGGCCGCGCTGGACGTGATCCTGAGCTACGTCCGCAAGGTGCCCGCGGCCGAGCGCACCACGCCGGCCGTGCTGGACGCGATGCAATTGGCCGATAGCCTGGCGTCACTTCTGCCGCTGGCCGAGGCGAAGGCGGTGCGCAAGGAGCTGGGCGAACTGGGCGTGCGGGTGGTCCGCCTCTCGACGCTGACCGACCAGATGCTGTACGACAAGGAGCGGATCGTGGTGAAGGCCGGCAAGCCGGCGGAGGTCTTCTTCGAGAATAGCGACATCATGCCGCACAATTTCGTCGTCACCGTCCCGGGCGCGATGGAGGAGATCGGCACGCTGGCCGAGGCGCAGGCCACGCAGCCCGGCGCCGCGGAGCGCGACTACGTCCCGGCGTCGAACAAGGTCCTCGTCAAGAGCAAGCTCTTGCAGCCGCGCGAGTCGCAGAAGGTGCCGTTCACGGCGCCGGCGAAGCCGGGGGTCTACCCCTACGTCTGCACCTACCCCGGCCACTGGCGGCGCATGTACGGGGCGATGTACGTCGTCGAGGACCTCGACGAATACCTGGCCGCGCCGGAGGCGTACCTGGCCGCGCACCCGCTGCCGATTTCAGACGAGTTGCTGAAATTGAACCGGCCGCGCACCGAGTGGAAGTTCGAGGAACTGGCGAAGTCGGTGGACGGGCTGAGCGGCCGGTCGTTCAGCAACGGCAAGCAACTCTTCACGGTCGCCAACTGCGTCGCCTGCCACAAGTTCGGCGGGGTCGGCACCGAGACCGGCCCCGACCTGACGAAGATCGATCCGAAGCAGCAGAGCCCGGTCGAGATCCTGCACGACATGATCGAGCCGTCGTTCCGCATCAACGAGAAGTTCCAGTCGTACATATTCGAGATGAAATCGGGGAAAACGATCACGGGGCTGATCGTCAAGGAGACGCCGGCGGCGGTGGAGGTGCTGGTCAACCCGCTGGCCAAGGAGAAGCCGGTGGTGCTGAAGGTGTCGGAGATCGACGAGCGAAAAAAGTCGCCGACGTCGATCATGCCGAAGGGCCTGCTCGACAAGCTGACGCACGAGGAGATATTGGACCTGGTGGCCTACGTCTACGCGGGGGCTGACCCAAAGCACAAGGTGTTCCAGGGCGGCCACGACCACGGCGGGCACCAGCACTGACGACGGGGCCGGGGTGAGTCGTCGAAGGGAGAGGCGTGCTCGCGGGAAGCCGGGGGCACGCCCTTCATTTCACGGGTGCGACGGCCGCGCGCCGTCGTCGCCCGGAGCGGGGGGCGAGACGGACGGCGAATCGATTCCCCAGAAGGGCGGTAGCCAGTTCGGCGGCATAACGGGAACGTACCTGGGCTCGGCTGTACCAAGCGAACTGGCATCGTCCTCGAACTCGGCAATGATGCGGCAACTCTCGATTACTGTCGGATCGGGGTTCATGCGATCACCTCACGCGTATAACCAAGTTGGGCGGCGGGCGAGGACAGAACCGGAGTAAACCAACTCCACCCAATATAGCCCGGCTTCGGGGAGGGCACAATTCCGAATGCGAAAGGTTGCGTCGGCGGGCGGCGGCGTGCTAGGATACCTCCGGTTCGGCCGCAGGGCCGGCAACGAGTGGCACCCGCGCCCGTAGCTCAACTGGATAGAGCAGCGGTCTTCGGAACCGCAGGTTGGGGGTTCGAGCCCCTCCGGGCGTACTAAACTCTTCTTCTATTCCTTATCCCAATTTCGCCCATCGACGCGCACGTCGCCGACCAGCCCGGCGGGGACGTACTGGCGCAGGCTGGCGACGGTGCGGGCGCGGCCGTAGTTCGCGTCGCGCACACGCAGCAGCGCGGCCGGTCGGCGCGCCTCGGCCAGGGCCGCGCGCAGCCGCTCCACTCTCAGGGCCGGCATTTCGTAGCCGCCCAGCCGGGCGGGCTCCGGCGCCGCCTTCGCCGTGCCGGACGGCACGCAGACCGGTGAGGTCCGCGGCACGCGGGCCGCGGGCATGACGCCGTTGAGCAGCTCGATCAGCGCCTCGGTGTCCACCGAGTGGGCGATGCCGTCCCGCCCACACTCGCGCACGTACCAGCGCAGCAGGGCCGAGCCGAGCGACTTCAGCTCCGCTGGCGTCGCCCCAGGACGCGGGACCACTTCGCAATCGATAGGCATGCGACGGCACCTCCCAGCCGTCCCGTGTTGTAGCCGCCCCGCACCTTCGTGTCAAAGCGTATTGATTTGTTTTGGGCCTCGCAAAGGCCGACCTCGTCTTGACCCGCACCACAAGTTCGGTTATAGGCCGCCGCGAGTGCCCGTTCGGGGGAGCGGGCCGCCCTTTCTGAGACGGTCGGGGGAGCCTTGTCATGCTATTCCAGCGATCGCTAGGCGTCGTTGCGCTCGGGGCCGCGCTTGCGGCCGGCGCGTGCGGTTGCAACAGCGCGCGCGTGGTCTCGTGGAGCGGGGCATCCGGAGTGGGGGTGGTAGCCATCCCGCAGAACGACAACAGCTGGCCGGAGAAAAACCGCGATCACGCGGAAACTCTCATGAAGGAGAAGTGTCCGCACGGCTACACGGTGCTGAACGAGGAAGAGGTGATCGTCGGCGGGGAGGTGCAGCGCTCGGTGGCGCGCGTCGGCTACGTGCGCGTCCACGAAACCTCGTACGAGCCGCAGAAGGAGTGGCGGATCACCTTCCGGTCGGTGGACGCGCCGGCCCCGGTCCTGTCGCCGCCGCCGCCGGTCATCCAAACACACGCGGTCGTGCCACTGACGCCGCCGCCGGCCATGCCGCCCGGCCTGCCGCCGCAGCCGATACCGGTCGGACCGTGAGTGAACGTCCGTTGCGACAGCCGCTTGCGGCTTCGCAATCGTTCCTGCGAAGCCGCAAGCGGCTTGCGCCACAGACTCTGAATGGTCGGCTCTCGACTCGTTGCCTCACGACGCCCGTGGGGCAACGAGCGCCGGTTCAGGCCGTTGGGGTGAGCCCGAGTGTGACCAACCCCGGCCCCAGGGCGCGCACCAGCGGGGCCAGGTGCCGCCAACGGGGCTCGCGCGCCCCGGTCTCGTAGTGGTGGATCGTCATCGCCGACACGCCCACCCGGTCGGCCAGTTCCGCCTTCATCAACCCGGCGGCCAGGCGGAACGCCTTCAGCCGGGTGCCAAAGGGCGCGTCCGGCCGCGAGGCCAGGCAGGGTAAACACAGGGCGTGATCGCCGTCGCTGGGGAGGGCCCCGGGGGAGGCGATGGGCGCTCTGCAGCCGACGCAGGGCACGGAACGCTTGGGCATCGGCTGCCGGAGCAGAGCGAGGGCCTCGTAGACCCCTTGCCGGCTCATGCCGAGCCGCCGGCCGATCTCCGCCAACGTCAGACCCCGAGCGTGCAGCCCGGCGATCTCGGCCCGCCGTTTGGGGTTGGGTTTGCGCCCACTGACCATGCCACTTCTCCGCCGCGATTTCCACCCGCAACGGTTCGTCCCTCCTCTTACTGCACGGGCCGGTGATCCGCATTCAGATTTTCACGCCCCCTTCCGGTACGCGGGTTGCTAAGATTCTCTCCGCTCGCCCTGAGCCGAAAGGAACGGCCCCATGCGTTACCTGGCCTTGTGCTGCGATTACGACGGGACCCTGGCCCATGACGGCCGGGTGGACACGGCCACGTTCGCCGGCCTCGAGAAGCTCCTCGCCTCCGGCCGGCGGCTCGTCCTTGTCACGGGCCGCGAGCTGCCCGACATGCAGGCCATCTTCCCGCGCCTCGACCTGTTCGAGCGCGTCGTCGCCGAGAACGGAGCCCTCCTCTACCGCCCCAGCACCCGCGAGGAGAAGCCGCTGGCGCCGCCCCCGCCGGGCAAGTTCATCGACCTGCTCCGGCGTCGCGGTGTCGCCCCAATGGCCGTCGGCCGGGTCATCGTCGCCACTTGGCATCCGCACGAACATGCCGTCCTGGAGGCGATCCACGAACTGGGGCTGGAATTGCAGGTGATCTTCAACAAGGGCGCCGTCATGGTCCTGCCGGCCGGCGTCAACAAGGCGTCGGGACTCGCCGCCGCCCTGGAAGAGATGGGCCTGTCGCCGCACAACGCCGTCGGCGTCGGCGACGCCGAGAACGACCACGCCTTCCTCAGCCTGTGCGAGTGCTCGGCCGCGGTAGCCAACGCCCTGCCGACCATCAAGGAGGCGGCCGACCTCACCACCCGCGCCGACCACGGGGCCGGCGTCGTCGAGCTGATCGAGGAGTTGGTCGCCAACGACCTGGCCGGGCGCGAGCCGCGCCTGACGCGACACCACCTGCTGCTCGGGAAGCGCGACGACGGCTCCAAGGTGCTGGTGCCGCCTTACGGGACCAACTTGCTCCTCGTCGGTACCTCCGGCAGCGGCAAATCGACACTCGCCACCGGCCTCATGGAGCGCCTGGTCGAGAACAAGTACAGCTTCTGCGTCCTCGACCCCGAAGGGGATTACGAGACGTTCCCGGGCGTCGTCGCCCTGGGGACGCCGCAGCGGGCGCCCGGCGTCGAGGAGGTCATCCAGCTGCTGAGCAAGCCGGGGCTGGACGCCGTGATCAACCTCGTGGGACTCCCCATCGCGGACCGGCCGACGTTCTTCCTGGCCCTGCTGCCGCGCTTGCAGGAGCTGCGGGCGCGGACCGGCCGGCCGCACTGGCTGGTGATCGACGAGACGCACCACCTCCAGCCGGCCGCGTGGGAGCCGGGCCTCCCCGCGCTGCCGCAGAACCTCCAAAGCGTCCTGCGCATCACGGTCCACCCCAACCTCATCAACCCGGCGACCCTGGCCACGGTCGAAACCGTTATCGCCGTCGGTCAGACCCCATGCACGATGTTCGGCGAATTCGCCGCCGCCCTCGGTCAGGCCGCCCCGCCCTGCCCCGCCGGGCCGCTCGACCCGGGCCAGGCGCTGGTCTGGAAGCGGTCTTCCGGGGAAGCCCCCTTCCGCCTGCACGTCACGCCGGGCAAGACCGAGCGGCGGCGGCACAGCCGCAAATACGCCGAGGGCGAGTTGCCCCCGGAGCGCAGCTTTTATTTCCGCGGGCCGAAAGGGAAACTCAACCTGCGGGCGCAGAACCTCATCCTGTTCCTGCAACTGGCCGACGGCGTCGATGATGGGACGTGGACCCATCACCTGCGCCGGGGCGATTACTCGCGCTGGTTCCGCGAAATGATCAAGGATGAGGACCTGGCCGCCGAGGCCGAGCGGGTCGAGAAGATGTCGGGGGTGAGCCCCGGCGAGAGCCGCCGCCTGATCCGGGAGGCGGTCGAGGAGAATTACACGGCGCCGGCGCCGCCGCCGCTGCCGATGCCGGGCACCGACGCTCGGCCGCGGGGGGGTTAGCACGCGGCCGCTTGCGGCTTCGCAGTCCAACCTGCGAAGCCGCAAGCGGCCTGGACGCTCTTCGTGGATGATGCCTCACCGCGCCGCGCGGCGGGGATGCCTTCCCACGCGGTCCACGCCGGCAGCACCTCCCCTTTCATCAGCAGCGACAGGCTTCCGAGCACCGCCCCCTCGTCCATCGCGGTGTCGTACAGCACCAGCGACACGGCGCCGACACTGCACCTCGGGCCGACGTCGATCGTGGACATTTTCATGACGCGATCCTCGAAGAGGTGCGTCTGCATGGTGCAGTCGTGGTTCAGCGCCGCGTCGTCGCCGATGCGCACCAGGTCGAACTCGGACAGCTCGGTCGTGTCCAGGAAGACGCGCCGGCCGATCTTCGCCCCGAATAGTCGGATGACCCAACACAGGAACGGCGTCCCCTTGAGGAGGTCCAGCAGGAACAGGTCGGCCAGGTTGTCGCGCAGCGAGGTGACCAACTCGGTCCGCCACACGAAATGGCTCCACAGCGGCCGGGCCAGCGGGCGGTAACGCCCCATCAGCAGCCACTTCATGCCGACGGTGAAGAGCGTCGCGACCAGCCCAATGACCGTGTACAGCAGCGGAAACAGCAATAACAGGCCGGGGATTCCCAGATCGTCCTGGTACAGCACGACGAACGACAGCAGAAGACTCGACAGGACGGTGAAGCAGGTAGCCGGGAGCGTCGCGCGGAAGAACTCGATCGCCCCGCGGACCACCCACAGGCGCCGCGTCGGGTGAAAGGTCCTCTCCTCGCCGAAGGCCGGGCTCTCCTGGCGCTGCGGCAGGAAGAAGGCCGGCGACCCGAGCCAGGAGGTTCCGTCCTTTGCCGCCGCAGACCCTTCCGGAACCGTCGAAAGGCAGCCGATAAGGCAGTTGTCGCCGACCGTCGCGCACGGCGGGAGCAAGGCGCTGTTGCCGATGAAGGAGCGCTTGCCGACGCGACAGGGGCCGATGGTCATCAGCCCCCGATCCACCCGGGCGGCGCCGAGCGACACCGAATCGGCGATGAACCCCTCGTCGTCGATCTGGAGCAGGTCGGGGCAGATGAACGACGCCGTCGAGATTTCCGCCCGCCGGCCGACCCGGGCCCCGAGCAGACGATACCACGGCGTCAGGTAGATGGTGGCGTAGAGCGGACCAAGCACGTCGAGGCTCAATTCCATCATCCGGTCCACCACCCATTTGCGCCAGTAGAACCAGCCGTGGACCCGGTAACAGCCCGGTCGCACCCGCCCCAGCAGCAGCCACTTGACCGCCGCAATCTCCAGGCAGAGGAGCACAACGAACGACACCCCGACCACCGGCGACACCAGCAGATACCAATAGTAGTCGTCCAGGTAATTGAGGTAGTTCATCAGTATGATCCCCGGGAAGATGGCGCAGGCCACCAGCGAGGGGATCAGCATCACGCCCAGGACGTACAGGACCGAGTAAGCGGCGCGGCACGCCCCGGTCGGTTCGTTACCGTCGGGCCGGGCTGCCGCCGTCCCGTCGGGGAGAGGGCGGGCGGGCGAGCCGGCCCAGTGCTCGCCAGCCGGGACGTACACGCCGGTGGGCAGCAGGGACAGGTCTTCCAGGACCGACTCGTCCCCCATCGAAGCGTGCTCGCGAATGACCGAGCTGTTGCCGACGTAGCAGCGACGGCCGACGGCGATCGGCCCGAGCTTCAGGAGGCCGTCTTCCACGGCATAGCCGAGCAGGCTGGCGTCCGAGCCGAGGCTGCTGCCGTCGCCGACCGCGAGCAGGTCGAAACAGAAGCACTCGTCGCTCCCGAGGTAAGCCCCTCGGCCGATCTTCGCCCCGAGCAGGCGGTAATAGAGGTTCAGCAGGGGCGTCCCCGCCAGGTAGCCGGTCGGGATGGCCGAGAAGATCGCCCGCACGAACCACCAGCGGAAGAAGTAGGTGCCCCAAAGGGGGTACTCGCCCGCCTTGAAGCGGCCGATGACCAGCCACTTGACAGCCAGGCCCAGCACGAGCATGGCGGGGTAGACCGCGAGCAGGGCGGCGAACGCCCCGAGCAGCGCCTCGTCGGTGTCGTAGTCGTCCTCGACCAGCGAGGTGTAGGCCAGGTAAGGGGCGAGCCAGGCCAGCGAGTTGACGGCGAGGATGGCGTAGAGGCTCGGGAGCTGGGCCAGGCCGCACAGGAAATGGGCCAGCGACGAGACCCGCCAAAAACGGCGGCTGGGCGGCTCGGCCCGGCCGGAAGCGGCGCCGGCCTCGACCTCGGCGGCGAGCGCCTCGACCGTCGGGTGGGCGTAAACGTCGCGCACCGACAGCGCCGCCAACTCCGGATCCTTGCGCAGCTCGGACACCATGCCGGCGGCGAGGAGCGAGTGACCGCCGAGGTCGGTGAAGAAGTCGTCGCGGATCGAGACGCGCACCGGTGCGAACAGCTTCTCCCAGGCGGTGGCGATCTTCTCTTCGAGGGCGGTGCGCGGTGCGACGTAATCCGGACGGGCCTTCGACTCGCGGCCGCGCGGCGGCGGCAGGGCGCCGCGGTCCACCTTGCCGCTCGGCAGCACCGGCAGCGCGTGGACGGCCTCGATGACGGCCGGCACCATGTACGACGGCAACCGCACACGCAGCCGGCCGCGCAGCCGCTGTTCCTCGACGGCGGCGCCCTCGCGCGGCACGACGTAACCGACCAGCTGGCGGACGCCCGGAATGTCCTCGCGCACCGTCACGGCCGCCGCGCGTACGCCGTCGCACTCCAGCAGCACCGACTCGATCTCGGTCAACTCGACGCGGAAGCCGCGCAGCTTCACCTGCGTGTCGGCCCGGCCCAGGAACTCGATGTCGCCGTCGGCGTTGATCCGTCCGAGGTCGCCGGTCCGATACAGGCGCGGGACGCAGCCGTCTGGGGTGAGGACGAACTTCTCGCGCGTCAGGTCGTCGCGGCCCAGGTAGCCGCGCGCCAGGCCAGGGCCGCCAATGTGGATCTCGCCCGTCGCGCCGGGCGGCACCGGCCGCAGCTGCTCGTCGAGGAGGCAGACGTGATACCCCGGGACCGGCTTGCCGATGGTAATCGGCCGGGCGGGGTCGCAGTCGGCGTAAGTGGCGATGACCGTCGCCTCGGTCGGGCCGTAGGTGTTGACCATGCGCCGCCCCGGGCGGCACCAGCGCCCGACCAACTCCTGCGGGCACGCTTCCCCGCCCAGGATTAGCAAGCGGACCGTCGGCACGTCGTCGTCCAGCATCGACAGGAGCGTCGGCACCGTCGAGAAGACGGTCACGCCCGCCCAGGCGAGGCGCGACCCCAGCTCGGGGCCGGAGCGGAGCCAGTCCGCCGTGCCGACGACGAGGGCGGCGCCGGAGCAGAAGGCCAGCCACACCTCCTCGACGGAGGCATCAAAGGCGAGGGAAAATCCCTGATAAACGCGGTCGTCGGGCCGGACGCCGAAGAGCGCCCCCTCCGCACGGACAAGGTGGCGGGCGCTGCGGTGCTCGATCTGCACGCCCTTCGGCCGTCCCGTCGATCCGGAGGTGTAGATGACGTAACAGAGGTCGTCGGGAGACGGGGCCATTTCGGCGGGAGGCAGGCGGTGATCGGGGCGGCCGGCGATGGCCTCGGCGTGTGCGTCGAGGAGGACGGGGTACGCGCCCTGGCCGCCGCACTTCGTGGTCAGGGCCCGTGTGGTGATGACGGCGGCGGCCGCGCAATCGGCGAGGATGCAGCCGACGCGCTCGGCGGGGTAATCCGGGTCGAGGGGGACGTAAGCCGCGCCAGCCTTCAGCGCGGCCAGCAGGGCGACGAACGCCTCCGTCCCACGCGGCAGGAGCAGGGCGACGAACGTGTCCTTCCGCACCCCGAGGGAGCAGAGATGATGGGCGAGGCGATTGGCCCGGGACTCCAGCTCGCGGTAAGTCAGCCGTTGGTCCCCACAGACGACGGCGACGTTGTCCGGGTGGGCGTCGGCGGTCGCCTCGAACAACTCGTGCAGCAACCCGGCGGCCTGCCCATTCTGATCGGCGATCATCATCGAGAAGGACCCTCGGCCGTCCCCTCGCTGACGTCGCGCGGTGCGCGCGCAGGACGTCCGCAGATGGGCCAGGACAGCGCACTCGGGATAGTCGGAAGCCGGCGCCTCTCGCGCGTGTTTCAGGAGATGGACGCCACCGGGATCAAACCCGGCGTGGGGCCGCAGGTTCCGCCGCGTCGCGCAATCCCAGCTGTCGAGTGCATTTCCGGCGGCGAATCGCTAGAATCGCCGTCAGTCCCAGCGCACCCCGGAGGAACCCGCCGATGCCGGCCAAGCCGAAGGTTTTCGTCACCCGCGTCATCCCCGAGGCCGGGCTCCGCAGGATCAAGGAGTCCTGCGACGCCGAGGTCTGGGCCGACCCGTTGCCGCCGCCGCACGCCCTGCTCCGCACGAAGGCCGCCGTCTGTGAGGGCCTGGTATCGCTGCTCACCGACCGCATCGACGCGGCGCTCCTCGAGGCCGCCCCGCACCTCAAGGTCGTCAGCAACTACGCCGTCGGCTTCAACAACATCGACGTCAAGGCGGCGACCGAGCGCGGCGTCTGCGTCGGCAACACCCCCGGCGTGCTGACCGACGCCACCGCCGACATGGCCTTCTGCCTGCTCATCGCCGCCTCCCGCCGCATCGTCGAGGGACACGCCTACACGCGGAGTGGGCAATGGAAGACGTGGGAGCCGCTGGGCCACCTCGGGCAGGACCTCGTCGGCCGCACCCTTGGCATCCTCGGCATGGGCCGCATCGGTTCCGCCCTGGCCCGGCGCTGCCGCGGCGGCTGGGACATGCAGGTGATCTACCACGACGTGTACCGCAACGAGGCGGCCGAGAAGACCCTCGGCGCCCGCCACGTCGATCTCGACACGCTGCTGCGCGAGTCGGACTTCGTGTCGATCCACACCGATCTGAACGAGACGACGCGCGGCCTGTTCAACGCGACGACCTTCGCCAGGATGAAGCCGACCGCGGTGCTGGTGAACACGGCGCGCGGCCCCATCGTGGATCAGAAGGCCCTCTATGAGGCGCTCACGTCGGGCACCATCTTTGCGGCGGGGCTCGACGTGACCGACCCGGAGCCGCCCGACCCGAACGACCCGCTGCTGAAACTGCCGAACCTGATCGTCGCCCCGCACATCGCCAGCGCCACCGTCGGCACGCGCAACGCGATGGCGGAGAGCTGCGCGAACAACCTCATCGCCGGACTCACCGGGCAAGCACTGCCGGCCTGGGTCAACCCCGAGGTGGCGCACCAGCGCCGCCACTAGTTTCCGTTTAGAAACTGTAACAAGAATGACTTCGCCGCTTGCGGCTTCGCCATCATTCCTGCGAAGCCGCAAGCGGCCTGTCTCGTCGGACGTTTGGAGGTAGATTGAAGAGGAGTCGGTGCCTCGCCTGCTCACCCCGGCCCCACGGACCACCCCCAGCCATGCCCCTCAGCTTCCCGTGCCCGAATCCCACCTGTACGCAGGTGTTCTCGCCGCAGAATGTGTGCGGCGTCGCCTCGCTCACCTGCCCGAAGTGCGGTCACGTCTTCCACTTCGCGGCCGGCGCCGCCACCGCGGCACCGCCCCCCCGGCCGCCTGCGAAGCCCGCGCCGCCCCCGAAGGCCACTCCCGTCGTCACGGCGCCGCCCCCCGCATCGAAGGTGACGGCCCCCGTCGCCCCGCCCGTTACGGCCAAGACGCCTGCCTCCCCGGCCGTCCCGCTCGCCCGGCCGGCCGAGGTCGGGTCGCAGAGCGAACTATTTGTCCCCCCGCCCGAGCCGCGCCTGCCCCGGCGCGGCGGGAAAGCCGCCGTCGCGAAGGGGAAGGCGAAGCCCGGCTGGAAACGCTGGCTGATTCCCGTCATCCTGGGCGGCCTGCTCGTTGCCCTTGGGGTGGCGGGCTGGCTCTTTCGGAACTCGTGGGGGGGAGGCGACGCCGAGGCCAAGGCTCCCGACGACGTAAAGTCGCTGGCCATGAACTTCCGCTTCCGCTACCCGCGCGGCCCGTGGGAGCGCGAGCCGGCCGTGGAGCGCGAGGTCGGCGCCAGCTTCGCCATGCGCCGCCGCGATCCCAATTCGTGGTTCGCCGTCGTCGTCCGCGACTTCAAGGACCGCATGCCGCGCGACGACGAGATGGTTCGCGAGGCGGTCGGCCGGCTGGGGAAGCTATTCAAAAAAGGGACGGAATGGGAACAGCGCGACCAGGACTCCTTCGCCGACCTGCCCGCGCAGCGGTTCGTCTTCTCGGCCGAGAACCACAACAACGTCCCCGTCAGCGGCGAGTGCCTGATGACCGCCTACAACGGCATCGGCTACTGGTTCTTCGGCTGGACCCCGTCGGCCACCGACGAGGGCGTGCTCGCCGACGTGCAGCAGGAGTGGGGCACCGTCCGCCAGGGGTTCGGCCTGCTCAAGGAGCGCGAGGGCTGGACGGGCAAGAGGCCGGAACTCGTCGAGGCCGAGGGGAAGACGCGGGGCTACCGCCTGACCTACACCAAGGGGCTGTGGGAGAAAGACAACCCGGAGGACGCCGACCTGGTGCTGCTCGGGCGCGACCCGGACGCGCCGAAGGACGGCCAGAAGTGGGCCTGGGTGCGCGCGTTCAAGCTCCCCGCGTCGGCCGACTTGGAAACGGCGTTGAAGGAGGCCCGGACCTTCGTGGGGGAGCGCGAGAAAAAGGTCTACAAGGAGGTCAAGATGGAAGTGGTCCCCCAGGCCGCGAAGGGGGGGCTGGCCGACGGGGCGGTCGATCTGGGCAAGGCCCGCGCCCAGGTGGCGCGGCTGCGAGTCAAGAAGGCGGAGGAGTACGAGCACTTCTTCGCGGTAGCCGCTGTGCCGCGCCCGGGCTACACCCTCGTCCTGGTGGGGGAATGCGCCTGGCGGCAGCGCGAGGCCTGGGAGGATCGCTTCGGCCCCGTCCTGCACAGCCTGCACTTCGACAAGAAGTAGGCGCTTCCGGCCACCTCCGTTTAGAAACGGTATCCACACCCCTCTTGCCGCTTGCGGCTTCGCAGGAACGATGGCGAAGCCGCAAGCGGCGAAGTCATTGTTGTTACAGTTTCTTAGCGGCCGCCGTCGCTTTATCGTTTCGCGAAACGCTGAATCCGCGCCGCCCCGAGGGCCGCCGCTAAACGAAGTCCTATTTATCCCTTTCTCGCGGCATCTCGGTGGGAGGCGCGCCTTCCGTCGGCGCCGCGCCGGCCGTCTCGGGCGCCGCGCCGGCCGTCTCGGGCGTCGGCGCCGGGCGGAGGGCGCGGCCCTGGTCGCGGACCACTCCCGAGCGGCGCAGCAGATCCTCGGTGTTCGGGATGGGGAGTTGCACCATCTGATAGTGAAACGTGCGCACGTCCTGGATCTCGAACGGCCAGAGGGTCTCGAAGAAGAAGTCGAGCGGCCACAATTCGTACCAGGGTGCCGCGATGTTCTCTTCGACGTGCAGCGTCTCGTAGCCCGGCGCCATCAGCGTGAAATGGTACTTGCCGTAGTAGACCCAGCTCCCGTCGGCCGGCGATGGCCCCAGCGGCACGTTGTTCACCTGAACGTGGACGTTCGGCGGGTCGGTATAGACCGTGTATTTCCGCTCCACGCAACCGCCCGCGAAGCCGGCCGCCAGCAGCACGCCCAGCAGGTACGCACGTCGCCTCATGGTTCCCACCCGCCCGGCAACCCGGGGCCAGTACGACACGACCCGACGTTTCGAGAAGGGCGGGTGTAATAATCGAAGGGACGGCGTCCGTCAAGGGCAGGTTACCGCCGCGAAGCCGCTCGCCGAGGCCCGCGGGGACATCCCCTATGCAACCCGCGCGCGACCATGTAACATACACAAATAATTCCCGCCCTCCCCTTCGGGGGGCGGCGAAGACACGGCGCACAGACCCAAAGCGACGCGGTGACCGGCTTCGACGACATCGAACACGCCAGCCTGACCGACGTGGGCGTCCGGCGCAGTCACAACCAGGACAGCCACGCGATTTTACTGGCAACCGACCAGCACCAATGGCTGACGCGGGGGCACGTCTTCCTCGTCGCGGACGGCATGGGTGCGCACGCGGTCGGCGAACTCGCCAGCGAACTCGCCGTCGGCATCATCCCGCATACCTACGACAAGCACGCTGGCCAGGGGACCGCCGCCGCCCTCCGCAAGGCCTTCGTCGAGGCCAACGCCAGCATCCACGCCCGCGGCCAGCAGAACCGCGAGTTCGAGGGCATGGGCACCACCGCCACCGCCCTCGTCCTTCGGCCCGACGGCGCCTGGGTCGCTCACGTCGGCGACAGCCGGGCCTACCGCGTTCGCGACGGCGTCATCGAACAGCTCAGCTTCGACCACAGCATGGTCTGGGAGTACGCCCGCCGGCAAAAGATCGACCCCGACGACGTCCAGGGCATCCCGAGCAACGTTATCTTCCGTTCCCTGGGCCCCGAGCCGCTCGTCCCCATCGACATCGAGGGGGTCCACCCGATCCGCAACGGCGACATCTACGTCCTGTGCAGCGACGGACTGAGCGGTCAGGTCGGCGACGCGGAGATCGGCGCCATCGTCAGCGCTCTGCCGCCGGCCGAGGCGTGCCGTTTCCTCATCGACCTGGGGAACCTGCGCGGGGGGCCGGACAACATCACCGTGATCGTCGTCCGCGTCGGCGGCCAGATGGCCACCGTCCCACCCGTGCGCCGCCCCTGGCACGAGCGATTCCCCTGGCCGCTGCTGGCCCTGTTCCTCGGCGCCCTGGGCGCCGGCGGTGCGGTGGCGCTGGCGATGAATCAGTTGGTCGGCCTGGCCCTGCTGGCGTTCCTGCTGGCGGCCCTGACCATCGCCGGCGGGGTGGTGGGGCTGTTCGTCTATCACGCCCGCGAGAGGCGCCGCCTGGCCGAGGAGGCCGAGCGACCCCGCCCGAAGATTCACCGCAGCCAGTCCTGTCGTCTCGATGCGGGGGTGCTGGACCAATTCGCCCACTCGGCCGAGGCCCTCAACGCGCTGGGGCGCGAGAAGGGCTGGCACGCCGACTGGGACACCTTCGATTCGCTGTACGACGCCGCCGAGACGCACATCAGCCGCGGCGATTTCCTGCCGGCCTTTCGCGACCTGTGTCGGGCGATGCAGACCCTCCTCAAAGCCATGAACGGAAAGGCCGGCAAGACCGAGGTGTTCAACCCGAGGTGGGACCGAGAAGCGGTCAAGCCTCCGCCCCTCAACCGGCCCGATAACGGACAGGAGCCGATGGCGTTCCGCTGTGGCCGCTGCGGCAAGTTCAGCCCTCAGCCGCCCGGCAAATTCACGCCGATGTGCTGCGAGCAGCCCATGAAGAAGATGCCGTAGGTCCGGCCTGCCGGGCCGGACCTATCACTCCGACAAGGAGGATCGCCACGCACACAAGCCCGAGGCCCTAGCGAGGGCGTGCCGTTGTCCCTCGCTGGCGCCTCGGGCTTGTGTGCCCACCTACTCGGATTGCGGCACGAAGCCGCGGCTCCGCCAGAAGTACCAGGTCGCCACGCTGCGGTAGGGCCGCCACGGCTCGGCCAGTTCCGTCAGTCCCGCCCGATCCGGCAACTCCGCCATCCCATACGCCTGCTGAACACCCGCGCGCAGACCCAGGTCGTCCACCGGCAGCACGTCGGGCCGGCCCAGCGAGAAGATCAGGAACATCTGCGCCGTCCAGCGGCCGATGCCGCGGACCGGCAGCAGAGAAGCGATCACCTCTTCATCGGTCAATTCCGGCAATCGCTTCAGCGGCACGGTCCCCCCGTGGACCTTCTCGGCGAGGTCGCGCAGGGAGCGGGCCTTCGACCCCGACAACCCCGCCCCGCGCAGTTCGTCGTCGGAAAGCGCCAGCAGGGCCGCCGGCCGCAGCCCGCGCCGGCCAAGGGCCTGCAGCAAGCGGGCGTGGATCGACGCCGCCGCCCGCGTCGAAATCTGCTGCGAAATGATCGAGCGCACCAACTCCGCGAAGCCGTCGGGGTCGTGGCGCAGAGTGCAGGGGCCGACGGCGGCGATGAGCCGCTTCAACACCGGGTCGCGCCGCGCCAGATGGCGGCGTGCCTTGACGTGGTTCACATTGATGTGCGGACTTGGGTGCGTATCTTCCATGCCGAAGTAATATCGGTGTGGTTGCGCACCGTGCAGGTGTCAAGGACGACTCGGACGACCATGCGATGCCTCCCTTGGCACTCGCGGTCATCTTTCGGTTATCTTCCCGCATTATATGCGGCGAGCTACGACGGCCCACCCGAGCCGCCGCTACCGTGGCCGGCAGCGTGGTCAAGCCGGTCCTCGCCTGACGCCGTTGGGGATCGGGCTTGATGAAGCGGCGGCGGTTTGTATCCTGAGAAGCAAGCACGCATGAAGCCATCCACCACGGCAGCGACGACCATGGCCATCCTCGACGGGCGCAAACTTCCGGTGACCGGCCTCTTGCCGCCGCAGCGGGGCGAGGCGTTGATCCGGGAAACGTGGCCGGGCGTCAATGACGTCCCGGGCGTCGCCGCCCTGGCACACACCCTGATGCGCACCCTCGTCCTGGCGCCCGTCGCCTGGCTGCTGCTGGCGCCGTGCTACTTCAAGAAGGTCCTGCCTTTCATCGCCAAGCGCTACACCCTGACCAACCGCCGTTTGATGATCCGCCGCGGCCTGAAGCCGAAGCCGGCCCGCGAGGTGGCCCTCGCCGACATCGACGACGTGCGCATCGAGGAGGGCACCTTCAACTCCTTCTATCGCACCGCCACGCTGGAGGTCGTCTCGAACGGACAGGTTGCGATGCGCCTCCGGGCCGTCAAGGATCCCGAGTCGTTCCGCCGCGCCATCCTCGGCGCGAAGGTCGCCTGGGCGAGGGCCGGCGCCGCAGCGGCCGCCGCGAACGGCCCCGTTGAGAAGAAGGGGTAAGCGTACTATTCCGCTCGTGCGAAGTCGTAGACGAAGCCTCGGGATCAAACCGGCATAGGCAAGGAAGAAAAAGGCCCCCGGCTGACGCGGACGCCTTGATGGAGCGGGGCCGAGGGGGAGCATCGCGGCGACCTGAGGCCCGATGCTGGTTGCACCCCAGTCGGGGTTCGCTCAAGCCTTGTCGGCGCCGCCTCCTCCGAGAAAGCGGCGAATGACGTTGGCGGTGATCCGCGCCGTCGGCGGGTCGCACAGCAGCCCCGACGGGTAGGTGATCGAGCCCGCGGAAAACACCGCCCCACCGCCCGGCGTCTCGAAGTAGACCAGGTGCGCCCCACCGTCGTCGGGGTTAAGTCCCTTCGCCAGCAGCGTCACGTTCTTCGGAGACGACGGACTGATCTTGTCCGTTTCGTGTCCCGACCCGCCGTCGCCGTAACGCTCGTGCAGCGTTTTGGTGCCGAACAGGTCGCCCTTCCTCAGCCCCGTCCCCGCGAAGACCCAGTGCTCCGGCGCGATCACCTGGTACGGCGCCGAGGTCATCGCCCCCGCGTCGGAGAAGACGACGCCGAGCAGGTTGGCCTCGGACTCGACCCGGGCGTGAAAGCGGCTCTCGTACCCCGCCGGCCACTGGTTCAGGCAGCGCATGGCCGTGCCGCCGTCGAGGTACTCCACCGCACAGTTGAGGCCGTTGCCGCCCAGGTACATCAGCCGCCCGCCGCGCTCAAACACCCAGCGCTTGACCGCCCGGTACATCTCCTCCGACCAGTATTCCGGGTGGACGCTCAGGATCAGCACGCGATAGGCATCGAGGTCGAGCGTGCCGTCGTGGAGTTGGTAATCGGCGTAGACGTCATAGGTGTGGCCCTGCTCCTCGAGCCACGCGAGCAGGCGCCACTCGGCCGGCGCCAGATGGCACGCCTGCCGTCCCTCGATGGGGTCGGTGCATTCGACGCCCTCGGGGACGTGGTTGTGCGGCTCGGGACGGTCGAAGGAGAGCGGGGCGAAGTCGGCGTTGCTCTTCCACTCGCCGTAGTCGCTGAGCTTGTAGCGCGGCAAGTCGGACAGCGAGTTGACGATCGGCTCGTCGATCATGCGGGCGGCCAGGATGTAGTTGCTGCGGCCGCCGAACGGGTTGTAGGCGTTCCAGGTGTTGGTCGAGGCCAGGACGGCCACCGCCGATTGCGGCTTCGCAGGGGCGACCACCAGCGGGAACGAGAAGAACGCGCCCGACTCGCCCCGGGTGTGGAAATAGTACAGCCCGGTCCGCCCCGGGGCCGTGATCGCCTGGCGGTGGACGCCGAAGCCGTTGTTCCAGCCGACGCCGGTTTCGACGAAATGCCCGTCGGGGAGAGTTTGCATGACGGCGCGCGGGCCGTGGTTGTCGTACCAGCCGACGTTGCGGACGAATTCTTTCTTTAGCCCGTAGCGATAGAGGAGAAGCTTGTACGGCTCGACGGAGTGGACGCGGAACTGAACCGAGTCGCCACCGCGGCACCACTTCGGCCAGGCGTAACCGAGCAGGCGGTCCGACAGGAGGCGGAAGTGGACCGGATCCCGCCCGAGGGTCGCCCGGACGCGCTTGGAGCCGAAGCCGGGCTTGCCCAGGCAGACCTCGCAGTCGCCGGGCGGCAGGTCGGCCCAGACGGCTCCCGACGGGGCGGAGCGGACCACGACCGGGGCCGTTCCAGAAGCACGGAACTCCAGGGCGACGTCGGCCAACGCCGCGTAGGATTCGTCACTGACGTAGCCAACCAGCATCGCTTACCTCCCTCGTTTGTCGCTTCGCCGCCGCCCTCGCGCTCGTAGTGACCGCATTTATGCGGTCCGGTCGAGTAGACCGCATAAATGCGGTCACTACGAGCGGGCGGCGCGAGCGCCAAGCCGACAGGATCCCTGGGCCTGTGTATGAGGTCAAGCCGCCGGAGCCAGGGGGGAAACGACCTCGCTCGGCGCCGGCCGAAGCAGATCGCGCAGGTCGAGGCCGACGAGCAGGCCGAACAGGAGCAAGGCGCTGAGGGGGTGCGGCCCGAGGGCGTGGACGTCGGCCGCGAAGGGAAACAGGTTGGCGGCGAGTCCGACACCGAAGGCGCCGGCGCTGGCCAGCGCGACGGCGCGGGCCAACGGCCGGCCCCGCCGCCAGGCGTCGATCATCGCCCAGGCCAGGGCCGGGCCGAGCAGCTGGTAGGTCGCCCCTTCGGTCGCCGGACCAAACAGCAGCACCCAGCAAAGCCCCAGGTTCAGTAGGCTGCACAGCCGGCGGCGTACCGGCCAGCGGCGCCCGGCCAGGACAAGCGCCGCGACCAGGGCGGCGGTCGCCAGCCGCACCGCCGTATAGGCTTCGGCGCTCAGGGGCAATCCCCACACCCGGCAGAGCAGCAGCAGGTCCCGGTAGGCGAGCCGGGGCGGCCAGTCCGAGCGGTCGTCGAGGGTCAGGACCCGGACGAAGGTAAGGTACTCATTCGCGACATAAGCGGGTCTCTGGAGGAGGAAAGCGGCGGCGCCCAGCAGCAGCACCGCCAGCGGCAGCCGCCAGCCGAGCTGGCGCGGGTAGGCCACGGCCAACAGCAGGCCGAAGGCGAGCGGATACATCTTGAGCCAGAAGGCCAGGCCGACGAACAGGCTGGCCAGGGTGAAGCGCCGCTCCGCGCAGGCCGTCATCGCCGCCAGCAGCAGGCCCAGCAGCAGCGGGTTGGTCTGACCGTTGTTGATGCTGCCC
This sequence comes from Gemmataceae bacterium, assembly GCA_035266225.1. Lineage (GTDB taxonomy): Bacteria > Planctomycetota > Planctomycetia > Gemmatales > Gemmataceae > DATFNV01. Next base: position 26,075 of record DATFNV010000334.1, read on the forward strand.
ATCGAGAACGGGACGAGCGCCAGCAGGAAGAATCCCTGCTCGGCTCGGCTCAGGGGGTACGGGGCGGCCCGGCGGAGCCACCAGAGGGCGCCCGCGACCAGGGCGGCGGCGTTCGCCAGCCGCAGCAGCAGTTCGCCGAGGCGCTCCGGCATCAGCCCCAGCGGCACGAACAGGCCGGCCACCAACGGGCTGTAGCGGTAAGACACCAGGCCCCAACCCACCGGCGGCCGAAATGTGGGATGGAACAGATCCCCGAAGGATTGCGGTGCCTGGACCCCGCTGGCCGGCCGGTCGAGGCCGTACACGTCGGTGCCGGCCAGCCAGTCGCGCCCCGCCTTGGCGAAGATGCCGCCCACCGTCTGCCGTCCCGGGCGCAGCACGACGCGCGTGCCGACCCCAAGGAGCAGCGCGACCCACACGACCAGGGCCACGCGCTGCCACTGGTTCAAGCGGACGCAGGCGGTCAGCGGGAACATCGTCATCACCGAAGGGAAGTGCCGGCGATGGGGCTCGGGCGAAGCGCCGGCTCGCCGAAGAGAGTATGGCCCACGAAGTCGTACCACTTCAGGCATTCGCCGGGGCGGCGCGATTTCGGGACCGCTCCGGAGTCGGGTCGTGCCGGATCTGCCGGCGCCGCGGCCGGAAAACGCGCCCGCCTCCTTGACAGGGGCGTCGCGCCGGTGCGACAATCCCGCTCGACCGCTTTCCCCTGATCGCCCGGTTCCCTGTGGGAGGATGTCCGCATGGCTACCGCAACCGCCCCGAAGGCCCGCAGCAGCGCCGTGAAGCCGCCGCAGGTCAAGGACCAGCCGCTGCTCATCGGCGGCAAGTGGCTCGACAGCGTCTCCGGCAAGACTTTCCCGACCGTCAACCCGGCCACCGGCGAAACGATTTGCCAGGTCGCCGAGGGCGACAAGGCCGACGTCGATCTCGCCGTCAAGGCGGCGCGCAAGGCCTTCGAGGACGGCCCGTGGCGCAAGATGAACGCCTCGGAGCGCGGCCGGCTGCTCAACCGCCTGGCCGACCTGATCGAGCAGAACAAGGAGGAGTTGGCCGCACTGGAATCGCTCGACAACGGCAAGCCGTACCGCGACTCGATCGCCGCCGACCTGCCGCTGACGGTCAAGTGCTACCGCTACTACGCCGGCTGGGCCGACAAGGTCCACGGCAAGACCATCCCCGTCGAGGGGCCATACTTCTGCTACACCCGGCACGAGCCGGTCGGCGTCGTCGGCCAGATCATCCCGTGGAACTTCCCGCTGCTGATGCAGGCGTGGAAGTGGGCGCCGGCGCTGGCGACCGGCTGCACGGTGGTCCTCAAGCCGGCGGAGCAGACGCCGCTGACGGCCCTCCGCGTCGCCGCCCTGGCCCAGGAGGCCGGCTTCCCCGACGGCGTCATCAACGTCATTCCCGGCTACGGCCCCACCGCCGGCGCCGCCCTGACCAGCCACATGGACGTCGATAAGGTCGCCTTCACCGGCGAGTACACCACCGGCCAGCTCATCATGGAGGCGGCCGCCAAGAGCAACCTGAAACGCGTCACCCTGGAGCTGGGCGGCAAGTCGCCCAACGTCGTCTTCGCCGACGCCGACCTGGACGCCGCGGTCGAGGGGGCCTACTTCGGCCTGTTCTTCAACCAGGGGCAGTGCTGTTGCGCCGGCAGCCGCCTGTTCGTCGAGGAGAGGGTCCACGACCAGTTCGTCGAGAAGATGCTCAAGAAGACCCGGTCGCGCAAGGTCGGCGACCCGTTCGATCCGGAGACGGAGCAGGGGCCGCAGGTGTCGCAGGAGCAGTTCGACCGCGTCATGGGCTTCATCGAGAGCGGCAAGAAGGAGGGGGCCAAACTGCTGTGCGGCGGCAACCGCGTTGGCAGCAAGGGCTACTTCATCGAGCCGACCGTCTTCGACGGCGTGACCGACACGATGCGGATCGCCCGCGACGAGATTTTCGGGCCGGTGATGAACATCCTGAAGTTCAAGGACGTCGATGAGGTGGTCCGCCGCGGCAATCAGACGCAGTTCGGCCTGGCGGCAGCGGTGTGGACGCGTGACATCGGCAAGGCGCACCGGCTGGCCAACGGCCTGCGCGCCGGCACGGTGTGGGTAAACTGCTACGACGTGTTCGACGCGGCGGCGCCGTTCGGCGGCTACAAGATGAGCGGCCAGGGGCGCGAGCTTGGAGAGTACGCGCTGGAGGCGTACACGGAGGTGAAGACCGTGTACGTCAACCTGGGATGAGGATGGGGCAGCCGCTTGCGGCTTCGCGATCCCTTGCGAAGCCGCAGGTGGTGACGCCCTTCAGCTCTACCCGGATCGAACTATTACCCTGGCACGTAGAAGCCGCATACAAGCCCGAAGCGCCAGCGGGAGGGGCCTCGTCCCTCTCGCTGGCGCTTCAGGCTTGTGATCTTCTTTCGCGCCGGGGCGATATCAAGTGGAACGAAGCGGCCCATGAACGAGGCGGTTTGCCGTTATCAGCGCTTGCTGCGCGAAATGCTCCCCTTCCTGGCCGCGCGGTATCACGTCGCGTCCCTGGGGCTGTTCGGCTCTTACCTTCACGGCACCCAGCGTCCCGACAGCGATCTTGATGTGCTGGTCACCTTCGACGAGGTTCCAAGCCTCCTGCGCCTCATCGCGCTGGAGAACTACCTGAGCGACCAACTGGGTGTCAAGGTGGACCTGGTGCCGCGCGAGGCGCTCAAGCCGCGCATCGGGGAACGCGTCTTGCGGGAGGTGGTGCCGGTATGACTGCGCCACGCACTTATGGGGATTTTCTGGAAGACATCCGTGCCGCCGCTCGGAAGGCCCAGGCGTTCGCGGATTCTCCAGGCCACGGCGCGGGAACAATCCGCTCCTCGGGAAACTCCACCCGCCGGGCTCACAGCGGCGGAGGACGATTCGGCAAGAAGCTAACGCGACACCAACATGCGAGAGCCGATGTCGTTGCGCCGGCATCATCGCTTGGGGCGGGGCGCCGGACGCCGCAGGGGCTTTGGGCTGGCGTATTTCTTGAGCTGCTCCAAAGGGACCGAGCGCGTGACCAGGACGGTGACTTTGACTTTATCGGTCGGTTTCATGGTGTTGCTCCGAAGAGCGTTTCGAGTTCAGCGGTTGCCAGGATTCTGCGGTCGCGGCGGGAGAGACGTTCCTCAAGACATGGCCGGCTGCCGGGCCGTGGGGAGGCTAACGTGGGGCACAAAGAAGGGAAAGTCGAATCTCGGATTATTCAACTGCCATCACTCTTCTTCCTGGAAGAAGATCGCTCTCCCTCCGGGATGAGGATGAGTTGATCTTCGCGCAGCTCGACGTAAAACGATTTCGGCTTCTGTCGGATGCGGACCCCGTAGACCTGCATACCGCCGGGCGCCAGTGGTCCGCGTAGTTCCACGATCTTCCCGCGCCAGTGGGGGAAGTATTCGACCGTTACCCGGTCGCCCAGCTTGAAGGCCTGGGCAGCTTTCTTCGCGGCCATCGTCCCATCCTCCGTCGCCGGGCATCACCACGGCGCTCGCCTGAGTAGTTTCCGCAGTTCATTGTACAGGAGCGCGTCCAGTGAAGTCGCCAGGCCGTCGCAAGAATTCCGCCAGGCTTGCAGCGAAAGGAGACTGAGCGGGGCGCCGGGTGGAATTGGTCCGTAGTGGGCAGCCACGTTGCGCCAGGTATTCATGGCGGCGAGGTGTTGCAGACGCGGCACATTCGCCGGGTCGGCCGCCAGGTTCAGCGTGAAGCCGAATCGCTCGAAATCCTTCCGCAGATTCTCGACCGTCGGGTTGCCGCGGTCGATGGCCCGGTGGGCGGTGAAATGGCTCTGGATCAGTGGCTGCAAGCTTCGCCGTACCTTCGAGGCGATGACCTGCGCTGCCTCCGTGCTGAGATCGCGGCAGAAACCCTGGAAGTGCGCACTGAGCAGAAGGACGTAGCCGCGCAGGTTCTCATCGATCAACTGGGGATTCGGCGCCAGTGCCGCCAGCGAGGCCGCGCACTGGAGATCGACATGGTGCAGGCGCGGCATCCGGTCATTCCGCCATTGCAGCAAAGAGGCCGACGGCATGGCAGCCCCTCGGCGGCCGGGGCGACATCTTGGGAAATTGCGACTCGTTTTCGTTTGCTTCTCGGAGCGGATGTACTCACACGAAAGAGTCAGCCGCGTGCCGACGGTCCCGCCTCGCATCAACTGGCTTGCCCAGGACAAAAAAAGCTGCGCGGGCATTTTGTCCAGAAAAAGGTCCGTCCAGAAAAAGGTCCGCGTCCCCTTTTTCCGCGCCCTTTTTCCGCCCCCTTTTTCCGCCCGTGAAGTTGTAGCGGTCACCTTGGGAACCCCTGTCCCGATACCCGGCGCGGCAGAGCGGGGCGTCAATGCCCCGCGAGCTTCGCCACGACCCAGCCCAGAAAAATCAGCAGGACCACCACGGCAGCGCCCACGACCCCGCCACAGGCAAGAACAAAAAGGAACGAAGGGGAGCGTACCATTCGGGCCGCCGAGTCCGGCGACTGGACCCGGCGCTCCTCCGATTCCGCAGGCACGGGGGCCGGCCCTGTACGGCGGACCTCCTCGACCTTTTTCCGCGGCGGGGGCTTCGCCGTGTGGTCACCCCGGTCGGCCACGCGGTCCTTCTTCGCCCTGTCGTTGGTGTCCTGTCCCTCGATCAGCGTCGCTGGGATCGGCACCGGTTCTGCGGTCGGGGGCAGCACGGTTTCCTGCGCGCAGATCTTCCTAACCTTCGTATTACCGTCCTGCGGCGGCTTCGGCTTTGCATCCCCCACTGGCGGCGGTACCGCCGCCAGCGACTGCAGCACCTTCTTGACGAACGGCGCCAGCGCCTGCGCCACCTCGACCGGCTTCTGATAGCGTCGCGCCGGGTCCTTCGCCATCATCCTTGCCACCAACTCCGCGAGCGGCACCGGCACATCCTGCCGTACCTCATTCAACGGAGTCGCCGTCATCAAGCGGTGCGCCTCCCAGAGATCGTACTGGCTCAGTCCCGAGAACGGCGGCCGGCCCGCCAGCAGGTGGTACAGCGTACAGCCAAGGCTGTAAATGTCGGAGCGGATGTCCGCCCGCGCCGCGTCCTTCGCCTGCTCCGGCGCCATGTAGGCCGGTGTGCCCATCCCCAGGCCGGTCCCGGTCAGTCGGTCACCCTCCGCTCGCTCCACGGCCATCGCCTTCACCAGGCCGAAATCGAGGATCTTGACGACGTGTTTCTTGCCCTCGCGGGCCAGCATGAGGTTGCCGGGCTTGATGTCGCGGTGGACCATCTCCTTGCCGGAGGCGTATTGCAGGCCGACCGCCGTCTGCTGGGCGTAGTAGCATGCGTTCACCACCGCCAGTGGACCGCGGGACTTCACGACCGCGTCGAGATCCTCACCTGGGACGTACTCCATCTTGAGTACGAGCAGGCCGCCGATCTGTAGCGCCCCGTAGGCCGTGACGATGTTCGGGTGCAGCAGTTGCACGACCGCGCGGATCTCGCGCAGGAAGCGCGCCGCAGCCGCCGAGTTTGCGGAGCACCTCGAAGTCCGTGTGATCGCGAAGCTCTGGCGGCAAGTCCGGGACCATCGCCGCGCCCTCCGTGGGCAAGTTCGGGACCGGCGGCGAGCCCTCTGCCGGCCCGCGGGTCGAATAGGGATCCTCCGTGGCGCCAGGGACGGTCTCGGGAGCGCCGCGTCCTGCGGCATGGGCGGCGCGGAGGCGGTGCAGGAAGTCGTCGCCGGACAGGCTGGCCGCCCGGGCGCAGCAATCCGGGCAGATATCGAGGTGGGCAAAGACCGCCGCGGCCCCGGCATCGTCGAGCTTGCCGGAGCCTAACCGGCTCAGGATGGTGTCCGAGGGATGGGCGCGCGACGGGGCTGACATTCGATGGCTCCTTCGGATCAGGGTGTCGATCACCGGCGGTCGTCGCCGCCCACTACCTGAGAAAGGCCAGGCCGCGGGCCGGCATTACGCGAAAGCGCAACCTCAATCGAGCAGGCCCGCACCCTCTTCCCGTAATCGCTTCAGGACACGGAACTTGGCCTGCACGACGCCATTCTCGCTCAGGCCCAGTTCCCGAGCGACCTGGGCCGCGGGCCGGTCTTCCAGCGCGAAGCGGGTAAACGCTTCCCAGGTGGCGGCGGCAAAGTCCGGCCTGATGACGGCCAGCAGCTTGCGGAAAACGTGCTTGTCGTGGTCCTCGTCCCACTGGCGGGCGAGGTCGCTGTTCGGGTCTTCGAGCTGCGCGAGCCGATGGTCAATCTCCTCGCCGCCGACGAGGGGCTGCTTGCGGCGGGTCTTG
>DATFNV010000335.1:0-5567 GCA_035266225.1 Gemmataceae bacterium
ACCCTACGCATGGCATTGCGCGACGCGGCGGGCCCCATCGTCCTGGTCGCCAACGAAGTGGGGCTCGGTCTCGTGCCGGAAACCCCGCTCGGCCGCGATTTCCGCGACGCCGCCGGCCGGCTCAACCGCGACCTCGGTTCCGTGACCGTGCAGAAGGAAGGCGACCTGGCCGACCTCGACCGGCAGATGGGGCACGTCCTGGAGGAGATCAGCCGCACCGTCGATCAGCTCCAACAGCGCGAGCACGAGGTGCTGCGCACCGAGCAGCTCGCCGCCGTGGGTCAACTGGCCGCCGGCGTGGCACACGAGCTGCGCAACCCGCTGACGTCGATCAAGATGCTGGTGCAAACCGGCCTGGAAGACGATTCGTCGGGACTCCCCCTGGAGGACCTGACCGTGGTCGAGCAGGAGGTGCGGCGGATGGAGGAGTACATTCGCACGTTCCTCGACTTCGCCCGTCCGCCGCGCTCGGAGCGTCGGCGTACGGACCTCAACGCCGTGGTCCGCCGGGCCCTGACGCTGACCGAGGGGCGCGCCCGCCGGCAGCAGGTGGCGCTGACCCAGGCGCTGCCGGTCGAGCCGGTCCTGCTCGACATCGACCCGGAGCAGGTGCAGCAGGTGCTGGTCAACCTGCTGCTCAACGCCTTCGACGCGGTGCCCCCCGGCGGCACGGTGACGGTGGCGGTCGAACTGCCGGGGGACGGCGGGCCGGTGGCGGTGAGCGTGCGCGACAATGGGCCAGGCATCGCTCCGGGGGTGCGCGGGCGGCTGTTTCAGCCGTTCGTCACCGGCAAGGCCGACGGCGTCGGGTTGGGGCTGAGCATCTGCAAGCGCCTGGTGGAAGCCCACGGCGGCACCATCGACGCCGCCGACGCCCCGGACGGCGGGACGGTGGTGCGCTTTACGTTGCCGGCCCTGGAGCCGCTTGCGGCTTAGCGTCGGCGATTTATCGTTTCGCGCTCGTGTCACAAGACGCGAGCGCGAAACGATAAATCGCGAGAGGAGTTGCCTGCCATGCCTACCCTGTTAGTCGTGGACGACGAGCCCGCCATCCTGTTGGCGTTCCGCCGGGCCTACCGCGGCTCCGGCCTGGAGGTGCTCACGGCCGAGACGCCGGCCGAGGGCTTGGCCCTGGCCGAGGCCCGCCGTCCCGACGTCATCGTCCTGGACATGCAGCTCCCCGGCGCCACCGGCCTGGACGTGTTCCGAAAGCTCCACGCCCTCGACGCCCGCACCCCGGTCATCTTCATCACCGGCAAGAGCACGACCGACACCGCCATCGAGGCGATGAAGCTCGGTGCCTACGACTACCTCTTCAAGCCGGTCGAATTGTCGCAATTGCGCCAGGTCATCGACCGGGCCGTGGCGCTGTCGCGGTTGGCCCACGTCCCCGCCGTCGTCGCCGAGGGGGGCGAGGTGGACGAGCGCGCGGACGCCATCATCGGCCGCTGTCCGGCGCTGCTGGAGGTCTACAAGGCGATCGGCCGCGTCGCCCCGCAGGACGTGACCGCCCTGATCCAGGGCGAGACCGGCACCGGCAAGGAGTTGGTGGCCCGCGCCATCTACCAGCACAGCCGCCGCTCGGCGGGGCCGTTCCTGGCGATCAATTGCGCCGCCATCCCCGACAACCTGCTGGAGAGCGAGTTGTTCGGCCACGAGAAGGGCGCCTTCACCGGCGCCGACCGCCGCCGCATCGGCAAGTTCGAGCAGTGCAACGGCGGCACCCTCTTCCTCGACGAGGTCGGCGACATGGCCCCGCTGACCCAGGCGAAGATGCTGCGCCTGTTGCAGGAGCAGAAGTTCGAGCGTCTCGGCGGCAACGAGACGGTGACGACCGACATCCGCGTTCTGGCGGCCACCAACCAGGACCTCGACGGGCTGGTCGCCCAGGGAAAGTTCCGCCAGGACCTGTACTACCGCCTGAGCGTCTTCACCATTTGCCTGCCGCCGCTGCGCGAGCGCGGCGACGACCTGCTGCTGTTGGTGCAGCACTACCTGCGCCGCTTCAACCGGGAACTGGGCAAGGAGGTGCAGACGGTGGCGCCCGAGGCGCTGGAGGTGCTGCGCGGCTATCCCTGGCCGGGCAACGTGCGCGAGCTGCAAAGTGCGCTGAAACAGGCGCTGTTGCACGCGGGCGGCTCGGTGCTGATGCCGGAGTTCCTGCCCGCGGCGCTGACCCGGCGCAACGGCTCGGCTCATGCCGCGGCGTCCGAGGACGGCCTGTCGATGGCGCAGTTCATCGACCAGCAGCTGGCCGCCGGCGGCGAAGACCTGTACGCCGTGGCGCTGCGGCGGCTGGAGCGCCTGCTGGTCACGAAGGTGCTGCAGCACACCGGCGGCAACCAACTCCAGGCGGCGAAAGTCCTGGGCATCACGCGCGGCAGCCTGCGCAACAAGGTCCGCGAGCTGGGCATCACCATCAGCCGCACCGTCGAGGACGAAGGGGCGACCGGGTAAGAAACCGTATCAGAAACCCTCTTGCCGCTTGCGGCTTCGCAGGAACGATTGCGAAGCCGCAAGCGGCTAAGACAGTGTTGTAACCGCGGGCCGGCGGGGGTTACGGCTCGCTGTGCTGCATCGAGGCGCCGAGCACCTTGGCGATGCGCTCCTGGCATTCGTCGAGGTGCGCCCGGCTGGTGTCGTCGAGGTTCGGGCCCTTTTCCTTGAGCGTCGCCTCGATTTTCCTCTGCACGTCGCGCAGGTGCATTCGGGCCAGGCTCTTCGCGTCCGGCGGCGTCGTGCCCTGCGGGCCAAGCACCAGTTGCGTCATCTCCTTGAGGTGCTCGCGCTGCAGGTTGCGGCGGATGATCAGCGACGAGGCGTTGCCCTTCGTCGCCGCGGCGCCCAGGTCCACCCAGATCGAGTCGGTCAGCCCCCGGAACACCTCGGCCACCGTCACCGGGTTGTCCTCCTTGTCGTACTTCAGCGCGTTGTCCTGGAGGCGCGTCAGCGTGACGGGGGTGAGCAGCTTGCGCAGGGCCACGCGCTGGATGGCCAGGATGCGCTGGTAGACCGGGTAATCGACGCCGGCGAAGAAGTTCGTCTCGTTGCCCCAGTGCATCCAGCGGTCGGCGGCCAGGCGCCGCAGCAGCTGCGGCGAGAAGTGGAACGGCTTGTCGGTCAGCACGTTGTCCTGGAGGAACTTCAGGGCCTCGCGCTGCTTGGCGGCGGTGATCGGCTCGAACGGGTCGCGGCCGTTGGGGTCGCCCCTGTGGTCGCGGTGGACCAATTCGCCGCCGACGAAGCGCGCCACCAGGTAGGCCGAGTTGCCGTACTGCGCCATCAGCATCGAGAACGCCAGGCGCGTGCGCTGGTAGCCCTCGCCGTTCTCGACGACGCGCTCCGGCAGGTCGCGGAGCAGCTCCTGGGCCAGCAGCATGCGCTCCTTGCCGAATTGCATCGGGTCGGCGCCCAGGTCGTAGGCGTTGATGAGCGGATCGACCGCGTCCATGCGGTCCTCGTCGCTGCCGTAGTCGTGGCCTGCCTCGGCGCCGCGCGAGGCGATCTTCTTCAGCTCTTCGACCTCGCCCTCGGTACCGCCGCCGAGCGGCTTGTAGCCGTACTCGATCGCCCAGTAGTCGTAAGGGCCGATCGTCGTCGTGAAGTAGTCGCCCTGCTTGACGCCCTTGGGCGCCAGGTTGACCGGGGTGTAGTCCATGACCGAGCCGACCAGGCCGTTCTTGCGCGTCAGGGCGGTGTCGTGCAGCTGGTCGTTCTTGAGGAAGGTGCTGCCCTTGAAGTTGTGGCGCAGGCCGAGGGTGTGACCGACCTCGTGCATCACGACTTCCTTGACCGCCTGGCCGATCAGGTCCTCGGGCACCTTGTCGCCGGGTTTGGCCATCGCGGCCGCGGCCATCGCCGCCAGGCCCATTTCATAGCGCTTGTGGAAGGTACACTGGCAGACGCCCTCGCGGATGGCGCGGGCGCGGGCGCGCAGCAGGGCCGCCTTCTCCTCAGCGCTGCCCTCGGCGGCCGGCTTGTCGCGGTCGTCCCAACTCAGGTCGCTGCCGCGGAGCAGAAGCGGGTGCCCCAGCACGGCGTCGCCCTCCTGCAGCGCCTGGATTGGGCTGGCCGGCTCTGCCGCCGTGCCCGGCGCAGCGCCGGCCGAAAGGATCGTCGCCTCCCGCTTCCAGTACTGCAGCCACGAGGCGTCGAAGAGGATGTCGGCGTCGAGGACCTCGCCGGTCAGCGGGTTGGCCCGCGACGGCCCTATGGCGAACGGCACGTCGGTCGTGATCCAGCGCAAGGTGCTGTAGCGGATGTCTTCGGGGTCGAAATCGCCGGTGGCGTCGTCCTCCTGCTGCCGCACCTCGATGGCGTCGCGGAAGCCGACCCGCTCGTAGGCCTTGTTCCACTCCAGGATGCCCTCGCGGACGTAGGAGCGGTACTCGTCGGGCACCGACTTCTCGATCCAGAAGACGATCTTCTTCTTGGGCGGGACGAGTTTGCCGCCCTCCTTCCAGGTCGAGCCGTCGGCGCGCTCCAGGCGCCAGCGGTTGACGTAGCGCACGAACGAGGTGTCCGGCGTGGCGCTGCTGAAGTCCTTCATCGCGGTCACGAAGTAGCCGACGCGCGGGTCGGCCAGACGCGGTTGGTAGCCGTCGTTGGCCGGAAGATCGACCAGGCCATAGTGGATGACCACGGTGTAGCCGCGCGGGTCGATGACGCTATCGTCGCTGAAGCGGTGGCCGGTGAAGGTGGCGGCCACCTCGACCTCGACGTTCTTCGGGAACGCCTTGACCTTGGCCCAGGTGCTGCGGTTGGTGTCGAGCATGCCGAAGGGCAGGTCGGCGAAGTTCGTCATGAAGATGTCGTTGAGGTTGATGAGGATGCTGTTGTGCGGCAGGTTCTGGGCGTGGATCCTCAGGGCGAGCAGCACCGAGTCGGTGTAGGTCGTTTCGACCGCATGGGCCGCCGGCGAGCCGGGCTTGGCCTTGAAGCGCACGTTGCGCCGCACCACGTGGACCTTGTCGCCGACGCGCTTGAAGATGAGAACCCACTGCTCGCCGAAGTTGCGCGTCTCGCCCCCCATGCCGGCCCCCTTGGCGATGGCAATGGGGCACAGAAAGCTCTTGCCGAGTTGGTCCTGGCGGATCTCGGCGTAGAGGTTATCGTCCTTTTGATACAGCTTGAAGAGGCCGTCGTACTCCTTGGCCCCAGCGACGACCTTGTCGAAGTCCTCGAACTTCTTCACCGGGGCGGCCGGGGCACCACCGGGGGGAATGCCGGCGAGCCCTGGGCCAGCAGGGCCCTGCTGGCTCAGGACGGGCGAACACAGCCACCAGCCCAGCGCCAGGGCGCCGAGGCCGAGGGCAACGCGCACTAAACGTCTCATCAATTACTCCTGTTGCAAGAGTTGCGGGTTACCAATGCGAAGAGAAGGGAGGTGTTGTTCGACCCCTGCCGGCTTGCCCGGCAGGTGAAGGAGGTCGGCGGCTAGGAGGGGAAGAGGGCTAGCGTCCGCGCTCGCCCCCATCTAGCCGGCGACCTGCTTCACCTGCCGGGCAAGCCGGCAGGGGTCGAACAACACCTCCCTTCTCTTCGCATTGGTAACCCGCAACTCTTGC
>DATFNV010000336.1:0-73532 GCA_035266225.1 Gemmataceae bacterium
TCCAGGTTCTCGATTACACGCTCGGCCGGTGTGCCTACCTCTTCCAAGTAGACGGCCCGCGCCGGCCGCGGTAGCGCGGCGAGTTCGTCGAGCAGGCGTCCGAACACCCCATTCACCTTGAGCAGAAAGACGGTCGCGAACTCCTCCAGGAGCGCCTGCAGGCGCTCGACGCCGTAGGCCGCCGGCACGACGGCGACCTTTTCGTCCAGCCGGGCGATCGGCACTTCCGCCCGCGCCGCCGCAGCGCTGGCCGACGTGACACCCGGGATGATCTCGATCCGGACCTCCGGAAAGCGACGCAACTCTTCGTAGAGGTGCAAGAACGTGCTGTAAAACAGCGGGTCGCCTTCGGTGATCCAGGCCGCCGACCTGCCCTGGCGCAGCTCCGCCGCAATCTCTTCGGCCGCACGCCGGTACGCCTGCCGGTCCGCCCCTCGGTCGCGAGACATGCACAGCGACACCGGCCGAAACTTGGCGGGCGCCAGGCCGAGCGGCTCGACGATGCGGCGGGCCAAGCCGGTCCCGCCGCTCGTCCCGGCCGGGTGGAAGATCCAATCGACCGCGCGCAGCACGCGCTCGGCCTTGCGCGTCATCAGTTCCGGGTCGCCCGGCCCGACGCCCACCCCGTAGAACCGGCCCATGCTGCCGTCGCTCATGGCTCCTCGCGCCCCCCAGCGTGCTCTCCCAATTCCTTCCAGAACCTCACGACGTTGCCGACCACCAGCAGGGCCGGCGTGTCCTCCGCCGCGGCCGACGATTCCCTGCCGATCTCCGCCAGCGGCGCCGCCAGGAGCCGCTGCGACGGGCAGGCGATGCGCGAGGCGCACAGGGCGTAGGTCGCGGGGTCCATCCCCTGCCGCAGCAGGTCGTCGGCGATGGCCGCGACGTGCCGCGCCCCCATGTAGAAGACAAGCGTCTGCGAGCCGTCCACGGCGAAGGGCCGGACCAGCCCGCGGAAATCGCCGCGGATCGCCTGGCTGCCCGTGAACAGCGCGACCGAGGAGGCCAGGTCGCGGTGCGTCAGCGGCAGCCCCAGCGACGAGAGCCCGCCGACGCCGGCGCTGACCCCGGGGACGACCTCCCAGGGAATGCCGCGCTCGACCAGGAACGCCAACTCCTCGCCGCCGCGGCCGAACACGCCGGGGTCGCCGCCCTTGAGGCGGACGACGACGGCGTACCGCCGTGATGCCTCGTCCAGCAGGCAGTGGATCATTTCCTGTCGGCCCTCGGCAGGCAGGCCACAGCGTTTCCCGACCGGCACGATCTCACAACCGGCCGGGCAGAGGCGCAGCACGTCGTCGGTGACGAGGGCGTCGTGGAAGACGGCCTCCGCGCGGGCCAGGACGCGGGCGGCACGCACGGTGAGCAGGTCGGCCGCGCCGGGACCGGCCCCCGTGAGATAGACTGTGCCGCGCCGCATCATGGTCCCTCCGCCCGCTCAATGATGATGCCCGTGCCCGTGCCCGTGCCCGTGATGATGGTCTCCCTCCTCGTCCTGGCCGATGCCGCGGACATGGTGGTGGTGTCCGACCTGCGGTTGGCCGACCGCCTCCTCGAAGCCGGGCAGTCGCACCCGGTATTTGCACAATTCGCAGTTCATGTTGGGGCTGCCGTGGACCGCCTCCTCGGCCCTCTCCGCGAAGGCGTCGAAGAGCAGCGGGTGGACGTTGAGGTAGCCGGCACACAGGAACTCGCTGCCGGGGTGCTGCCGGCCGAATTCCTCGGTCTGCCGGCGGATGCGCTTCTCCAGTACGCCGGTGAACAGGAAGAAGGGGAAGACCACGACGCGGCGGAAGCCCATGCGCTGGCAGCGCTCCAGTGCCTCCGGCAACAGCGGCGTGGTCACCCCAATGTAGCAGGCACTGCCCCAGCCAAAGCCCATCCCTTCCCAAAGGAGACGAGCCAGCTTGGCGACGTCGGCGTTGGCGTCGGGGTCGCTGCTGCCGCGGCCGACGACGAGGAGCAGCGTGTCCTTGCGCTCGGCCGGCGCCGCGGCGCGCTCGGTTTCCTCGATGCGCAGCCGGCAGAGCTGGACGATGTTCGGGTGCAGGTGCAGGTGCCGGCCGTAGTGGAAGCTCACGTCGGGGTAGCGCCGCCGTGCCTCGTGGATCTCGCTGGGGATGTCGTTTTTGGCGTGGCCGGCCGCCATGAGCATGCCGGGCAGCACCGCGACGGTCCTGGCCCCGCGCTCGACGCAGCGGCTGACGCCCTCGTCGATGACCGGCCGGGCGAACTCGAGGAAGCCGCACTCGATGACCCGTTCCGGGTCGCGGGCGCGGAACAGCTCCACGATCTGGAGGAATTCCTGCGTGCCTTCCGCGTCGCGACTGCCGTGCCCGACGAACAACACCGCTGGTTTCATGGATACGCCTTTTGTGGTGTTTAGCCGCCGCCCGCTCGTAGTGACCCGATTTATCGGGTCCAGCTCAAACGGACCCGATAAATCGGGTCACTACGAGCGGGCGGCGGGGAAGAGCGCCGCCCCGAGGGCGGCGGCTAAACTCAAAACTCGACGCCCTTCTGCGCTTTGATGCCGGATCGGTACGGGTGCTTGACGAGCTTCATCTCCGTCACCAGGTCGGCCAGGTCGATCAATTCGTCGCGGGCGTTGCGGCCGGTGACGACGACGTGCAGCATCTCGCGCTTGCGCCGCAGCTCGTCGAGGACCTCGTCCAGGGGCAGGTAGCCGTGCTTGATGACCACGTTCAACTCGTCGAGAATGACCATGTCGAAGGACGGGTCGCGCAAGAGCGCGACGCCCCTGTCCCATGCCTTGCGCGCCGAGGCCGTGTCCTGGTCGCGGTCCTGCGTGTTCCAGGTGAAGCCGTCGCCCATCGTGTGCATTTCCAGGCCGGGCAGCCGCGCCGCCAGGGCCGCCTCGCCGGTCGGGATGGCGCCTTTGATGAACTGCACGACGCCGACCTTTAGCCCCTGGCCCAGCGCCCGGAAGGCGAGGCCGAGGGCGGCGGTCGTCTTGCCCTTGCCCGCTCCGGTGTGGACGATGATCAGCCCCTTCTCGCGCGTGGCCTTCGCCTTGCGCTCCTCGAAGGCTTCCTTCTGTCGCGCCATACGCTGGCGGTGCAGTTCGTCGTTGTCCTGGGTCATGGATACGCTCCCTCCGTTTAGCGGCCGCTCGCAGAGCGGCGCGGACGAAAGCGCCGCTCTGCGAGCGGCCGCTAAACGGACTCTTGAATCATCGTTTCCAATCGTGTCATGTCCAGCGCCGCCTCGACCACGTCGGCCAACCGCTCTAAGGAGTCGTGGAGCGAGGCGCCGGGGGCGGTCGCCGCATGTCCCCCGGCCCCCTCGCATAGGCTGTCGAGCCACGCCCGACGCAGCCCTGTGTTGTGGAACAGCCCGTGCAGGTAGCATCCCCACACCCGGCCGTCGTCGCTCACAGCCCCGTCGGGCAGGCCGGCCCGCTGCCCGTTGCGCGTGGCGACGTCGAGCCAGGGGCGCCCGCCGGCAGTCCGTCCCACGTGAATTTCATAGCCGTCCACCTCCTGGCCGGCCGCGGCGCTCAACCAACCCGGCCCCCCCAGCACTTGTGCCTTTACCCGGAAGGTCGCCTTGTTCTCCGCGAATGTCGTTTCGACCGGCAACAGTCCCAGGCCGGCCGACTCCACCACCCGCGATTCGACACCGCACGGGTCGCGGATCACTCGTCCGAGCAGTTGGTAGCCGCCGCAGATGCCGGCGACCGCGGCGCCCCGGGCGGCCCGCTCGCGGACCGCCTCGGCCAACCCCGTGGCGCGCAGCCAGCCCATGTCGGCGACGGTACTCTTGGTGCCGGGCAGGATGATCGCGTGCGGGTCGCCCAGCTCGCCCGGCATCTGTACGTAGCGCAGGGTGACGCCCGGTTCGGCGATCAGCGGATCGAAATCATCGAAATTCGCGACGTGCGGTAGCCGGATGACCGCGATGTCGATGCCCCCTCTCGCCGGCGCGGGCACGAACGAATCCAGGGCCACGGCATCCTCCTCCGGGACGGCGAGTGCCGGCAGGTGCGGAATGACTCCCAGCACCGGCACGCCGCCGCGCTCCTCCAGGATGCGGACGCCGTCGGCGAAGAGCGCCGGGTCGCCGCGGAACTTGTTGACCACCAGGCCGCGGACCAGGGCACGTTCCTCCGGCTCCAGCAGCCAGAGTGTACCGAGAAGCTGGGCGAAGATGCCGCCGCGGTCGATGTCCCCCGCCAGCAGCACCGGGGCGCGGGCGTAGCGCGCCAGGCGCATATTCACGATGTCGAGCGCCCGCAGGTTCAGCTCCGCCGGGCTGCCGGCCCCCTCGATCAGCACCAGCTCGTAAACGGCCCGCAGCCGGTCGAGCGCCGCCGTGACGACCGGCCACAATGCCTCCTTGCGCCGGTAGTAATCGGCCGCGCGCAGCGTCTGCCAGGGTCGGCCGAGGACGATGACCTGTGAGCGCGAATCCCCCTCCGGTTTGAGGAGGACGGGGTTCATGTCGGCGGCCGGCTCGATGCCGGACGCCGCCGCCTGGACCGCCTGGGCCCGGCCGATCTCGGCGCCGTCGGGGCAGACGGCCGCGTTGTTCGACATGTTCTGCGCCTTGAACGGTGCCACCCGCATCCCCCGGCGGGCGAAGACGCGACACAGCGCCGCCGTCAGCAGGCTCTTGCCGACCGACGAACTGGTCCCTTGGATCATTAGCACCCGCGCGGGCATGGTTACAGCACCTCCCGGATCGCGGTCAGGAGGCGCTCGTTCTCTTCCGGCCGGCGCGTGCTGATGCGGACGTGCTCGGGCAGGCCGAAGGAGGCACAGTCGCGGACCAGCAGGCCCCGCGTCAGAAGTCGATGCCGGAAGGCGGCGCCGTCGCCGACGTGGACCAGGAAGAACGGGACCGCCGACGGCAGCGGACGCAGGCCGAGCCCCGTCAGTCCGGCCGTCAGCGCCGCCTTCGCCTCAGCGAGCATCTCCAGGGACCGGGCCCGGTGCGCCGGGTCGCCGAGGGCGGCTACTCCCGCGGCCTGAGCCAGGGCGTTGACGCTCCAGGGCGATTGCACCCGCCGCAGCGCTTCGACCAGCGGCCCCGGCCCGACCGCGTAGCCGAGGCGCAGGCCGGCCAGGCCGCAGTCCTTCGTCAGAGAGCGCAGCACCAGGAGGTTCTCTGCCGCCACGTCGAGGGCCGAGCCGAAGTCCGCGGCGAAGGGCTGGTAGGCCTCGTCCACGACGAATAGCGCCGCCGGATACCGCCGAACCAGCCTCCCGAGGACGTCGGAACGGAGAACGGCTCCCGTTGGGTTGTTCGGATTGCACACGAACACGACCCGTGGCCGCAGTCGCTCAAGCGCACAGGCGAAGGGCATGAGGTCCGGCTGAAAATCGTCCTCGGCGCGAGCCTGCCACAGGGTCAGATGGCCCCCCATCAAGCGGGCGGCGCGGACATATTCGCCGTAGGTCGGCCCGAGTACCACCACCACATCACCGGGCCGGACGAAGGCCAGCGCCGCCAGGAAAATCAATTCCGAGGCCCCATTGCCGGCGATAAGGCAGCCGATGGCGACGCCCAGCGATTCGGCCAGCGCCGTGCAGAGAGCCAGCGCCTCGCGGTCGGGGTAGCGGTCCAGAGAAACTTGGATCAGCGCCGCGCGCACGGCTGGCGACGGACCATACGGATTGGTGTTGGCGCTGAAGTCGATGACCTTGTCGGGGTCGAGCCCGAGGCACCGCAATTCGCCGAAGTCCAGGGCACCGTGGACGACAGGGGGAACACTCCGGATCGGACGACGCGGCTCAGGTGGCATGGTTTCCTCCCGCCACGAAGAGCAGCAAGGTCGCCACCTCCAGCAACTCGCAGAGGGCGCCGTAGACGTCGCCGGTGAGTCCCGGCAGACGGCGCAGCACGAAACGCCCACCGATCCATGTCATCCCCGCCGCCAGCGGGATCGCCAGGAGTGCGCGCCAACCGCCCGGCACCACGACGGCGATGCCAGCCACGACAGTCCCGGCGAACAAACTGGCGAGCAAGGCTTGCGGCCAGCGTGCGTGATCCTTCATGGCTCGTCCCAGCCCCTCGGGCCGCCCATAGGGGAAGCCGACCACCGCCACGGCCATCCCCCAGCGGCCGACCACGGGGGCCAGGACCAGCGCCGCCAGTCGCTCCGGGTTGCCGGCGAGGGCCGCGTACTTGAGCAGCAGCAGGAGAATTCCGCCGATGACGGCGAACGCCCCCGCGCGCTCATCGCGCATGATCCGCAACCGGGCCTCCGGCGTGTGGCCGCCGAACAGGCCGTCACAGGAATCGAGGAAGCCGTCCAGGTGCAGCGCCCCCGTAACCAGGACCCAGGCGGCCAGCACCAGCGCGGCCGTCACGCCCGGCGGGAAGGCCAGTCCCAGGAGCCAATCCAGCCCGGCCAGCAACCCGCCAAGGAGGGCGCCGACCAGCGGGAACCAGCCGACCGACCGGCCCAGCTCCTTGGGGGAGAATGGCCGGCGCACCAGCGGCAGCACCGTCAGGAATTGCACGGCGGCCGCAAGCCCCAGTCCGCTGCGCTCTTCCTTATCCCCCGGGCGAGCCGGCGTCGCCTGTTTCTCCTGGAGAGAGGAGGTCATGCCCAACCTCCCTCGGTCCCCCCGCATGCCGCTACGAAGCGATCAGCCAGCCCCGGCCGCGCGGCGAAATGCAGGTGGACATACGATGCCCTCAGGCTGCCCAGCCGAGCGCCTTCCGGCCGCGCGTCCCCTTCCCCCGTGCGCGGCAGAAGGAACCAGGCCGGCGGCAGGTCGGTTGGCCGGTCCTCCCAGGCGGAGTAATGGAACTCGTGGCCGCGCACCGTCTCGCCCCCGGGAAGCAGCCACGAATCTCCCGCCACCCGCGCCAGCCGGTAGCCGAGCGTCAGCCGGCCGCTCATGACCGAGCGCCCCGGCAGCAGGCCGACCATCTCATGTCGCCGCCCGTCGCAATCCACGATCGCCTGAGTCAGGTACATCAGTCCGCCGCATTCGGCATAGATCGGCAGCCCGCGCCGATGGGCAGCGTGCAGGGCGGCGTGCAGGGGGCGGTTTGCCGCCAGGGCCTCGGCGTAGACCTCTGGGAAACCGCCGCTGAGGATGATCGCGCCCGTCCCCGCCGGCAGCATCGTGTCATTCAGCGGGCTGAAGAAGACGACATCGGCACCGGCCGCGCGAAGCAGGTCCAGGTTGTCCTCGTAAGTGAACTGGAACGCCTCGTCGCGCGCCACCCCGATCACCGGACGGTTCCCGGCCGGCCGGCATTCGGCGTCAGGCGTCGTAGGCAAGGCTGGTGCCTGTTGGGCGATGGCCAGGAGCTGATCGATGTCCAGGTACTGGGCCACGACGTCACCGGCGGCGCGCACGAACTCCTCCCAGCGACCGGGCTCGCGGGTCGGGATCAGGCCAAGGTGCCGTTCGGGGATGCACAGCGCTTCGTCGCGCGTGACCCAGCCGAGGACGGGGAGCCCGGTGGCCTTCGCAACGACCGAGGCGACTCCGCGGCCGTGTCCTTCCCCCGCGACGCGATTGATGATGAATCCGGCCAGCGGAACCCTCTCGTCGAAGCGCCGGCAGCCGAGAGCCACGGCGCCGGCGCTGCGTGCCATCTTCGAGGCATCCAGCACGACGATGACGGGCGCCCTGAGCAGCTTCGCCACTTCGGCGGTGCTGCCGCACTCGTCGTCGTAATCGGCGCCGTCGTACAGCCCCATGACTCCCTCGATAATCGCAATATCGGCATCACGCGCGGCGCGGCTGAACAGCGAGCGGACGCGCTCCGGCGGCAGCATCCAGGTGTCGAGGTTGCGGCACGGCCGGCCGGCGGCCAGCGCATGGTAAGTCGGGTCGATGTAATCGGGGCCGACCTTGAACGGCTGGACGGTCAGTCCGCGCCGGCGCAGGGCGGCGATGATGCCCGTCGTCAGCGTGGTCTTGCCGACTCCGCTGTGCGTCCCCGCGATGACCAAGCGTCCTCCCACAGTGGGATCCCCCCATCCCCAGGTCAGGCGACCAATTGTTTCTCCTCCAGCAGCTTCAGACACAGCGAGCGCAGCGCTGCCAGTTCCCGCTGAAACTCGCGCTGCGCTTCCTCGGCTGGCAGCGCATCGAACAGGTCCGGCAACTGGACACCGCGACTCATGATCTCGTCGGCCGTCTTGTCCCGCAATCGTTTGCGGACGAACGAGCAATTCTCGGCATTGAAGAAGACCCGCAGCGCATTGCTGGCGCCGATCAGGCCGTTGGCCAACAGGTCCGTGATGCCCAGGCTCAGCAGGCCGAAGAGGGCCAGTTGCTGCCTTCCCGTGCCGGCCGAGGCCGCGAGCAAGGCTTCAAGGTGGATGCCGTCGTTCATGCGCGTACACGTCGGGGTACAGGTGCAGTGGCATGCCACTCTCGGGGTATTAACGGACCGTCTGTCGCACCTTCAGTACCAAGGATTCCTCTGACAACCCATCCAGCGGCAGGCACTCGGCGCCGAGCGCCTGCGCCAGTTCGGCCCCGCGCCCCAGGCGGACGAATCCCGCATCCGCATCCAGCACCAGCGCCGGCAGCCCTTCTGCAACCAGTTCCCGCGCCGCCGCGAGCGCCTGCTGCCACGGATCACCGGTCGTATCGGGCAAGGGCACATTGGCCTTGCCGTCGCTTAGCACCACCAGCAGGGCCGGCACCTCGGGCCTGGCTCGCCGGGCACGACGGACCACCTCGCCGGCCGTGACCAGGGCGTGCGCCAGCGGCGTGCGCCCCCCGGTGGGCAACTCGCGCAGAGAACGGTCGGCCAACTCCACGCTTCCGGTCGGGGGCAGCAGCACCTCGGCGAGTGGCCCGCGGAAGGCGATGACGCCGACCTCGTCGCGCTGCTCGTAAGCGCTCTGCAACAGGCCGAGCACCGCCCCCTTAACCAGTTCCATCCGTCGCCGCGCCGCCATCGACCCCGAGGCATCGACCGCGAACAGGATGAGCGTCCCCGTCCGTCCGGCGCGCTCCTTGCGATGCAGGTCAGCCCGCTCGATCACCGGCCGCCCATCGGCCTGTCCCCCGCGCAGGACGGCGGCGCGGATCGTGGCATCGACGGCCAGGTCGGTCGCCTTCTCGTCGGGGACGGCTCGGACGTAGTGACCGCGCTCGCGGGTCGGCGTCGGGTTGCGCCGGCCTCGCGGCGTCGAGCAGGAGACGCCGGCCGGCGCCGCCACCTCGATCCGCCGTACAGGCTGGGGCGCGGCCGGATCGAAGACACGCTCGCCCTCCATGTTCTCCGCATCTTGCGGGGATGACTCGGAAGGCGGCGCCGTCTCTCCTTCCTCCTCCGCGGGCGATTGCAGACGCGCCAAGGAGTCGTCGAGTCGCTGGCGGTCCAGGTGCGGCTGCTCGAACGGCCGCCGGCGCTGGCGGTGCGGCAGGACCAGCTCCGCGGCCCGCCTGACGTCGTCCGATGTCGCTGCCGTGCGTCCGTCGAGGGCGGCCAGCGCCCGTGCCGTCTTATGCATCACGATGTCGGCGCGCAGGCCATCGACCTCAAACTCGCAGCACAAGCGGCTGATGACCGCCAGCAGTGCGTCATCCAGGACCACGCGCGGCAGCCGTTCCCGCGCCTCCGCGATGCGGCGGCGCAGCAGCTCCTGCTCGCCTTCCCAGCGGGCGGCGAAGGCCGTGGGATCGGACTCGAACGCCAGCCGGCGGCGCACCACCTCGGCCCGCACCTCGGGATCGCGCGGGCCAACCACCTCGACCATCAGGCCGAAGCGGTCGAGCAGCTGCGGCCGCAGGTCGCCCTCCTCGCGGTTCATCGTGCCGATCAGCAGGAACCGAGCCGGGTGCGCGGCCGAGATCCCCTCGCGCTGCACCGTGTTGACGCCGAGCGCGGCCGCGTCGAGCAGCACGTCCACCAGATGATCGGGGAGCAAATTGACCTCGTCGATATATAGGATGCCGCGGTGCGCCGCCGCCAGCAGCCCCGGCTGAAAGGCGCGCCGCCCCTCCCGCAGGGCGCGCTCGAAGTCGAGCGTGCCGAGAACGCGGTCCTCGGTCGCTCCGAGCGGCAGGTCGATGAATGGTACAGGTGCCTCGACGGCACGGCGCTCGGGGATGGCGCCGCAGTGAGGACATTCCGGCCAGGGCGCGTCTGGGTCGCAGCGGAACGGGCAGCCCTCGACCAGGCGCAGCGGCGGCAGCAGGGCGCGCAGGGCGCGGGCGGCGGTGCTCTTGGCGGTTCCCTTCTCGCCGCGCACCAGCACGCCGCCGATGGCCGGGTAGACGGCGTTCAAGAGCAGCGCTGTCTTGAGCTGCTCCTGACCGACCAGTGCGCTGAAGGGATATTCCACGGATGACTCCCGCCGCTTGCCGCGACCATTAGGCTCTGTCTGAGAAATCGCCATCGGGATGCTATACTGCTTGCTTCCCGACCACTGGCTCGCGGGGGGCGAGTCCGAAGTTGAAAACTGTCGTAGGTGAAAGAGGCGGTCGCGGGATAGCCGCACGCGTGCCGCACGTTCGGCGGCCTATGTGGGCCTACGAACCCCCCATCACGGGTTTCCCGACAGCGCCTGGACGGGCGCCCGGTCGCCCCGCGCCTCCAGCATCTCCTCACTCTTCAGCAGCGCCTCCCGCAGGTCCGCCAGCGTCTCCGCGCCCGGCGCCGCCCACATCCCCCGTTGCGCCGCCTCCAGCAACCGCTCGGCCACCGCGTGCAGCGCCCACGGATTACTGCGGGCGAAGAACTCCTGCATGGCCGGGTCCAGGGCGTAGGCCTGCGCCACCTGCTCGTACATCCAATCCTCCGCCACCCCTGCCGTGGCGTCGTAGCCGAACAGGTAATCGACGGTCGCCGCCAATTCCAGACCGCCCTTGTAGCCGTGCCTGGTGATACCCTCCAGCCACTTCGGGTTGACGACGCGCGTGCGGAAGACGCGCAGCGCCTCCTGCTTCAGGTCGCGCACCGCCGGCCGCGCCGGGTCGTGCGTGTCGCCGAAGTAGTGCCGCGGCTGCCGGCCGGTCAGGGCGCGGATGGCGGCAATCATGCCTCCGTGAAATTGGAAATAGTCGTCGCTGTCGAAGATGTCGTGCTCGCGGTTGTCCTGGTTGTGCAGCGCCACCTGCACCTCGCCCAGCCGCCGGCGGAAGGCGTCGCGCGCGTCCACCCCCTGGGCGTCGGCCGCGTAGGCGTAGCCGCCCCAGTTGACGTAGGTCTCGGCGAAGTCGGCGTCGTCGCGCCAGTTGCGCTCATCGATCAGCGGCAGCAGCCCCGCCCCGTACGAACCGGGCTTCGAGCCGAAGATGCGGTAACGCGCCTGCCGCTCCGGCTCCGGCAGCCCGGCCGCGACGTTGGCCGCCAGGTCGGCGAGGTAGTGCTTGCGCACGAAGTTCCGCTCCGGCGGCTCGTCGAGCAGGACGACCGCCTGCACGGCATCGTCGAGTAATTTGATGAGGTGCGGGAAAGCGTCGCGGAAAAAGCCGCTGATGCGCACCGTCACGTCGATCCGCGGCCGACCGAGTGCGTCCGGCGGCACCACCTCGACGCCGACGACCCGGCGGTTCTCCTTCTGCCACACCGGCCGCACCCCGAGCAGCGCCAACACCTCGGCCACGTCGTCGCCGTGGGTGCGCATGGCGCTGGTGCCCCAGGCACTGATGCCGACCGTCTCCGGGTAGGCGCCGGTCTCGGCGCGGTAGCGCTCCAGTACCTCGCGGGCCAACTCCTGTCCCACCTGCCACGCCGCGGCCGACGGCAGGGCGCGCGGATCGACGGCGTAGAAGTTGCGGCCGGTCGGCAGGACGTGGGCCATACCGCGCGTCGGCGCCCCGCTCGGCCCGGCGGGGACGTAACGTCCCTCCAGAGCGGCAAGGAGATTCTCGATCTCGTCCGTCGTCTGCCGCAGCGCCGGCACCAGGCGCTCGCAGACGAAGGACAGCACGGCGCGCACGTCGGCCCCGTCCCCGAGTCCGGGGACCGTGTGTGCGATGACTGCCTCCACGGCGTCCGCCCGGAAGTCGTGCCGCTGCAGGAGCGCCAGCAGGTGCCGGCACAGGTCGTCGATGGTTTCCAGCGCGTCGGCGTGCGTCACCAGCGGGCGGTCGGCCAACCGGGCGAGCGCCGGCGGCACCACCGCGAGAGGCCGGCCGCGCTCCGCGAGCAGCATGTCGAGGTCGAGCCCAAACAGTCCGGCCACGGCGGCGCGCAGGCTCGGCACGTCGAGATTGGGGATGCGCGTCAGCGCTTGAAGGAGCCCGACCATCTGCTCGCCCTCGGGCACCTGACCCAGGACGTGCAGGCCGTCGCGGATCTGCGCCCCCGCCAGCTCGCACAAATAGCCGTCCAGTTCCTGGACGAGGTGCGACACCTCGCGGCCGCGCATCTGCGCCAGCGTCACCGGGGTGCCGTCGGCGGTGACGGCGTCGTCCCACTCGTGCGTGTGGCCGTCCTCGCCCTTCTGCATCAGATATTTCAGGTCGTCTTCGAGGTGGGCGTGCCGGATCAGGTCCCAGATTTGCTGCTGGACCAGCGGCATCTTCGACGGGTCGAGCAACTCCACCTGGTAATACTCGTCCACGAGTTGCATCAACTCGGCCAATTCGCCGTGGGCGTCGGCCGTCGTCATCGGCGGCGTCAGGTGGTCGATGATGACGGCGTGGCCGCGGCGCTTGGCCTGCGCCCCCTCGCCCGGGTCGTTGAGGATGAAAGGGTAGAACAAGGGCAGGTCGCCCAGGAAGGTGTCGGGGTAGCAGTCCGCCGACAACCCGACCCCCTTGCCCGGGAGCCATTCGAGCGTGCCGTGCTTGCCGAGGTGGACGATCGCATCGGCTCGCCAGACGTCGCGCAGCCAGCGGTAGAGGGCGTAGTAGTTGTGCGGCGGCGGCAGGTCGGGCTGGTGGTAGATGGCGTTCGGGTCCATGCCGTGGCCGCGCGGCGGCTGCAGGGCCACGAACACGTTGCCGAAGTCGAGGCCGGCCAGGGCGACGTGGTCGTCGTGGACGTATGCCTCCCCCGGCGGCGCTCCCCATTGTCCCGTCATCTGGCGCCGTTGCCCCTCCGGGAGGTCGTCGAACCAGCGCCGGTACTCGGCGGTCGAGACACGGCCGGCGGCGTTGGCCAGCTGCCCGGCCGTCAGGAGGGTTTCGTCGTAGGAACAGCGGTCGATGAGCGCGTGGATCAGGGCGTCGCCGTCGGGGGGCAATTCGCCGACGTGGTAACCGGCGTCGCGCAGTGCCGCCAGGACGTACAGCAGCGAGGCCGGGGCGTCGAGGCCGACGGCGTTGCCGACCTTCGCCGCCTTGCCCGGCGAGTTGGTGAGGACGAAGGCCACGCGCTTGTCGCGGTTCGGCTTGCGCCGCAGGGCCGCGAAGCGCAGGGCCAACCCCGCCAGGCGGCTGACGCGGTCGAGCACCGGACGGTAGATTGCAGATTGCAGATTGCAGATTGCAGATTGAGCTTCTGCAATCTGCAATCTGCAATCTGCAATCTGCAATCCTGACGTTGGCTCCTTGAAGGAGATGGGCACGGTGATAATTCGACCGTCGAATTCCGGCAGGGCGACGTTCATGGCGGTGTCGAGCGGGTTAAGCCCGCGCTGCGACGCCTCCCATTGCCAACGGGCGGTGCCGCCGCAGATCGCTTGCAGGACCGGCACGCCAAGGGCGGCGAAGGCGCTCACCGACCAGCCGGCCGGCGTCGGGCCGTCCGCCCGCACCTCACACACGGCGAAGGAGACGGTCGTGATCAGCACGTCGATCAACGGCCGGCCCTCCGCGACGAACGGCGCCAGGGCCGCGGGCCAGCGCGCCGCAGCCAGGCCCGGGGGCGGCGCGGTCTCCTCCTTCAGCGAGGCGGTAAAGACGGGGAGGACGTCGGCCCCGCGCGCCTCCAGCTCGCGGACGCAGGCGTCGATGAAAGCGAGGTTGCCGCTCATCCAGTGCGAGCGATAGAAGAGCAGGCCGATCGCGGGCCGGGCCGGGTCGCGCCGGGCGAGCCAGTCGGCCAGCGCGGCGCCGCGCGGCAGGTCGGGGTGGTAGACGCCGTGCTGCGGCTGCTCGGCCGGCGGGGCGTAACCGAAGCCGGTCAGCAGCAGGTGATCGGCCAGGAAGCGCAGCAGATGGGCGAGGTTGTCCGGCCCGCCCGCCTGGAGGTAGGCGGTCGCCTCGTGGACGACGGCCGGCGACACGGTGGAAGCGGCGGTCAATTCGGGGTCGGGGCTGCCGGTGCCGCTGACGACGAGCAGGTGCTGGCCGCGGGTGCGGGCCGCCTCGGACAGGGCGCGGAAGCCCGGCACGCTCTGTACCCCGCCCAGCAGGCGCGTCACGACCACGCGCGGCGTCGCCCCGGGCCAGGCCAGGGCGGCGGCCAGGTGCTCCTCGGTCGCCACCTGGCCCAGGCTCAGCGCCCGCACCGGCGGGAAGCCGGCCGGCAACTCGGCCACGGCCGGCCGTAGGGCCAGCAGGTCGGTGTCGGCGTGCGTCAAGAAGAGGATGCCGTCGGCACCGCCCGGCAGGGTCGAGCGCACGGGGGAGTCGGCGTGAGTCCAGGCGTAGTAGGTGAAGACGTACTCGGCCAGTTCCGGCGGCGGCGGCAGGTAGCCGTCGGCTGCGAGCATCTGGTCGATGTAATCGAAGACGGCCCGGACCTGCGCCTCACCGTTGATCGACTGGAACCAGACCGGCCGGCCGTCGAAGAAGAGCAGCGCAACGTTCGACAGCGGACACGGCCCCAGACAGCCGCTCATGGTCAGCTGGACGAGTTTGCGAATCTTGCGCTTCTTGTACTCCTCCTTGTAGAAGTCCACCGGGACGGCGGCGTGGCCGCGGTCGGTTCGGCCGCAGCAGCACCCCTTGGCGCAGACCATCAGGTGGGCACGCTTGGCCACCAGGTGGATCGGCTTGCCGTCGAGGCGCAGGATGCGGTTGCGTCGCTTGCGGGGCATGGAGTCCGTGTAGCCGCTTGCGGCTTAGCGTTCGCGCCATCCTTCGATGGCGCGAACGCTAAGCCGCAAGCGGCCCCAAAGGGTTTCAGGCGCGCTTGCGCGTCAGCCAGCGCGAAAGCAACGACCAGCCGACGAAGAAGCCGGCGGCGAACAGCACCAGCAGCACCGGAACGTGCTGCGCCTCGACGTGGTGCGCGAAGAGCGGCGTCATGACGGCCTCCTTTCGCGCAGGGCGGCCAGCCAGCGGCCGGCGGCGCCGACGACGATCCCGATCAGCAGCACCAGGCCGCACATGAGGATTTCGTCTTCCGGGAGCATTTCGTGCCATCGGTCCATGCGATCGGTCCTCCCTGGCCGCCGCACGACGGCGGCGAGCCGGCAAACTATGCACCTCGGCGGAACTGGCTGGGGGAGGAAGAAAGGCGGTGGCGAAGTGAGGCCGTCATCGGCCACGTGAGCCGGTCCGGAGTCCGCACACCGTTGCTCCCGTCCCCTTGCCGCGAGGTTACGTCAGAGCGTGACAGGGGCGGTCGATCTGGCTCCCGGGGAGAACGGCTCCGCGGTTACAGTTGCGGGACAGCGCCGGACTTGAACCGGCTTCGCCTTTATGCCCTGGCTTCCGGGCCGATGGGCACCCCTGTCGCGTATCCACTTACCGTAGACGAGTCTATCGAGCGGCCGGACGAAGGCAACGGCGCGGCGCGCGGAAACTAACTGACGGCCGCGGCCACGGCGTTGGAGACGTGCCGCAAGGACCGATGCGAGTTCTCGTGCGGCTCCGTCGTCAGGAGGAGGCAGAAGGCTTCCCGGTCGGGGTCGATCCAGCAGAGGGTGCCGGTGGCGCCCCAGTGGCCGTAGGCGCGCGGGCCCGGCAGGTCGCCGAAGTTCTCGGTCCCGGAGGGCCATTGCAGTTTCCAGCCCAACCCCCACGGCCGGCAGCGCCGGTCCTCTTCCGGGACCAGCGGCATCCCCAATAGCTGGTTCGTCGTCATCGCCCGCACGGCCGCCGGGCTGAGCAGCCGAACGCCCCCCAGCGACCCGCCGTTGAGCATCAGCCGGCAGAAGACGGCCAGGTCGGCCGGCGACGTGATCAGCCCGCCCCACGGCGCTCCGAAGCCCAGCCAGTACGGCGTGTTCCAGTGCCAGTCGGTCTTTTCCCGCTCCGCCCCGACCCGGATGACCGCGATGCGCTCCTTCTTCTCCGGCCGCCAGCCGAGCGAGGTGTCCGACATTCCCAGCGGCTCGAACACCTCCTTGCGGAGGAAGTCGGCCAGCGCCGTCCCCGTCACCTGGTGGACGATTTCCGCCAGCAGCGCGAAACCCGTACTCTGGTAATTGACCTTGGTGCCGGGGGGAAATAGCAGCGGCAGTTCGCATGCCTCCTCGACGAAAGCGGCCAGAGGCTTGTGGGCGGCGCGGAGCTTGGCGTCGTTGGGCAGCATGTCCGGCAGGCCGGAGGTGTGCGTCAGCAGGTGGCGGACCAGCACCGTCTCCTTGCCGCGGCGGCCGAACGTCGGCACCCACTCGACCACCGGGTCTTCCAGGCTGAGCCGGCCGCGCTCCAGAAGCATCATCACCGCGACGGCCGTCACCGGTTTGGTGATCGAGGCGACGAGGAACAGGGCGTCCTTGCGCAGGGCCGCGGCGGCGGGGTCCGGGCGCTGCCGGCCGAAGAAGCGCGGCTCCAGTCCGGCCCCCTTGCGGCCCACGCACAGGGCCGCTCCGGGGATTTTGTCCGCCCGCACCGCCTGTTCCAGCAGATCGCAGACATGCTGAAGTCGCTCGGGGGACAGGCCGATCTCCTCGGCTCGAGCCAGCGGAATGTCCGGCATGGGAACGCCTCTCGTTACGCCAGGATGTCGTGGATCGGCTTGCCCCTGGGCGATCACGGAAGGCACGTCAGGGGCGACTGCCTGAATGTACGGCGAGCGGCGCGTTGCTGCAAGCGAATGCCGGCGCCGGACTTCCCCATGACACCCCCGTTGGGTTTTCTGCTTGACAGACCCCCCGCGGCGGCTGAAAATCCACCGCCTCTCCCGAAGCGCTCGCGGCCGACCGAATAGAATCAGGGTGTCCGGGCCGCCCGCGGTTCGCGTTCCTCTGTGTAGAACCCGATGCTGACCCGACCCCGACCTGTGAAGGGACCGCGATGAGCAAGCCATTCGCGCCGAACCGCCTGGTGTGCTGTACCCTGCTGGCCGTGCTCGGCCTGGCGACGGCGGCGGCCCCGCCCGCCGCGGCCGACGAGGAGGTGCGCGCCGTCCTGATCACCCTGGAGAAGCCCGGCAAGCTCGCCGTGATCCCGGTCGAGCCGGACAAGCTCGCCGCCCTGTCCGCCCGCGGCGGCTTGCTGATCTGGGCCCACCCGGAGCAGCCGGAGCGCTGGCGGTTCGTCGCCGCGGGCTGGTCGATCCCCACCGCCGCCCCGGGGGCGGCAGCGGCGCCCGCGGCAGCGGCGGCCCCGACGCGCGGCCAGGGTGACGGCTCAAGCGGCGCGGCCGACAGTGGCCTGTTCCTCGTGCAGCTCGATCAACTCAGCCCGTCATTGACGGCCCGCGACATCCCCAATTTCCTCACCCCCGCCAACGGCACCACACTGCTGAACACCCGCCCGGCGCTGCGCCGCCTGCCCCGCGAGGAGGGGCCGAAATATCCGGAAGGCGTGGCCGTCATTTCCTCCAAGAACCTGGCGAAGGAACTGCGCGTCCCCTTCAAGGCCGGCGAGTCGGAGGTCGCCTTCGCCGACTTCCCGGGGCTGGCCTCGGAGTTGGCCGACGGCCTGCCGCCCGGCGCGTACACCCTGCGCCTGGAGGGAGGCGACCCGGGGCTGGCCACGTTCTTCATCGAGGACGAGGCGAAGCGGCGGCAGGTGTTGCGGCCACTCGACGAACTGGCCGGGCTGACCGGCGGCCGCACAGGCACCCTCTACGCCCAGTTCGCCCTGGATCACTTGTTGGCGCAGAAGCAAGACGGCCTGCCCCTGTACCTGAGCGACGCCTTCGACCTGCTGAACGGCCTCCCCGAGCGCTCGCTGACACCGCACCTGAAGACCCAGCGCCAGATGCTGCTCCGCTGGCTGCGAACGGAGCCCAAGGACCGCGGCGGCGCGCTGTTCGCCGGCGAGGCCCCGGGGGACGCCACCGGCATCGAGCCGCTGGATAACGCCCGGCGGCTGATCGCCGCCGCGAAGTGGCGCGAGGCCCTCAAGGCCCTGGACGACGCGGACTTCAAGCAGCTCCAGGTCAAGGACAAGAGGGCCCGCGGGCTGGCCAACCTCTACCGCGGCGTCATCTTCGCCGAGGCCGGGCAGGGGCAGGAGGAGCAGGCGCGAACCGCCTTCGAGGAGGCCATTGCCGACCTCGAGGGGGGCGCGCCGGCCGACCTCTTCCGCGCCCACAACAACTTCGCCAACTTCCTCCAGCACCAGGCCCAGGATCGCCTCTCGAACCCCGCCTTGCAGATGGCCGCCGGGGTGAGCCAGATCTTCCTGGGCGCCGCCGCTGATTGGGAGGCGGCACGGCAGCATTACGAAATCGCCCTGGGCCTGGCGGACAAGCTCGGCGCCGGCGGACAGCGCGCGGCCGTGGAGGTGAACCTGGCCGGGCTCTACGCCCTGCTCGCCGACCTGGTCCGCACGCTGGACGCCCCGCAGGAGGGACGCCGCCAGTTCCTGGCCGGGGAACAGGCCGCGATCAAACAGGCCGAGACGTTGGCCGGACGGCTTGTCGAGGCGAAGCCGGAGGCCAAGGTCGAGCCGCTGGTCCGCTCCATGGCCGAGGAGATGCTCGCGCACCTGGCGTACCGCGCGGGGGACTTCGCTGCCTGCCGGACCCATGCGGAACGGGCCCGCGACGGCTATCTCGAGGCCGGCCACCTGGCCGGGGTGGAAAACGTCGAGCGCGTCCTGGGACTGACCTATTTGCGCCCCACCGGGTCCGACGCGGCGGTCCGGGCCGAGGCCCGACAGACGGCGCTGAAGCACCTCAAAACCGCGCTGCTGATCTCCGAGGCGCTGCGCGAGCGCTTCCCGCCGGACAGGACGGGCCGGACCCGAGCCGGTTTCTTCGCCCGCAAGGCGTTCGTCAGCGAGAAGATCGTCGAGTTGCTGCTCGAGGACAGCAAGGACGCCGAGGCCCTGGGTTATGCGGAGCTAGCCAAGGCCCGGGCGCTGCAGGACCTGCTGGCGGTGGGCGGCACCAGCACCGCCGCGCGAGGAGAGCGGGGGCTGGCCGACCTGCTGGCCCACTGGCCCACCGAGGCCGCGGCCCTGGAATACTTCCTCGGCGCCGAAACGGCGTGGGTCTTCGTGGTCGCGCCCACCGGCAAGGTCAAGGCGTACCGGCTCACCGCTGGTGAGGGCCAGCCGATCACGCCCCGCGAGCTGGTGACCCGGGTGCAGCGCATCTTGCACAACACCGAGAACCAGGCGGAACGGATGGCGAACCGGCTCTTGGCCGGCCGCGGCCTCGACCACAGCTGGCAGGACGATTTGTACGAACTCAAAAACACCTTGCTGCCGGCCGACGCCCTGACGGAGCTTCGCCGGGCCAAGGTGGCGGTCGTGGTACCACAGCACGTCCTGCACTACTTCCCCTTCGCCGCCTTGGTCACCGAGCCGGATCGCAAGGCGGGTCCGAAGGACATGGTCAAGCCGCACTTCCTCATCGACGAGCCGTTCGACCTGGTGTACGCCCCGTCGCTGACGGCCTGGGGGCTGCTGCACCAGAAGGCGGCGGGGGTCATCCGCCGCGTTAACGCCGTCGGACTGGTGCAGGCGCCCGGGTCGCCGGAATTGCCCGGCGTCGCCGAGGACCTGAAGAACCTGAGCACGGTCTTCGCCGGCAAACTGGGCACGGTTTATGACGGCGACAAGGCCCTCGAAGCCAACGCCAAGAAGATGCTGGCGCAGCCCGGCCTGCTCTTCTTCGGCACGCACGGCTGGAACGACGCCGACCACCCCCTCGACAGCCACCTTATCCTGCTGCCCGACCCGGATCGAGAAGCCGCCAAGACGGAGGTATTGACGGGCGATTCGCAGGACGTCAACGACGGCCGCCTGACCGCCCGCGAGATCTTCGCCCGGAGGGTCGGCGCCGACCTGACGGTGATGAGCTGCTGTTATTCCGGCCTGGGCGACCGCTCGCCGCTGCCGGGGGACGACCTGTTCGGCCTGCAGCGGGCCTTCCTGCAGGCCGGTTCGCGTACCGTCGTCTCAGGGCTCTGGGACGTCTACGACGGCACCGCCCCCGACCTGATGCGCGGTTTCTTCGAGCGCCTGGCGGCGGGCACGCCGACCGCCTCCGCACTGGCGGCATCGCAGCGGGCGTTCCTGGAGAAGTACCGCGCCTCGGACAAGGTGGAGCCCTACGTCCACCCGTACTTCTGGGCCGTGTACACCTGCGCCGGCGACGAGCGGACGCGCTGCGTCCGGTGAGGTCTCGTCCATGCCGCTTCCGGCTTGTCAACCGTAACAACACTGTCTTCGCCGCTTGCGGCTTCGCAGGAAAGAGTGC
Source organism: Gemmataceae bacterium (assembly GCA_035266225.1). GTDB lineage: Bacteria > Planctomycetota > Planctomycetia > Gemmatales > Gemmataceae > DATFNV01. The sequence goes on from DATFNV010000336.1 coordinate 20,398, forward strand.
GAAGCCGCAAGCGGCGAAGACAGTGTTGTTACGGATTCTAAACGGATTCCAGGCTTCCGGAACAGACTCTTATAGCGTCTTCAGGTACTCGATCACCGCCATGCGATCCTCCTCGGTCAGCTTGTCGCCGAAGGTGTGGCCGCCGTTGCTGCGGCCCGGCTGCGTGGTGTCGTACATCTTGCGGCGCTCGATCCCCGGCAGTTTCGGGTCCGCCGGCCCGTCCAGCACCTTGACCTTCCAGCCGAGCTTCTCCTTGTCGTAGTCCTCTTCCTCGGTGCGGTAGGAGCGCGTGAAGACCTTCGGCCGCGCCTTCGAGGTGAGCACGTCGTGGACGGTCGGCGCCGAGCCGTTGTGGAAATACGGCGCCGTCGCCCAGATGCCGTCCAGCGGCGGCGCCTGGTAGCCTGCCGTCGTCGTCGCCTTGTAGCCGTCCTCGCCCTTCTCCTTGGCGAACCAGGTCTGGTTGTAGTAGTCGCCGACCTTCTTCGTGAGGCCCTCGTAGCGCTTCGGGTCGGTGCCGATGTCCTTGATCGGCACGATGCGGTTGGGGTAAGTCCACTTTTCGCCGTAGGTGCCGTGGCAGCGCGAGCAGGTCGCCTCGAACACCTCTTGCCCCTTCTTCGCCAGGGGGGCGTTGACGGCGAACGGGTACTTCGGTGGCTCCAGGCTGAGGAGATACGCCTGGATGTCGCGGAAGGTCGCCTCCTCCTTCATGATCGTCGGCCCCGAATTGAGCGGGGTCAACATGAACTGCATCAGGGAGCGCACCGAGCGCGCGTCGCCGGTGCCGGTGTGGTACATGGTCTTCTTCTTCTTGAGCAGCCACCAGGCCGGCGCGTCCTCGCACAGGTCCTCGTGAATGTCCAGGTCGAGGCGGGGCGAGCGCAGCCGCAGGTCGGGCTCGCGGAGGCCGAGCAGGTAGACGGTGCCCGCGGCCGCCTCCGTGGTGCCGCGGACGTTGCTGAAGAGTATGGGCGACGTCTTCGGCATCCCCCCGGCCTGGGCCAGCTCTTCGTAGATCCCCTGGAAATCGAGGGAGCTGTTGCCCAGGCCGACGTAGCTCTTGCCGAGGATCGAGCCGCCGTGACAGAACATGCAGTCCATCGCCAACGCCTTGCCGAGCAGCCCCGGCGCCAGGCGCAGCCCCATCGGGTAGCCGTCGTTGGGGTACGGCGCGGGGTGCAGGCCGTAGCGATCCCGGAAGCGGGCGGCGTAGTCGGCGGGCGGCTCCTTGGCCGTGGGATCCCAGACCTTCCAGGCGTTCTCGTAGGCGGCCAGCGAGATCGTTGGCGGGGTGAAGTGGCGCCCCAGCAAGGCCTTGCGGCCGCGCTCCGCCGACGGCGAGTCGTCCGCGCACGGGCCGGCCGCGGGGAGGGCCGCCAGGGCCACGGCCGCCGTCAGCACCAACCGAAGACGAATCATGACCCCGACCTCCTTCGTGTGCGTGCGAAGCCCTCTTTCATTGTACCAACCGCAAGCGCGGCGGTGTCAGTAACAGGCCCCGGCACCGGCACGGTTGCTTGCGTCGGGGGCGGATCGACTCTAGGTTATATGTGCCCAGTTTCCCCTCACCCCCGGCCCCCCTTCCCCAGGGGCGAGGGGGGGGCACCTTTCGAGGGAGCGACCGTGACGATCCGCACCTTTCAGCCCGGCGACGACGCCGTCCAGGTCGCCATCTACAACGAGACAGCGGCCGGCCTGCCGAAGTTCAAGGCGGCGACGCTCGACGAAGTCCGCCGTCGGGTCCGCGCCGCCGACTTCGACCCCGGCACGCGCTTCTTCGCCGACGAGGGCGGCCCGCCGGTCGGCTACGCCACGTTCCACGCCAACGGCCGCGTCAGCTTCCCGTGGTGCCGCCCGGGACACGAGGCGCACGCCGAGGCGCTCTTCGAGGCGGTGTTGCAGGAGATGCGCCGCCGGGGTATCTCCGCCGCCTTCGCCGCCTACCGGGCCGACTGGCCGGCGCAGCGCGACTTCTTCCTCGGCCACGGCTTTCGGGCGGCGCGCGAGATGGTCAATTTCGTCCTCGACCTCAACGACATGCCGACGCCCGGGTCACGGGCCGGCGCCGCGGTCGAGTCCCTGCGGCCCGAGGACGTGCCGTCGGTCTTCGCCCTCGGCGAGGGGGTGATCCGCTGTCGCACGCCGCAGGAACTGACGGCGCACCTGTTCCACAACCCCTACTTCGGTGGCGACAGCGCCGTCGTGCTGCGCGGGCGTGCCGGCCGTCCGCCCCTCGCGGCGGCCATCGTCGTCGCCGACGGCACCTACGCCGACCCGCGCGCGGTCGATGCCAACATGCCCTGTTTCCGCCTGGGGGCCTTCGGTACGGAGGGGACGCAGTGGAAGCGCCTCAACGGGGTGTTCAGCTTCGTGGCGCGCCCCGGCGGCGACCTGAACCCGCTCGGCCTGGAAATGCTGGCGCACGCGGCGTCGCGCCTGAGCGGGACCGCAGTGTGTACCCTGGCCGCGCAGGTGCCGTCGGACGCGCCGCACCTGCTGCTCTTCTACCAACAAATCTGGCGCCGGCAGGGCGCCTTTCCGGTCTATGAGCTGGCGCTGTAGAATGCCGATCGTTTAGAAACTGTAACAACAATGACTTCGCCGCTTGCGGCTTCGCAATCTTTGCTGCGAAGCCGCAAGCGGCAAGAGGGTTGTTGAGACGGTTCTTAGCGGCCGCCCACGATTGATCGTTTCGCGAAACGATCAATCCGCGCCGCCCCGAGGGCGGCGGCTAAACACAAGAGGACTCTCCCATGCCATTCGCCGCCGCCGTGTCCACGGAGTCCGCCACCTCCCGGGCGCTCGACGCCGTCTGCCCTCCGGCCCTCGAACAACTCGGGGGCCGGCCCGACCTGGCCCTGCTCTTCTTTTCGCCGCACCACCTGGCCGCCGCCGAGTTGCTCGCGGCCTCGGCGCAGCAGCAACTCGGGGCGCGCTGCCTCGTCGGTTGCGTCGGCGAGTCAATCATCGGCAACGATCGCGAGGTCGAGGCCGCGCCCGCCCTCAGCGTGTGGTTGGCGCGCTGGCCGTCGGCCGTCGAGCTGACGCCGTTCCACCTCACCCTCGAAGAGACGTCGGAGGGGTATGGTCTGCTCGGCTGGCCCGACGCCCTGCAAGAAGCCGACCCGGCGCGCTCGGCGGTGCTGCTCCTGGGCGACCCCTACACCTTCCCGGCCGACGTCTTCCTCGAGGAGATGAACGAGTCGCATCGTGGCCTGCGCGTCATGGGCGGCATGGCCAGCGGCACCCAGGCGCCGGGGCAGTGCCGGCTGGTCCTCGGCGACCGCGTCGTCCACCAGGGCGCCGTCGGCGTGCTGCTCCAGGGCGACCTCGGCCTGCGCTGCATCGTGTCGCAGGGGTGCAAGCCGGTCGGCCGGCACATGGTCGTCACCAAAGGGCACGACAACGTCATCGCCGAACTGGGGGGCAAGCCGGCGCTGCGGCAGCTGCAGGAGCTGTTGCCGCAGCTGTCCTCGCGCGACCAGCAGGTGATGCGCCGCGGCGGGCTGCACGTCGGCCGGGTCATCAACGAGTACCAGGGCGACTTCCAGCGCGGCGACTTCCTCATCCGCAACGTGCTCGGCTTCGACCAGGAGAGCGGGGCGCTGGCGATCACCGACCGGGTGCGCGTCGGCCAGACGGTGCAATTCCACGTCCGCGACGCTGAGACGGCGGACGAGGACCTGCGCGACCTGCTGCGCCTGGACCTGGTCGCCCACGAGAAGCGGCCGGCCGGGGCATTGCTGTTCAGTTGCAACGGCCGCGGCACGCGCCTCTTCCCGGTGCCGAACCACGACGCCGGTGCCGTCCGCGGCGAGGCGGGCGAGCTGCCGCTGGCCGGCTTCTTCGCGCAGGGCGAACTCGGCCCGGTCGGCGGGCAGAACTTCATCCACGGGTTCACCGCCAGCGTGGCACTCTTCGAGGAATAAGGGCGAGATTAAGAGTCTGTTGCGCAAGCCGCTTGCGGCTTAGCGGATTCCAGGCTTCCGCTAAGCCGCAAGCGGCTTGTGCAACAGAGTTGCCGCCGGGGACACTGCACTCCACCACCGAATCCGAGCGACTTTGTCCGTCTCCCGGCGATTCCTTCGGGTCACGCCGCCTTCGTCACCCCCATCTTGCGTGCCTCCCCCATCGCTTCCCTGATCCGCGCAAACGGCTCCGCAGGATCGACCATCCCATCCACGCTGTCCAGCATCTCCCGCACCATCGTCACGTCTGCCGCGAAGCGCGGGTGACACAGGACGGCACCGCGCCCGTTCCTGGCCGGGGACACGCATAGGCCCGCCGCGCTCATCGTCACCACGGCGGGATCCTCGGCCGGCGCCAACCACACCACCGGCGATTCCACCCGCAACCGCAGGTCGAGAGCCGACGCGCAATCCGTCAGGATTAGCCCCGCCGCTACGGACGTTTTCTCCACCAGGGTCTTGCCGATCAGGTCGGCGCAGATGTACGGCTCCAGGGTACCGCCATAGAGGATCTGCTGCACGCGGTTGGGCTGCACCGCCGTGCTAAGGCGGAACTCCAGGGGGCGGCCCCACGGGTTCGTCACCAGGTAGCCCCCCGCGTAACCGGTCGGGTCGTGAACGATCCTTAGAAATCCCAGGTTCAGCGTTGACGGCGCAGTCGAGGCCACGGCTCGGTCCTCTCAGGGTCGTTGTCATCACACGGCACTTATTCCCTTCGGGCGGCGGACGGAGGCGACTTGAATCCCGGCACTTGCGCGAGGCACCGGCCTTCGCACCGCCCGCAACCCTTGCCCAGGTGCAATAGCTCACCTGAAGCCCCAAAGTGGGCCGATAAACGGGAGAGAGAGCGCAAGCGCCTCTGGATTTTCCGCCCCGGCCTGCTAGAGTTATGTAGACTGATCGGGTTAGTGATAATTCCGAATCTTGCCTTGCCGGGTGGCGTCACCCGAGGATTGATCGACCATGACTGAGACGCGCATCGCTGCGGAGGCGGAGACGGCCAAGGCTCCGGCCAAGCCTTCCCCCGTCGAGGGAATCAAGGAGGGTAGCCGGCAGTTGCGCGGCACCATCGCCCTGGAGTTGGCCCGCGACACGGACCACTTCGGCGAGGCCGACAAGCAGCTGCTGAAGTTCCACGGCACCTACCAGCAGGAAGACCGCGACGCCCGCAAGGCCCGCAAGAAGGACGGCGTCGGCAAGCATCACATGTTCATGGTCCGCTGCAAGATTCCCGGCGGGCGCCTGACGGCGGCGCAGTACCTGACGCTGGACGGGCTGGCTGGCCGCTGCGGCAACGGCACTCTGCGCTTCACCAGCCGCCAGGGCATCCAGTTCCACGGCGTCCTCAAAACCCACTTGCAGGACACCATCGCCGGTATCAACGCCTGCCTGCTGAGCACGTTGGGCGCCTGCGGCGACGTGGAGCGCAACGTGATGGCCTGCCCGGCGCCGCACCGGCAGGACGCGGCCCACGACGAACTGCAGGAGACGGCGAAGGTCCTCGCCGCCCACCTCGCCCCGCGGACGCGCGCCTACCACGAGATCTGGCTCAACGGCAAGCCGATCAGCGAGACGGACACCTCGCCGCACGACCTCGAGCCGCTGTACGGCCAGGTGTACCTGCCGCGCAAGTTCAAGACCGGCCTGGCCTTGCCGGAGGACAACTGCATCGACGTGTACGCCCAGGACCTCGGCCTGCTGGCCATCGTCGAGGGCGGCCACGTCGCCGGCTACAACGTGCTGGTTGGCGGCGGCATGGGCATGACCCACGGCAACGCCAGCACCTTCCCGCACGTGGGCCGGCCGATCTGCTGGGTGCCGGCGGGGTCGGTGGTGACGGCGGCCGAGGCGGTGGTGCGGCTGTTCCGCGACCACGGCAACCGCTCCGACCGCAAGCGCGCCCGCATCAAGTACCTGGTCCACGACTGGGGCGTCGAGAAGTTCCGCGAGGTGCTGTCCGGCTACCTCGGCGGCACCTCCTTGACGCCTCCGAGGCCGGTCGAGGTGAGCGGCTTCGACCTGCACCTCGGCTGGCACCCGCAGGGCGACGGCAAGTGGTACTACGGCCTGAGCGTCGAGAACGGCCGCGTCAAGGACGAGGGCAACCAGCGGCTGCGCTCCGGCCTGCGCGCCGTTGTCGAACGCTTCCAGCCGGGCATCCGCCTGACGCCGCTGCAAGACGTCCTGCTGTGCGACCTGGATCCGAAGGAGCGGCCCGAGCTGGAGCAAGTGCTGCGCGAATACGGCGTCCGGCCGTCGGAGGAGGTGTCGCAGGTGCGCCGGCACAGCATGGCCTGCCCGGCGATCCCGACGTGCGGCCTGGCCCTTTCGGAGTCGGAACGGGCGCTGCCCGGCATCATCGACGAATTGGAGGCGGAATTGAAGCGCCTCGGCCTGGGTGACGAGAAGATCAGCGTGCGCATGACCGGCTGCCCCAACGGCTGCGTGCGGCCCTACCAGAGCGACGTCGGCCTCGTCGGCCGCAGCGGCGACAAGTACACGCTCTTCGTCGGCGGACACGTCCTGGGCCACCGCCTGAACTTCCTGCTCAAAGACCTGATCCCGCGTGCGGAGGTGGTGCCGGCGCTGGCGCTGATACTGGAGCGCTTCAAGGCCGAGCGCCAGGCCAACGAGAGCTTCGGCGACTACTGCCATCGCCAGGGGGCCGAGAAGCTGCAAGCCCTGCTGCCCTCGGAAGGGGACAGGTCCGAGCCGCACGGGACGAACGGGGACGGGCAGCACAAGCCGGCGGCCGTGCGTTCGGCGCCGGCGGAGGGTGCCGCCCTGGCCAAGCCGCAGACGCTCGTCGTGCCACTGCCGCCGACCTCCGTGCCGCCGCGGATGACGGCCGAGACCTTCTACGCCGGCTCGCCGGGCGAGGAGCTGCGCGACCACGCCTTCCGCTACAACAGCGACGGCAGCGTCCGCGAAACGGTCGTCTACTTCTACGCCAGCGACCAGCGCGCCGCCACCGCCGCGGCCGGCGACGCGCTGCGGCGCGAGGCGGTCTACCCCGGCCGCGTCGATGCTCAGCGATTGTACGCGGCCCGCAAAGTCAGCGACACCTACCACGTCGGTGACGCCGGGCACGAGAGGCGCGACTACCGCGTGGAGTACCTGCCGGACGGCGTGGTGTCACAAACGGTAGTGTTCCACTACGAGGGCGACGCCCGTGCCGCCGACGCCCCATCGGGGGCGGCGCTGCGCCGCCAGGCGGCTTACGCTGGGCGGCTGCCCTGACCTGTCATGGGATGGCTCCGCAACTCGCACGACACCGACGAGCCGGGCGCCGACCCCGGCCCGCTCGACCTGCCGCTGCCGCTGGCCGAGGGGCTGGCGCGGGTGGAGTCGGCCATCGGCGGCCTGCCGCGCTGGCGCGTCGAGACTCGCGACGCCTCGGCCGGGACGGTCACGGCAACGCGGCGCACCCGCTTCCTCCGTGCCCCCGATGACGTGACAATCCGGCTGGAACCGACTCCCGGTGGGACGCGGGTCCACGTGCGGAGCAAGAGCCGCTTCGGCCTCATCGACTTCGGCCAGAATCGGCGGAACGTGCTGGAGTTGTTCGCCGCCCTTCGGACGGTTGGGTAACTGCCTCCCCGTTCTCGCTCCCTCGTACACGATTCCCACTTGATCCGATGCCCACACTCGTCATGATGGGAGCGAGAGGAGGTGTGCAACCGTGAGTAACGCCAAGATCACTCCCGAGGACGAGCAGCGCTTCCCCGAGGAGGACATGCCGATGCAGTTGTCCGAGCGTGACGCGAAGAAGCTGCTCGAAATGCTGGAGAACCCACCGAAGCCGAACGCGGTGGCGAAGCGCGCGGCGGAGCGGTTCAAGAAGGACTATGGCTGTGTGGGTCATCGACCTATCCGACCCACCGGAAGGAAGGCACCATGATCGAACTCACCGAGCAGCAGCAGCGCGAGATCGCCGAGGCGGGCTGACCGCCGCGCGTCATCAACCCCACCACGCGGGAGACGTTCGTGCTGCTCCACGCCGAGATGTACGAGCGCGTGAGGGCGACCCTTGAAGCCGAGGACGAACTCGATGCCGTCCGGGAAATGCAGCCGCTGGTCAACGAGGCCCTCGACCAGGTCGAGCGGGAGGACGCGGATTCCAGGGAGAGCGCATGAGCAGGCGAGGCGACGTCGTCACAGGAATGAGGGGACGTATCATTCTCGCGGGGTGTCATCCGCCGCCAGGACCACCATTCTCACCCACTCCGCCTCGGAAATCTTGGCATCGATGAAGCGCACGGAGCCGTCCGCGAACCCCACCTGGCACCCGCCGCAGTGATTGCCCCCGAAGTGTGCCGTAGCCGGGTCGTAGCCGCGCACGGTCGCCGGCCCGGCAGCGGTCCAGGCCCCTTGCGCGGCGCTCGTTTCCGTCGCCATCGCCGTCTGGCTTTCGCCGCGGACAAGGTCTTTCTTGTAGAGTGTCCGGTCGTAGCCGAAGAATCCGGCGCGCCGGTCACCGGAAGGTAACCACGCGGCGCCCTCGCCGACGCCGGTGATGCCGACGTAGTGCGACGGCCAGAGCGTGCTGGCGGGTGGCCCTTCCGGGTAGCCGGGGCAGTGGAACAATTTGCATGCGAGGAGGGCGGCGAAGCGATTCTCCTCCGCGTCCCAGCCCTTCTTCTTATCGATCCGGCGGTAGATATTATCTTGCTCGATGTAAGGAATGAGATCGACGAGCCAACCCAGGCGCTTCTCCGTAGGCAACTGCCCGTTCAACATCAAGGAGACCGAGTAGGGGCCGTTCTCCGGGGACAACTCCGGGCTTGGCATCGCGGCGGCCGGATAGCGGCCTTGGTTGGAGTCCTGGTAATTCCCGACGGAGAGGCCGATTTGTCGCAGGTTATTCGCGCACTCCATTCGCCGGCCTGACTCGCGGACCTTAACGACGGCGGGGAGAATCAGGGCGGCACAGGACCCCAGGATCAAGAGGACAACAAGTGCCTGAACGGTCTGCCTCATGGAAACCTCCTTCCGAGCCCATCGGGCCCGGTGCCCCGGGCGTCAGCGGATTTGCTCCAGCGCCCGGGCTGCGTTCTGACGCACTTCAGAATCTTCGTCGTTCAGCAGGTCATGCAGCAACGGGAGCAACGGCTCTGCCTGGGCGGCCGTCACCTCCCGCCCCGACATACCGTTGGGCGCCCAGCTTAGGGCGAAGGCCGCACCGGCGCGGACGCGAGGGTCGGAATCTGTCAGGGCCTCGGTCAGGGCCTTCTCGGTGGCCGGCCACAGCTCGCCCAGCGATTCGGCCGCCGCCCGGCGAACGCCCGCGTGTCGATCCTTGAGCGCCTCGATCAGGGCTGGCGCCTTCCTCTCGGCACCGATCCCAGGCTTCCCTGATGGCCGTGCCCCCAACCGCATGGCGCTCAACAGGCGCACGTCAGAGTCGTCATCCTTCAGGGACGAGAGCAAGCGGTCTGCGTCCGAGTCAACATTGAGGCGGCGTACGGCAGCTGCTCGCACGGCCGGATTGGGGTCGCGCAATTCCGCATCGACTCGCGGGGATCGGAACACGATCACGAGGACGCCGCTGACGACGGCGGCCAGGACGACGGCCACGACGACGGCGCGGCGCGCTTTCATGGGCCGTCCCCCGTTTAGGGCCGCGCGGCTCTGCGAGCCGTCGCTAAACACTATCATCACTCCCACGCCAGCGCGTACAACTTACCATCATCTGATCCGTAATACAACACGCCATCCGCGATGGCGCACGTCCCCCATGCCGGCCCCGTCGCCGCCGACCACACCGCCTTGCCCGTCGCCGCATCCAGTGCCACCACGCCTGCCGCCTTGCCGTCCACGCTCCCCTCGCGCAACGTCAGGTACAGATACTTCCCCGACGCCACCGGCGAGCCACCGCCCCAGCCCTTGCCGAGGCGCGTCTCCCACACCTGCGTCCCCTTCTTCGCATCGACGCACACCACCTGTCCGCCACCATCCCCGAAGACGCAGACGTGTCCCCCGCGGACCGTCGGCGCCCCGCAGACGAGGTTCTTCATCCCGAAGCGCCAGACCTCCTTGCCGTCCTTCGCGTCGAGGGCGAGCAGCGGGCCGTCGTAGCCACTGCCGACATAAACGGTCCCGTCATGCACCGCCGGCGAACTCATCATGTGGTCGGAGTGCTTGCCGGCCAGGGCCTTCTCCCAGACGACCTTGCCATCCTTCGCGTCCCAGCAGTGCAGGGTACCGTCCGCCGTGCCAAGGTAGACGCGACCGCCGGCCACCGCGGGCGAGCCGTAGTGTACCGGCCCCTTCGCCTGGGCGCTCCAAACGAGTTTGCCCGTTTTCAGGTCGAGGCAGTACGCCTTGCCGTCCCAGGCGCCGAAGTAGACGCGGCCGTCCACCACGGCGGCGCTCGAATCGATGCCCTGCTTGACGTCGTCGATGCCGGGAAAGCCGGCGATGCGCGGCCCGGTTGCGAAATCCCATCGCTTCTTCCCCGTCGCCGCGTCGAGGCAGTACACCTTGCCGTCGAACGAGCCGAAGACCACGCCGTCACCGGCGACGGCCGGCGTCGATTCCACCTGGTCGCCGGTGGCGAAGTCCCACAGCTTGTTGCCGGTCGCGGCCTCGACGCAGTACAGCTTGCGGTCGTTGTTGCCGATGAAGACGCGGCCGCCGGCCACCACGGGCGAGCCGGCGAACTCCTTGTCGCCCTTGAAGGTCCATTTTACCTTCAGCGGTGGGGGCAATTCCGAATCGGCGGCATTGGGGTGGTGCGGGCCGTTGTAGATCATCGGCCAACCGCGGCCCCAGCCCACCGGCGCCTCCTGCGTCAGCAGGACGAGGCCCTTCTCGTCGGGGACGGCGTCGTGGCCGCCGCTCTTGTCGTTCTTGACGAAGACGTGGATCAATTCCAGGCCCCAGCCGTGCTTGCCGCCGGCGTCCTTGACGACGCGGCCGTGGTAGGCGCGCCAGTTGGGATACTTTTCGACGAGCTTTTTCGATTTCTCGGTCAGGTCGGCGGTGATGTCGCCCTTGAAGCCGTAGACGTCGAAGGTCGGCGACGGCCGATCGACGTAGTGCGACACGATCAGCGCCGCGTCGGCCGGGGTGCCCCACTTGTGGAACCAGTTGTTGACGTACCACGGCACCCAGCGGCCGTCGCGCTCCACCTCCACGATCAGGGCGGTGATGATCCTGTCGGCGTCGAGCTTGTAGTCCTGGAACTTCGCCGGCAGGCGGTCGATGGTCTTGACGCCCAGGACGCGTACGCGCGGCTGCTTCGACCAATCGACGTCGAGGCCGGTGTAGGTGGTGCCGAAGCGCCACGTCTCGAAGGGCGTCGGCTCGCGCGAGATGAGCGGCCAGTCGCCGTGGTCGTCGCTGGCGAAGGTGAAGGAGAAGTCCTCGGCGACGTAGTAGCCGGCGTTCTGGCGGAAGAAGCGGAAGTCCTTGGCCTTGCCGGTCCAGTGGACGTAGAGCCTCGTCGGCCCCAGGTTCAGCTTCTCGACGGTCGTCGTCGGGTCGGCGGCCGGCAAGTCTTTCGGCTCCGCGGCCTGTCCGTCGATGGTCGTCCCCCAGCACAGCGCAACCAGCAACAGCGTGCGTCTCATGGCGTGTTCCCCCTTGTGGTCGAAGGCGCAGAATACCACACCGGCGGGCGCTTTTCAGCGCTGCGCGAACGCCAGGCCGCAGGCGGCCAATCGTAACCTATACTCCTCTCAGAGCGGTCGGGGGCGCTTGCGCTCGTGGATCGCTCGTCGGGAGCCGGCCGCGCCGCCCGCAACGCCGTCCTTTCCCCTCTCGACCCGTCGTGACCGCCCCGACGTCTTTCTTGCAGGTGTGTCAGGCATGGCGATGGTCTGCCCCAAGTGTAACGGGTCGTTCAAGCAGCGCTGGCAGTGTCCGACCTGCGGCGTCCGCCTCGCCTACCAGTCGGGGTCGCGGCCCGTGATCGGCGAGGAGGCCCAGGCCAGCCCGTGGGGGCAAACGCCGTGGGGCCGCATCCTCGTCGGCGTCCTGCTGTCGCAGGGGCTCTACCACGGCCTGCGCCAGCTGGCCACCGCCGGCCTGCTCGTCAGCGGCGACGAGGCGGCCCGCAGCGTGTGGTCCACCCTATACGGCCTCGTCATCCTCCAGGCCATCCAGGCGCTGTGCCTGGTCGTCGCCGGCATGTTGGCCGGCGCCGGCTTGCGCCAGGGGATCGTTTTCGGCGCCATCGTCGGCGTGTGGAACGGGGTGTTGTCGGTGGTCATCCAGAGCGCCGGCGGCGTGCCGCACACGGCCGTCACCCTGCTGGGGCAGCCGATCCTGCACACGGTGTTCGGCGCCGCGGGCGGGCTCCTCGGCAGCCACATCTGGAAGCCGCTGCCGGTCCTCGCCGGCCCGGCCTCGCCGCAGGTCGCCCCGCCCATCGCGACTGCCCGCGTCCGCCGGCCGCTGTTCGAGGGACCGGTCGCCTGGGGCCGCATGCTGCTGGGGGCCGCCCTGGCCGTCGGCGGCGCCGTCTGGGCGCACGTCATCCTCGAAATGGTCCTCGACGCCAGCCAGGGGACGCTCGACATCACCGACCACCTGCAGGCGCAGCTGGTCACCTGGGAAGTGACCGGGTTGGCCATGCTCGCTGGCAGCGCCCTGGCCGGGGCCGGCACCGCCAACAGCCTCAAGCAGGGGTTGTGCGTCGGCCTCGCCGTCGCCGCGGTGCTGCTTGGCTTTCGGCTGGGCGTCCGGGAAGCCCCCCTGCACGACCTGGTGCTGACCGCGGCCTGCTCGCTGGCCCTGGGACTGGCCGGCGCCTGGTTCGGCGGCAGCCTCTTCCCGCCGCTGGTCAAGGGACCGCACCGCAAGAAACTCGGGCCGGAAGCCACCTGACCTCTCATCCCGACCCTTCACGCGACACCGACAAACCGCTCGCTTGACGATGCCCCACCCGCGCCTATAACCAAATCGCAGGGCGATCCTCACCTCGACCTACGGAGTCGAGGTTCTTTTTCGCACGACTTCGTGAAAAAAATCACGATCTTCCTGTCGGGGGGATAGGTCGGATGGATTTCAGCCTTTCGACATACTATCCGATCTTCATCTACCTGATTGCCGTGGTGCTGTTCGCCGCCGGCGTGATGGTGGTGACGCACCTCCCTTTCCTCAAGCCGAAGAAGCGCACCGCGGTGAAGCTGATGCCCTACGAGTCGGGCATGGACCCGATCGGCGACGCCCGGCAGCGCTTCGACGTGAAATTCTACCTCGTCGCCATCTTGTTCCTGGTGTTCGACGTCGAGCTGCTCTTCCTCTATCCGTGGGCGGTGGTGGCGTACGGCCAGTCGGACGATCCGCTCTTGCCGCCGCAGTTCCGGGCCATCGTCTTCTGGGAGGTGATCGTCTTCCTCGTGACGCTGGCGGTGGCCTACGTCTACGCCTGGCGGAAGGGGGTCTTCACATGGCGCTGAGAGACTTCTTCGTCACGACACTCGACTGGGCGGCCAGCCTGGCGCGGAAGAACAGCCTGTGGCCGATGCCGTTCGGGACGGCGTGCTGCGCCATCGAGCTGATGGCGGCGGGGGCCTCGCGCCACGACATCGCCCGCTTCGGCGCCGAGGCCATGCGCTTCAGCCCGCGGCAGTGCGACCTGATGATCGTCGCCGGCCGCGTGGTCATGAAGATGGTGCCGGTGATGCAGCGCATCTGGCTGCAGATGCCGGAGCCCAAGTGGTGCATCTCGATGGGCGCCTGCGCCTCCAGCGGCGGCGTCTTCGACACCTACTGCACCGTGCAGGGCATCGACCGCTTCATCCCGGTGGACATTTACATCCCCGGCTGCCCGCCACGGCCCGAACAGATCCTGCAAGCGATCATCGACTTGCAGGAGCGCATCCAGAAAGGCGGCACGCTGACCGGCAAGGAGTTCGCTGCCCGCACCCGGCCGAAGAATCCGGCCCCGCTGGCGCTGGAGGTGCTGCCGGCGGACAAAATGGTGGCGCCCGGCGACTTCGCCACGGCGACGCGCCTGCGCGAGGGGGAGAAGTCACCGTGACCCACGACGAAATCCTCGCCGGGCTGCGCGAGCGCTTCGGGCCGGACTCGTTCGCGACGGCAGAGTTCCGCGACAACCGGCGCGTCATCGTGCCCGCCGAGCGCGTCCACGCCGTGCTGGCATTCCTCAAGGGACAGTGCGGCTTCGACATGCTCGCCGAAATGACGGCTGTCGATTACCTGCGCTACCCCAACGCCAAGGACCGTTACGGCGTCGTCTACTGTCTGCTCGACACCAGGGCGGGGACGCGCCTGGTGGTCAAGACGTTCGTGAACGATCCCGAGCCGGTGCTGCCGTCGGCCTACCCCCTGTGGAAGGCGGCCGACTGGCTGGAGCGCGAGGTGTACGACATGTACGGCATCCGCTTCGACGGACACCCGGACCTGCGCCGCATCCTGATGCCGGAGGAGTTCACCGCCTACCCGCTGCGCAAGGACTACCCGCTGCGCGGCAAGGGGGAGCGGCACAACCTGCCGGTGCTGACGAGGGCGGAAGGTTAAGGCAATTGCAGATTGCAGATTGCAGATTGGAAGACAAATCTGCAATCTGCAATCTGCAATCTGCAATCTGCAATCTGCAATCTGCAATCTGCAATCTGCAATCTGGAGGGATCATGCCACTGGAAACGCTCGATCCCCTGGCCGACGAGGTGGCCGAGAAAGACTACCAGTGGACCCTCAACTTCGGCCCACAGCACCCGGCCACGCACACGACGCTGCGCCTGCTCCTGACGATTGACGGCGAGACCGTCATCAAGGCGGTGCCGGACATCGGCTACCTGCACAGCGGCTTCGAGAAGCTCGGCGAGCACCTCGACTACAACCAGTACGTCACCATCGTGGACCGGATGAACTACATCTCGCCGGTCATGAACGAGATCGCCTGGTTCCACGTCGTCGAGAAGCTGATGGGCGTCGAGATCACGCCGCGCTGCAAGTACCTGCGCGTCATCCTGGGCGAATTGTCGCGTATCTCCGACCACCTGCTCTGCACCGGGGCGGCGGCGCTCGACCTGGGGGCCCTCACCGCCTTCCTGTACGCCTTCTACCAGCGCGAGAAGCTCTACGACATCTTCGAGTTCGCCTCGGGGCAGCGCTTCCACCCCAGCTATTTCCGCGTCGGCGGGCTGACCCGCGACGTGGACGACGCCTGGATCGACCGGGTGCGCGACTTCATCAAGGGCTTCCCGCGGGCGCACGCCGACGTAACGAAGCTGCTCAACCGCAACCGCATCTTCATCGACCGCACCCACGGCATCGGCGTCCTGACCCGCGAGGAGGCGATCAACCGCGGCGCCACCGGCCCCGTCGCCCGCGCCAGCGGTGTGGTCCGCGACCTGCGCAAGGACGAGCCGTACCTCGCCTACAAGGATTTCGACTTCAAGGTCGTCTGCTCGACCGCCGGCGACAGCTACGCCCGCTACCTGGTACGCATGGAAGAGATGCTCGAGTCGCTGAAGATCGTCGCGCAGGCGGTCGAGAATTTGCCGGGCGGCCCGGTCAACGTGGACGTGGAAGGCAAGGCGGTGCTGCCCGACCAGCTGGCGGTGTACCGCAGCATCGAGTCGCTGATCCAGCACTTCGAGTTGGTCATGACCAACCGGCAATGGCAGCCGCCGGTCGAGGAACTCTACGGGGCGGTCGAGTCGCCGAACGGGGAGCTGGGCTTCTACGTCGTCAGCGACGGCAGCGGGCAGGCGTACCGGGCGCGGACGCGGCCGCCGTCGTACATCCATTTCGCCCTGTTCCCGCAGCTGATCGTCGGACACCAGGTAAGCGACGTGGTGGCGGTGCTGGGGAGCCTGAACATCATCGCGGCGGAGCTGGACCGGTAGGTCAGGCTTTCCAGCCTGACCGGGCTTGGGGTCAGGCTGGAAAGCCTGACCTACGATGGGAGCTGGACCGGTGAGCGTACTGAGCGAAGACCTGCGGCAGAAGATCCTGGCGTACCTCCCGCGCTACCCGAGCAAGCAGGCGGTGACGCTGCCGGCGCTGCACGTCGTGCAGGACGCCCTGCGCTGCGTGCCGCTGGAGGCGGTCCGGGAGATCGCCGACCTGCTCGACCTGAGCCCGGCCGAGGTCGCCGACACGATGACCTTCTACGGCTTCTTCCGCCCCGAGGACAAGCCGCTCGGCAAGACTCGCCTGTGGGTGTGCCGGGGATTGGCCTGCGCCCTCCGCGGCGGCGAGGAGCTGCTGTCGGACCTGTGTCAGCGGCTGAACGTCCGGCCCGGCCAGACGAGCGCGGACGGCAAGGTCACCGTCGAGTTCGCCGAGTGCATCGGCGTGTGCGAGGGAGCGCCGGCGGTGCTGATCGACGACGCCGGGCGCGGGGACGTGACGCCGGATCGGGTGGACGCCCTGCTGGCAGAACTGCGACAATGACGGCGGCCCGCGAGAGGAGGGTTCAGCCATGCAACTGGAAGATTACTTCGAGTTCGAGAAGTTCACGACCCCGTTTGGGCCGGTCGAGCGCATCCGGATCAAGGGACACCGGATCGCTATCGAGAACGTCATCGACTACTTCAATCAAGGGATGCAGCCGAGGGAGATTTGCGAGAAATTGCCGACCCTTACGCTGGAGGAGGTTTACGCGACGGTCACGTACTACCTCCACAACAAGGAAAAGGTAGACGCCTACAACGAGGAGGGCGAGAAGATCGCGGACGCGTGGTATCAGGAGTACCTCAAATACGGGCCGTACTTCTTGCGGGACCGGGCGAGCGAGTACGTTGTTGGACCGGAAGTCCCACCCGACCATGACTAAACCGCGGTTTCTATGCGATGAGAACATCGACCCGGACCTCGTCGATGCCATCCGGCAGATGGGGCCCGCCATCGACGTCATTCGGGTCGGCGATCCCGGCGCTCCGCCCTTGGGTACAAAGGATCCCGATCTCCTTATCGCTGCCGAGGCGTCGGGGCGTGTCTTTGTTTCCCACGACCGGCGCTCGATGTCAGGCCACTTGGCAAACCACTACGCTGCCGGACGACACACGGCAGGGATCATTCTGTTGCGGCGAAGGTTTTCGATCGGGCAGTACGCCCGAGAAATCGTCAATCAGTGGGCAACCACGACTGCTGACGAGTGGGTTGATCGCACGATGTACTTGCCCTAACGATTGGAACGTGCCTTGATGCTGGGTGAATGCTGATGCCTGACTTTGAACCCGTGCTCCTGCGCCGCATCCTCCGCAACGCGGACGTCTCCCTGGAGGCGTACCGGGCCGACGGCGGCTACCGCGCCCTGGCGAAGGCGCTGGGCGAGATGGCCCCGGCGCAGGTCATCGACGTGGTCAAGGCGTCGGGGCTGCGCGGCCGCGGCGGCGCCGGCTTCCCGTGCGGCGTCAAGTGGACCTTCCTGCCCAAGGACCACCCCGGCCCCATTTACATGTGCGTCAACGCCGACGAAAGCGAGCCCTGCACCTTCAACAACCGCATCTTGATGGAACAGGATCCGCACCAGATCCTCGAAGGCATCATCCTGTCGTGCTACGCCGTCAAGGCGACGACGGCTTACGTCTACGTCCGCTACGAGTACGGCCCCGCCGCCCGCGCCATGCAGCGCGCCATCGACGAGGCCTACGCCGCGAACCTCCTGGGCCGCCACGTCCAGGGCAAGGACATCCACCTCGACGTCTTCGTCCACCGCGGGGCCGGCGCCTACATCTGTGGCGAGGAGACCGGCCTGATCGAAAGCCTGGAGGGCAAGCGCGCCTGGCCGCGCATCAAGCCGCCGTTCCCGGCCGTCGAAGGCGCCTTCCGCAAGCCGACCATCGTCAACAACATCGAGACGATGGCCTGCGTCACGCACGTCGTCGATCGCGGCGCCGACTGGTTCAAGTCGATCGGCGTGCCGCCCGACCCGAAGAACCCGCGCGACGCCGGCAGCTACGGGCCGAAGCTGTACTGCCTCAGCGGCCACGTCAACAGGCCGGGCTGCGTCGAATTGCCGCTGGGCATCACGGTGCGCGAGCTGGTCGAGAAACACGGTGGCGGCGTCTGGAAGGGCAAGAAGGCCAAGGGCTGCATCCCCGGCGGCATCAGCATGGGCCTGATGACCGAGGCCGAGTTCGACACGCCGCTGGACTTCAACGGCCCCGGCAAGGTCGGCTGCCTCGGCCTCGGCACGGCCGCGGTCACGGTGTTCGACGAGGACACGAGCATTGTCGATGTCCTGTACAACGTCTGCCGCTTCTTCGCCCACGAGTCGTGCGGCCAGTGTACCCCGTGCCGCGAGGGGACCGGCTGGATGCTGAAGATCGCCGAGCGCCTGCGCCGCGGCCAGGGCCGGCTGGAAGACCTAAAAATCCTCGAAGAAGTCGGCCACGGCATGGGCATCATGCCGGGCACGACGATCTGCGGGTTGGCGGACGGGGCCGGCTGGCCGGTGAAGATGGCCGTCCGCAAGTTCCGGGCGGAGTTCGAGGACTACCTGCGTGCCGGGAAGAAGAGCACGGCGGCGCTGGCTGGCGTGCATTAGCCGCTTGCGGCTTAGCGAGGAGGACTTGCCATGCGTGGGATCCGTTGTGTGCTGCTGGCGGTCGTGCTGGTCGTGACGCTCGGCGCCTGCGGGTGCAAAAACAAGAACAAAGACACGGCCCCCGAAACGGGAGGCAACCCGCTCAGGCTGGACCAGGCCGGCGGCGCGCCGGCGCAGGGCGTGGTCCGGCGCGGGGCGCAGCGGCAGGAGATTCAGGGCATCCTGGAAAACCTCGCCAAATACTACGAACTGTACCGAGGCGAAAACGGGCGGCCGCCCAAGAGCCTTCAGGAATTCAGGGCGTACCTGGCGAGCGACCCCAACGCCCGCAAACTCGTGGAGGCCGTGGACAAGGGCTGGCTCGTGTGGGTCTTCGACCCTCCACCGAACACCAACCAGGTGCTGGCCTACGAGAAGGAGGAGTTCGAGCAGTTCCATAACCGGCTTGTCCTCTTCGGCGGCGGTGCGGTCAAGTTGATGACCGACGCGGAATTCCAGGCGGCGCTCAAGGGGCAGTAGCTCAGCGAGGCGAGGCGCTCATGGCAGTCGTTTACGTCAACGGCACGCCGGTCGATATCGGTGCCGAGAGGCTGAACCTGATTCAGGCCGCCGAGAAGGCCGGGGTGTTCATTCCCCGCTACTGCTGGCACCCGGCGCTGACCGTGGTGGCGTCGTGCCGCATGTGCCTGGTCGAGGCCGGCGAGATGAAGGACGGCAAGCCGACCCTGCAGCCGCGCGTCGTTCCCGCCTGCCAGACGCCGGCCAAGGACGGCAGCGTCATCGTCACCAACAGCGACAAGGCCAAGGCCGCCCAGGCCGGTACCCTGGAAGACCTGCTCCTCAACCATCCCCTCGACTGCCCCGTCTGCGACAAGGCCGGCGAGTGCATGCTCCAGGACTTCAGCTACCGCTTTGGCCGGTCCGAGAGTCGTATGATCGACCCGAAGCACACGCCGCCCAACAAGCCGCACATCGGGCCGAATGTCACGCTGTTCACCGACCGCTGCATCATGTGTACCCGTTGCGTCCGCTTCGCGCGCGAGGTCAGCGGTGAGGCCGAACTGCTGGTCGCGAACCGCGGCGACCACGAAGAAATCGACACCTTCCCCGGCATCCCGCTCGACAACAAGCTGGCCAGTAACGTCGTGGACCTGTGCCCCGTCGGCGCCCTGTGCAGCAAGGACTTCCTCTACAAACAGCGCGTCTGGTTCCTCAAGGAGCAGAAGAGCGTCTGCCCCGATTGCAGCACCGGCTGCAGCGTCTGCCTCGACACCAACAAGAGCGTCGTCTACCGCCTGCGGCCGCGCTACAACCCGCAGGCCCAGGGGCACTTCATGTGCGACGACGGCCGACTCGGCTACCACTACATCAACTCCGACCAGCGGCTGACGCAACCCTACTCCCGGCGCGACGGCCGGTTGCAACCGGCCGAGTGGCCGGAGGTGCTGGCGGGGGTGCGGCGCGAGTTCGCCGAGGCTGTGCGGCGGGACGGCTCCGCGGTCGCCGGCGTCCTGTCGCCGTTCCTGACGTGCGAGGAGGCGTTCCTGCTCGCCAAGTTCCTCAAGGGTCTGTCGGGGGAGGTGCGCCTGGCGCTGGGTCCGGTGCCGGTCGTCGGCGAGGACGATACCTATCCCAAGGACCGCCGCGGCCGGCCGGCCCAGCCGGTGAAATTCATCATTCGGGCGGAGAAATGTCCGAACCGCCGCGGCGTCGAGGAGGTGCTACGTCACTTCCAGGGGGACGTGGTCAAGTTCGACGACGTCCTGCGCGACGCGGCGGCCGGCAAGGTGCAGGCGCTCTACCTCGCGGCCGGCTACCCGCCGCGCGGAGGCTGGATCACCGAGGCGCAGGCGAAGTCGCTGGAGAAGGTGCCGCTCCTGGTGGTGCAGGACCTGTTCTTCACGCCGGCCACCGGCCCGGCGAAGTACGTCATCCCCGCGGTCAGCTTCGCGGAGAAGGACGGCACCTTCGTCAACCACGCTGGGCTGGCGCAGGCGATCCACTGGGGCGCAACGCCGCCTGGCGAGTGCCGCACTGACGGGCAAGTGTTCCTCGACCTGCTGGAGCGCCGCGGGCTGGCGCACGCGCCGACCTTTAGGAAGGAATTGGCCGGCGAAGTGCCGTACTTCGCGCCGCTGGCGCCGGGGGAGATCGGCGAATACGGGGTAATGCTCGTTTAGCGGCGGGTCGCAGACCCGCGCGGGTCTGCGACCCGCCGCTAAACAAGGACGGATATCCATGCACTACCTATACGACACCGAGCATTTCTGGTGGACGATCATCACGGTCGCCGTCATCATGGGCGTCCTCCAGGGGACGTGCGCCTACCTGATCCTGCTGGAGCGCAAGGTGGCGGCGTGGGTGCAGGACCGCATCGGCCCCAACCGCGTCGGCCCCTTCGGCCTGCTGCAGCCCATCGCCGACGGTGTCAAGTTCCTCCTCAAGGAGGACATCGTCCCCTCCCACGTCGATAAGGTCTTCTTCCTCATCGCCCCGGCGATCGCCATCGGCACCGCGACCTTGGCCTTCGCCGTCGTCCCCTTCGGCCCGACCAGCGAGCCGCCCCAGGTCAAGTGGGCGCAATCGACGACCGAGGCTGCCCAGGTCTACACGCCAGAAGTGGTCAAGGAGAAAGACGAGTACAACGACCGGTATCAGGCGGTGATTGCGCCGCACGTGGACATCGGCTTCCTGTTCCTGTTCGCGGTGAGCAGCCTCGCGGTATACGGCATCATCCTGGGCGGCTGGTCGTCCAACGACAAGTACAGCCTCATGGGCGCCCTGCGCTCCAGCGCCCAGCTCATCAGCTACGAGATCCCGATGGGCCTGTCGATCCTTGGCGTCGTCATTCTGACGGGGTCGCTGAACCTGGAACGGATCATCGGGGCCCAGCTCAACCACGGTTGGAACGTCGTCTATCAACCTCTGGCCTGTCTGCTGTTTCTGACGAGCATCTTTGCCGAGTGCAACCGCCTGCCGTTCGACCTGCCCGAGGCCGAGCAGGAACTGGTCGGCGGCTACCACACCGAGTACAGCGCTATGAAGTTCGCGCTGTTCTTCCTCGGCGAGTACACGCACATGATCACCACGAGCTTCCTGTTCGTGACCCTGTTCTTCGGCGGCTGGCACCTCCCGTGGGTCGCCACGCCGGAATCGTTCTGGGTGGTGAAGCTGATCGTCTTCGCCGGGAAGATGTTCCTCATCATCCTCTTCTACATGCTGGTGCGCTGGACCCTCCCGCGCTTCCGCTTCGACCAGCTCATGGGCATTGCCTGGAGGGTGCTCATCCCGCTGTCGCTGGCGAACCTGCTGGTGGTCATGGTGGTGAAGGAAGTCGCGCTGACGTACGGCTGGGCGAACTGGGCGCAGGCCGTCGTGCTGTTCGCGCTGTCGGTCGGCCTGATCGTGGTGACGGGGGCGCTGGCGCTGAGGCAGCGGCCGCTTGCGGCTTAGCGCGAAACGATAAACAAAGACAGGGGTCATGTCATGCCCATCGCCGAGAGTGACGTCCGCTGGGTCGATGTGCCGAAGCTGAATCTCCTGGAGCAGCTTTACGTCCCGGCCGTGCTGTCGGGCCTGGTGACGACCGGCCGACACTTCGTCCGCACCATCACCGGCAAGGACGTGACGACGCAGTTCCCCGAGGAACGCCCGAAGCTCCCCGCCAACTACCGCGGCGTCCACCGCCTCAACCGCGACGAGCAGGGGCGCGTCAAGTGCGTCGCCTGCTACATGTGCTCGACCGCCTGCCCCGCCCACTGCATCGACATCGTCGCCGCCCCGTCTCCCTGGCCCGACCGCGAGAAGTACCCCGAGACGTTCGTCATCGACGAGCTGCGCTGCATCTACTGCGGCATGTGCGAGCAGGCGTGTCCCGTGGACGCCATCGAGCTGACCACCCTCTTCGACCTGACTGGGCTCAGCCGCGAGGAGATGATGTTCGACAAGGAAAAGCTGCTGAGCGTCTTCGACGAGACGGTCAGGGCGGGGACCGACCCGGTGCGGACCAAGTCGGGGCGGCTAAGCGTCGCGTCGGAGCTGGCGCAGCCGGGCGGACTGCCCGACTCCTCGACGGGGACGATGTCGTAACGCCTACAAAGCCGCTTGCGGCTTAGCGTTCGCTTCACCCCGATGAAGCGAACGCTAAGCCGCAAGCGGCCATGGAATCACATATGGATAATCCCGTACTCCGCTTCCTGCGCTTCCTCGTGATGGACAACTGGCCCATCACCCTGGTGGCGGCGCTCGGGTTCGTCGCCATCTATCTGCTGCTGCCGCGGCCGCGCGGCGGCGCCCGGGCGGTGGGCGTGGCGGCCGCCGGCCTGGCACTGCTGCTCACCGGCGCGCTCATCGTCCGCGCCGGCGCGTTCACGGCGGAGGTAGTCCTCTTCTACGCCTTCTCGGGCATTGCCGTTATCGCCGGCGGCCTGCTCGTCACCCAGAGCAACCCGGCCCGCGCCGCCCTGTCGTTCGCCCTGGTGGTCCTCAGCACCTGCGGCCTGTTCCTGCTCCAGGCGGCGCCGTTCCTCATGGCGGCCACCACCATCATCTACGCCGGGGCCATCGTCGTCACCTTCCTGTTCGTCATCATGCTCGCCCAGCAGGAAGGCGTCTCCGACGCCGACCAGCGCTCGCGCGAGCCGCTGCTGGCCTCGCTGACCGGCTTCGTCCTCTTGGGGGCGATCCTCTACGTCCTCCACGCCGGCTACGGCACCGGCGACATCGACGACGCCATCGCCCGGGTGCGCCAGGCGAAGACGAAGCCGAGCGCGAAGGAGATGGCCGCGGTGTTCGGCGACGAGGGCCACAATTTCAAGGCGTTCTTCGACGGCTTCCGGCAGGCGATCAAGAAGGGCGGCGATTCGAGCGAAGCCCGCGCCCTGTCGGACGCGGTGGACGACCTCCAGGACCGCTGGGTGGGGAAGGTGGTGCGCAATGACGACGCCGCCGAGGGCCGAGACGTCTGCGAGCGCCTCGAAGAGGTCGGCCTGCGCGCCCGCGCCTCCTATGGCATCCTGCAGCCGCCGGCCGACACGCGGTTGTCCGCCTACAGCGGGCCGCCAGCCAACGCGCCCCTGTTCCCGCCCGCCGACGGCAAACCCGACCCCGGCGCCCTGCGCCGCGACCGGGACAGCCGCGTCCCGCAGATGCCGCACGAGAACACCGCCTACCTCGGCCGGGCGCTCTTCACCGACTACCTGCTGGCCGTCGAGTTGGGCGGCACCCTGCTGCTCGTCGCCACCGTCGGCGCCATCGCCATCGCCGGCCGGCGCGGGGGGAGAAACGCATGAATCCGATCCCGCTGCACCACTACCTCGTTGTCGGCGCCATCCTCTTCGCCCTCGGCGCGATCGGCTTCCTCGCCCGCCGCAACCTGATCGTCATGTTCCTGTCGGCGGAAATGATGCTGCAGGGGGTCGCGGTCAACCTGGTGGCCTTCGCCCGCTACCGCGGCAACCTCCAGGGGCAGGCGTTCACCCTGTTCATCCTCACCGTGGCGGCGTGCGAGGCGGCCATCGCCCTGGCCCTGATCCTGATGCTCTTCCGCCGCCGCGGCTCGCTCGACGTCAGCTTGTGGCAGGAGCTGCGCGAGCCGGGTCAGGAGCCGACCGTGGACGAGGAGCCGCTGCCGCCGCCGCCGAAGGAGGAGCCTCTGCCGGAACTGACACCGTCGGGCTTCGAGCCCCCGGCCCGCGAGGAGACCAGCCATGTCTAACGTCGGCAGTTACCTGTGGCTGATCCCGGCGCTGCCGTTGCTTGCTGCCGCGCGCATCGCCTTCCTCGGGCCGCGCGGCCTGCGCCCCTCCAGCGACTGGCCGTGCGTCGCCGCCATCGGGGTGTCGTGCCTGCTGTCGTTCTGGGTGCTATTCGCGGTCGGCGGGCTGCCCCCGATGGGGGAGGGCGATGGCCACATGAAGCCGGAACAGGAAATCGTCGCGGCCCACCCGTGGGTCCACGTCGGCAACATGGACCTCGGCTTCACGCTCCGAGCGGACGGATTGACGGCGATCATGCTGGTGACGGTCACGTTCGTCGGCTTCTTCATCGCGGTCTACTCGATCGGCTACATGCGCGACGATCCCGGATATCCGCGCTTCTTCGCGGAGGTGTCGCTGTTCATAGCGGCCATGACACTGCTGGTGCTGGCGGACAACTTTCTGGTGCTCTACGCGGGCTGGGAAGGCGTCGGCCTGTGCAGCTACCTGCTCATCGGCTTCTGGTTCCAGAAACCGTCAGCGGCCGACGCGGCGCGCAAGGCATTCCTCGTCACGCGCCTCGGCGACATGGGCCTGCTGCTGGGGATCATCCTGCTCTGGGTGAAGTCCGGATCCCTCGACTACGACAGGGTCTTCGAGGCGATGAAGGCGCCGGGTATGGACTCCTATTACGTCGCCGCGGCCTGCCTGCTGCTCCTGTGCGGCGCCGTCGGCAAGTCGGCGCAGTTCCCGCTGCACGTCTGGCTGCCGGACGCGATGGAAGGCCCCTCGCCCGTCAGCGCCCTCATCCACGCCGCCACGATGGTCACCGCCGGCGTCTACCTGGTGGCCCGCTGCACCCCCCTCTTCGTCCTGGTGCCCGGGGTGCAACTCGTGGTCGCCCTGATCGGCTGCTTCACCGCCCTTTTGGGGGCGCTGATCGCGCTGACGCAGAACGACCTGAAGCGCGTGCTGGCCTACTCGACGATCAGCCAGCTCGGCTACATGTTCCTCGGCCTGGGCAGCGGGGCGGTGGTGGCCGGCATCTTCCACCTGTTCACGCACGCCTTCTTCAAGGCGCTGCTCTTCCTCGCGGCCGGCAGCGTCATGCACGCGATGGGCGGCGTCATCGACCTGCGCCGCTTCTCCGGCCTGCGCAAACTCATGCCGTGGACCGGCGCGACCTTCCTCATGGGCGCCCTGGCCCTGTCCGGCTTCCCCGGCTTCTCCGGCTTCTGGAGCAAGGACGAGATCATGGCCGGTACGCTGGAACGGTCGGAGGCTCCCGGCCCCTACGCGGCGTGGTACTTGCTGCTGTTTGTCGTCGCCCTGGTGACCGCGGGGCTGACGGCGTTCTACACCTTCCGCGCCTACCTGCTCACCTTCGAGGGCCCCGAGAAGGTCCCCGAGGAGGCCGGCCACCACGCCCACGAGTCGCCGCGGGTGATGACCGTCCCGCTAGTGGTCCTCGCCGCCGGCGCCGTCCTGGTCGGGTTCATGGAGCCGCTGACGCACGTCTTCAGCGACCTGCTGCGGCAGCACACCGCCGGCATCAGCGAGCTGTCCCCGCAACGGCCGGACTACACCGTGATGGCCGTCACCACTCTGTTCGCCCTCGCCGGCATCGCTGGGGCGGTCTACGTCTACAGGCTCCGCGTGGGACTGGCAGACCGCCTGGCCCGGGCGGCACCGGCGCTGTATCAGCTGTCGTTGAACAAGTTCGGCTTCGACGAGATGTACCAGACGTTCGTCGTCAAGCCGCTCGACGGCTTCGCCGAGTTCTGCCGCGTGTTCGACCTGTACGTCCTCGACAAGATCGTGGATATCGTCGGTATGATACCGCGGTTGTTCGGCGCCCTGTTCCGACCGGTGCAGAACGGCCTGGTGCAGTTCTACGCCCTGGCCATGATCCTCGGGCTGACGGTGTTCCTGCTGGCACTGGTGTCGAAACTCAACCCGTGAGGGCGCTCTGTGATTTATCGTTTCGCGCTCGCTTGATCCTGCCGGGGAGAAGGGACTCTCCGGCAGGATCAAGCGAGCGCGAAACGATAAATCACAGAGCCGAGGTTTGTCATGCAAGACTACTCGCCGCTGATCTGGCTAGCGCTGGTCGTGCCCGCCGTCGCCGCCGTCGTCGCCGCCGCCCTCGGCCCGCGCCGCGGCGACCTGGTGCGCTGGGTGGCGCTGGTCGCGACGCTCATCACGCTGGTCCTCGTCGCCGTCATCACGGTCGAGTTCGCCGCCCACCCGCGAGACCCGGACCCGGCCGCCGCGAAGGAGGGGAGGTACTTCGAGCCGATGATGACCACCCAGCGCGTCATCCTGCCCCTGCAAGTGACCGGCCCCGAGCCCGAGCGGAAGCCGGTCGCCATCGAGTTCTACGTCGGCATCGACGGCCTCAACGTCTGGCTGGTGGCGCTGACGGCGGTGCTCATGGTGCCGTCGGTCCTCGTCTCGTGGAAGGCCGTCAGCGAGCGCGTCAACGAGTATTACGCCTGGCTGCTGCTCTTGCAGGTGGGCATGACGGGCGTCTTCGTCGCCTTCGACATCGTCCTCTTCTACGTCTTCTTCGAGCTGACGCTGGTGCCGCTGTTCTTCCTCATCGGCATCTGGGGCGGGCCGCAGCGGCAGCACGCGGCGCGCAAGTTCTTCATCTACACCCTGGCCGGCTCGCTCATCACCCTGCTGGGAGTCTTCGGCGCCGTCCTCGCCTGCCACACGGCGGCCCACGAACTGACCTTCTCCATCCCGCGGCTGGTGGCGATCGTGCAGGAACAACTCGCGACCAGCACGGGCGAGCACCTGGCGTTCTGGCGGTCGGTGCAGCTGTACGTGTTCCTGGGCCTGATGGCCGGTTTTGCCGTCAAGGTGCCGCTGGTGCCGCTGCACACCTGGCTGCCGCTGGCCCACGTCGAGGCGCCCACCGCCGGCTCGGTCCTGCTCGCCGGCGTCCTGCTGAAGCTCGGCACCTACGGCTTCCTGCGCCTGGCCCTGCCGCTGGCCCCCGACACCGCCCTCAGTCTCGGCGTGCCCCTCATCGGCACCCTGGCCGTCGTCGGCGTCATCTACGGCGCCCTCTGCGCCCTCGCCCAGAACGACGTCAAGAAGCTGGTGGCCTACAGCTCGGTCAGCCACCTCGGCCTGTGCATGCTCGGCATGTTCGCGCTGAACGAGACTGGCCTGGGCGGCAGCCTCATTCAGATGATCAACCACGGCCTCTCTACGGGCGGCCTCTTCCTCCTGGTCGGCATGCTCTACGAGCGCTACCACACGCGCCTGATGGCCGACTACGGCGGAATGGCCGCGAAGCTGAAATTACTCGGCGTGTCGATGGTCTTCATCTGCCTGTCGAGTGCCGGCCTGCCGGGGTTGAACGGCTTCTGGGGTGAGGTGCTGTCGCTCATGGGCATTGGCTCGCTACGGGGGTCGCGCGTGTCCGGCGCCTTGCTGTGCGGGCTGGGCGCGACCGGCGTGGTGCTGGGGGCCTGGTACCTGCTGACGATGCTGCGGCGCGTCTTCTTCGGCCCGCTCAAGGAGCCGAGCCACGAGGGGCACGAGCCGGTACGCGACCTCAACGTGCGCGAGTTGGCGGCGCTGGTCCCCATCGGCGTCCTGTGCGTCGCCCTGGGCGTCTACCCGCAGCCGTTCTTCAGCGCCGCCGACCGCGACCTGAAGGTGATGGCGGGCATCGCCGACGCGGCCCGCGCCCGGGCGGAATTGCGCCTCGAGGATCGGGCCGCCGCGCCGGCGCCGGCCGGGGAGGGAGTGCGGTGAACAATCCCGAGACGATCGACGCCCTGACAAACTGGGTGCCGCTGGTGCTGCCGGAAATCCTCCTGGTGGCCGCCGCGTGCGTCCTCTTCCTGGGCGGCACCTTCCGGGCCGGCCGCAATCTCTGGGGCAGCGTGGCCCTGGCCTCGCTGGCCGCCGCCGCCCTGGCCGCCTGGCTGACGCCCGGCCCGGCCGACCCCGGTCCCGCGCAACTCTACGCCGCCCCGGTGCTGCTCGACAGCCTGGCCGTGCTGGTCAAGGGGCTCGCCCTGGCCGGCGGCGGCGTCCTGGTCCTGCTCGGCTGGGACGAGGTGCCCGAGAAACAGGCGGCCGAGTATCACGCCTGCCTCCTGGTCATCGTCGCGGGGACCAGCCTGACCGGCATGGCCAACGAGCTGATTACGCTCTTCCTCGCCCTGGAGCTGATCTCTATTCCGACCTACATTCTCCTCTACCTGCCGCGGCACGACAACGCGGCGCAGGAAGCGTCGCTGAAGTACTTCCTGCTCAGCGTCTTCTCGTCGGCGCTGATGCTCTTCGGCTTCAGCTACCTCTACGGCGTCGGCGGCACCACCAACATCCCGGCGCTGACGCGGGCGCTGGCCACGGTGGAGTCGGGGGCGCTGCCGGCGGCGGCGCTGGTCGCGCTGGTCATGGTGGTGGCCGGCCTCGGCTTCCGCATCGCGGCGGTGCCGTTCCACTTCTACGCCCCGGACGTGTACCAGGGGACCACGGCGGGGGCCGCCGCCCTGCTCGCCTTCATCCCCAAGGTCGCCGGCTTCGTCGCTCTGGTGCGCGTGCTCGGCTTCGCCCCGGAGGGGAGCCTCCTGGAGGCGCTGACCCTGGGCCGGGCCAAGGTCGTGCCCGGCCTGCTGCTGGGGTCGCAGGTCTCGACGCTCTTCTGGATCCTGGCGGCGGTGACGATGACGCTCGGCAACGTGCTGGCGCTGTTGCAGGACAACCTCAAGCGCTTGCTGGCCTATTCGAGCGTGGCCCACGCCGGCTACATGCTCATCGGCCTGGCGGTGGCGCCGTACCTGCGCGGCGTGGACTCGCCGGGGGGCGTCGAGGCACTGCTGTTCTACCTGGCGGCCTACGGGGCCATGACCATTGGCGCCTTCGCCGTGATTTCGTACCTGAATACGCCGCAGCACCCGATCGAAACGGTGGACGACCTCGCCGGCCTGAGCCGCAGTCATCCGGGTGTGGCGCTGCTGATGATGATCTTCCTGTTCAGCCTGATCGGCATTCCGTTGACCGGCGGCTTCGCGGGCAAGTTCCTGCTCTTCTGGGGGGCGATGTCGGTGCCGGTCGATGTCGGCGACCCCAGTTCGCTGGAGCAGGCGCGGCTGTTCCGCATCCTGGCGCTGATCGGGGTGATCAACGCGGCCGTCGGCGCCTGGTACTATCTGCGCATCGTGGCGGCGATGTACCTGCGCAACCCGCTGCGGCCGGCGCAGGGGGGGCGCCGCTGGCCGGCGCTGGCGACGATCGGGATTTGCGCCGTGCTGACCCTGGCGCTCGGCGTGCCGCCGCTGTTGGGACTGCTGGTCGGCGCCGCTCGCGACGCGGTCCCGCACGTCCCGCAGCTGCGGGCCGAACGGTAAGGGCAAGCCGCTTGCGGCTTCGCAGGGCATGCGAAGCCGCAAGCGGCAGGATCGTTCCCATGTCCTCCGCACTCGACGTCCTGGGCCGCTATGCGCTGCCGGCCGCGTCGTTGCAGCCGTTGGGCAACCACGGCGGCTTCAGCGGCGCCCGCCTTTGGCGCGTCGAGGCTGGCACCGCCTCGTTCTGCCTGCGCGCCTGGCCTCCGGATGACCCCACCCCCGAGCGCCTGCGCTGGCTGCACGACCTCATGGCCGCGGCGCGCGCGGCCGGGTTGACGTTCGTCCCCCAGCTCGTTCCGATCGGCGGCGCCACCTTCACCCATCACGCGGGCCGCCTCTGGGAACTAACCGCCTGGCTGCCCGGCCGTGCCGACTTTCACGAGCATCCAGGGCCGGGCCGCCTCCGCGCCGCCTGTGCCGCGCTGGCCCGGTTGCATTCCGCCTGGGCCGGCTTATTCGCCGCGCGGGGCACCTGCCCGGCCGTTGCCCGCCGGCTCGACCGGGCCGGCGAGTGGCTCACCCTCGTGTCCGCCGGCTGGCGCCCGCACCTCGACAAGGGCGATCCCGTGGCCCCGTGGGCGGAGGCGGCCTGGCGCCTGCTGGCCGTGTGGGCCGAGCGCGTCGGCGTCCTGCTGGCCCCGTGGACCGGCCGGCCCTGCGCCCTGCACCCCTGCCTGTGCGACGTCTGGCACGATCACGTGCTTTTCGAGGGCGACGCCGTTTCGGGGATCCTTGATTATGGCAGCGTCAAGGTCGATCATCCCGCCGCGGACCTGGCGCGCCTCCTCGGCAGCCTGGTCGGCGACGACGCGGCCGGCTGGGCCGCCGGACTCGACGCCTACGGGTCGCTCCGTCCCCTTTCGCCGGACGAACAGGCCCTGGCTCGCGCCCTGGACCGCACCGGGGTCATCCTTGCGGCGGCCAACTGGCTGAAGTGGCTGTACCGTGACGCCCGGGTCTTCGACGACCGGCTACGGATCGCCGGTCGGCTCGCGGGGCTCGTCCGACGGTTACAAGCCTGGCCGATCTGATCGGCTCGCCCTCTTGGAGCAGGGCGATTTTCGCTTGATCTTCACCGAATCTACACATAAGCCGGATAATATCACCCTCAACAACTGACACCCGCCGGTCCCCCAGGCGACCGGCCTGCCCAGAGGTGCCTCGTGTCCACACTTTCCTATTCGGCCATCCTTACTGAGCGAAGCCAGAACGGCTTGCAGCCGTCGGACTTCCGGGCGGCCGCTCACAAGTTCGAGGTGCGGCACCTGGCGTTCTGGTACGGCTCGCGGCAGGCGCTTTTCGACGTGTCGCTGCCGGTGCCGGAGCGCTCCGTCGTCGCCCTGATCGGGCCGTCGGGCTGTGGCAAATCGACCTTTCTGCGCGTCCTCAACCGCATGAACGACCTGATCGAGGGGACGCGCCACAGCGGCGACGTGCTCCTCGACGGCGAGGACATTTACACCTCCGGGCTCAACCTCGTGGACCTGCGCCGCCGCGTCGGCATGGTCTTCCAGAAGTCGAACCCGTTCCCGAAAACCGTCTACGAGAACGTCGTGTTCGGCCCCAAGGTGGCTGGCCTGAGCAACCGGGTCCGCCTCATGGAAATCTGCGAGCGCTGTTTGCGCAGCGCCGCCCTCTGGGACGAAGTCAAGGACCGTCTGAACCACTCGGCGCTCGACCTGTCCGGCGGGCAGCAGCAGCGCCTGTGCATCGCCCGCGCCCTGGCGACTGACCCGGAAGTGCTGCTGCTCGACGAGCCGGCGTCGGCGCTCGACCCGGCTTCCACGGCGCGCATCGAGGACCTGATCTTCGAGTTGAAGCGCGATTACACGATCGTCATCGTGACGCACAACATGCAGCAGGCGGCGCGGGTCTCGGACCTGACCGCCTTCTTCTTCCAGGGGAAGCTGATCGAGGCCGGCCCGACCGACCAGCTGTACACGCGGCCCGCCGTCAAGCAGACGGAAGACTACATCACCGGCCGGTTCGGATGATGCCATCGTTTAGCGGCCGCCGTCGATTTATCGTCTCGCGAAACGATGAATCCGCGCCGCCCCGAGGGCGGCGGCTAAACGGGAGATGCCGAATGTCCAAACACCTCGAGCGCGATCTGGACAACCTGCAAAAGGACCTGCTGGCGCTGGCGGCCTCGGTGGAGGAGGCGATCCACAAGGCGATCCGGGCGCTGCAGGAGCGCGACGTACCCCTGGCGAATGAGGTCATCGACGGGGACAGCGACATCGACGAGGAGGAGAACCACGTCGAGGAGGAGTGTTTGAAGGTGCTGGCCCTGCACCAGCCGGTGGCGGTCGATTTGCGCCGGGTGACGTCGGTGTTACAGATCAACACCGACCTGGAGCGCATGGCCGACCTGGCCGAGGACATCGCCGAGCGCGCCGTCGCCCTGGCCCGCTGGCCGGCCATCCCCATCCCCGGCGACCTGCAGCGTATGACCGACCTGACCAGCAGCATGGTGCGCCAGGCGCTGGACGCCTTCGTCAACCTCGACGCCAAGCTAGCCCGCCTGGTGTGCCGGCTGGACGACGAGGTGGACCGCTACAACAAGAGCATCATCGACGAACTGATCCTGCTGATGCAGCGCTCGCCGGACATGGTCGAACCGGGGCTGTCGTTCTTCTCGGCGACGCGGCACTTGGAGCGGATCGCCGACCACGCGACCAACATCGCGGAGGACGTCATCTACCTGGTGGAAGGCGCCATCGTGCGGCATCGGCCGGCCGCGGTGCGCGGGGAGGACTCATAGGGAATGGGGGCAACAACCTTGACCACCGTATCCGCCACGCCGACGACGGGGACGCCGCGCACCCGCGTCCTGGTCATCGAGGACGAGCGGGGGCTGACCGAGGTGCTCAGCTACAACCTCCAGCGCGAAGGGTACGACACCGTCGTGGCCCACGACGGCCAGGAAGGGCTGCGCAAGGCGCAAACCCTGTTGCCCGACCTGATCCTCCTCGACCTGATGCTGCCGGTCATGAGCGGCCTGGAGGTCTGCCGCGAGTTGAAGGCCGGCGAGCGCACGCGCGACATCCCCATTGTGATGCTGACCGCCAAGGCCGAGGAGACCGACCAGGTGGTCGGCTTCTCGCTGGGCGCCGACGACTACGTCACCAAGCCGTTCAGCGTCAAAGTGCTGATGCAGCGGATCAAGGTGCTGCAGCGCCGCCGCGAAGGGGTCAACGACCCGTCTTCGGTGGTCGAGCACCTGGGGGTGCGCATCGACCGGGTGCGGCACCGGGCCTTTGTCAGCGGCAAGGAATTGAGCCTGACGCCGACCGAGTTCCGCTTGCTGGAGTGCATGCTGCGCCAGCCGGGCCGGGCCTTCTCGCGGCACCAGCTCATGGACGCGGCCATCGGCGAAGGGCAGATCGTCCTGGAGCGCACCATCGACGTCCACATCAAGACGCTGCGCAAGAAGATCGGCGACGCCGACCTGATCGAGACCGTGCGCGGCGTCGGCTACCGCTTCCGCGAGGCGCTGAGCTAACTGCGCGTCGGTCTGTTCCGCAACCCTGGGCCGCGCGGCGCGGCTGCGCGGGCAAACTGGGGAGACATTTACGAAAAATGCTTGACTGGCCTTGGCGCGAGGGTTACCGTTACAGGATCGAACTCGCATCGTGGTAGACCACGGTATCGGTAACTCTTCCGCTGCACTGAGGCTTGGGAGAGTTGTTCGGTTTCCTGTCGGCTAAGCCTGTCGCTGCATGAACGATCTTCGTGAAGTCTGCTTCAGGTCTGTGGCAACGCCGCCGCCGTCCGTAACGAGCTTGGAGCGGCCCGCAAGTCCGGGTGCTCCCCCCCCTGGAGAATGCATCATGTTTGGACACGACACGTTTGCTAATGGCGGTGCCGCCCTGTTATTACCCTCCGAGGCCCCGCACGTCGATCTCGCCGACCTGGGCGGGCGCGCCCTGCGCAGCAGTCCCTACCTGGCGCTGCGCAAGGTCGGCTGCGAATGCCAGGACGGGGTGCTGACCCTGCGCGGCTGCCTGCCGACCTACTACCTCAAGCAGGTGGCCCAGTCGATCGTCGCCCGGGTCGAGGGCGTGCGCCAGGTTGTCAACGAGATCGACGTGGTTTGTCCGGGAATGCATCCGGCGCAACGAGTCTGAGTCGGGACGACCAGGGAAGACACGAATCCGATGCGGCGGCGCGGGCGGGCAGGAACAGGAGCCGCCCGCGCCCCCGGCGCCTTTCCGGGGGCGGTCAGGCGCGGTGTTTGCCGAAGGCGAGGGTGCCGGGGACGCGCTCGTCGAGCCAGAAGCCCAGGAGCAGCGTGAGGTAGTACAGCGGCGAGAGGTAGGAGCCCGAGCCGCCGAACGTGGGCAGCACGACGTACTGGTAGAGCGGTGTCCCGGCCGCGGACCAGATGACGGAGTTCCAGACCACTTCGTTGACCGGGCCGCTGACCACGAGGAACAGGCCGCGGTAAAGCCAGCGGCGCGGGCCGACGACCCCGGCCCGGTTCTCGCACAGTAAATAGACGGAGCAGTTGCCTCCGAGCACGGCGAAGACCATGCCCCAGCCGGCCAGGCTGGTCGTCTCCCAGAAGAGCGGCGTGATGCGGTAGGCCCACAGGCGGACGTTGAGGCCCAGGAACGCCAGGCCGCCCAGGACCTCGCACGGGATCCACGCCAGCAGTGCCACCACGCTGGTCGCCACACAGCGTACCCACAGCGGCGCCCGGCCCGCCCTGGGCCGGAACACTTTCCCGCCACGCGGCGGCAAACAATCGGTCGAAGCGGACATATTCTCCTTCCTCGGGCATCTGGGGTCGCTTGCGGCTTCGCACGTCCTGCCAAGCCGCAAGCGGCGTCGGCTACACGGGCACCAGGCGCAGCACATCGAGCCACTGGTGCTGTTCGAGGTTGACGCGGTCGATGGTGTTGGGCTCGTCGGCCCACAGCCCCAGGCCGACCATCACCGGCTGCCGGCCGGCCTGGGCGCGCCCCGCCAGCAGCACCCAGCGCGACGGCTCGCCGCGCCCCGCCGCCTTCCGCGTGTGCCGGTGGAACGCCGCCGTGAACCCGTGGTGGCTCATCTGCGGCGGCCAGACGCGTACCCGCGGCCGGTCGGTCTGCGCCGCCGCCCCCAGCCCCGGCACCACCTTGTCCAGCAACTTCTCCACCGCCGTCGCGTCAATGGTCGCCTCCCGCCCGACCCCGGCCACCACGACCAGCCGCAGCCGGGCGGGCTGGTGGTAGACCGTCAGCTGCCGTTGGCCCACCGGCCGCGTCGGCAGCGGGCACTCGTCGAGGTTGACGTCCAGCTCGCGGTCCCAGGCGTCCGACTCCTTCGCCCGGCCGAACAGCGCCCGCCACAGCTTCCGCACCAGCAGCAGCAGCACGATCAGGAGGAGCACGCCCACCCCGGCCACGACGGCCCACGCGGGGACGCCGTCGGGGAGGATCGACTGCAACTGGTCGAGCGGGTCAGACGAGTCGGCGAACGGGGCTGCGCGCATGGCTGGTCTCGGTGATCGCGGGACGGCGGTGGATCGCGACGCCCCTATAATGGTCTGAACAACGCCCCCGACGATCAAGGTCCGACCTTCAAGGAGCCGTCGATGCTTCCCCTCCTCGCCGCCCTCGCCCTGGCCGCCGAACCCGCCCCCCCCGAGTGGGCCAAGCCCGAGAGCGAACACCTCAGCAACGTCCGACAGCTCACGCGCGATTTCGTTCGCGCCGGCGAAGGCTACTTCTCGCCCGACGGCAAGACCATCATTTTCCAGGCCGAAGAGAAGGACAGTGGCAACCCGTTCTACCAGATCTTCACGATGGACCTCGCCGGCGGAAAGGTCACCCGCGTCAGCCCCGGCGTCGGCAAGACGACCTGCTCCTTCTTCCGCCCCGACGGCAAGAAGATCATCTTCGCCAGCAGCCACCTCGACCCCGACGCCAAGGCGAAGTACGCCGAGGAATACAAGCTGCGCGACGACGACAAGAAGGCCGGCCGACACCGCCGTTACAAGTGGGACTTCGACCCGCACATGGCCATCTTCGAGGCCGACCCTGACGGCGAGCACCTGAAGCGCCTTAGCGACGCCAAGGGCTACCACGCCGAGGGCAGTTACTCGCCCGACGGCCGGCAGATCGTCTTCTGCTCCAACCGCTCCGGCGCCGAGGACCTGGAGCTGTACGTTATGGACGCCGACGGCAAGAACGTGCGGCAGCTGACGCACGCGCCGGGCTGCTACAACGGCGGCCCGTTCTTCTCGCCCGACGGCAAGAAGGTGATCTTCCGTAGCGACCGCAAGAAGAAGGACCACCTGCAGCTGTACGTCATCGACGCCGACGGCAAGAACGAGAAGGCGCTGACCGACGACCTCAACTGGGTCAACTGGGGGCCGTACTGGTACAAGGACGGCAAGCACATTATCTACGCCGGCGCCGACCACAGCAACCCGGCGGTACGGCCCAACTACGACCTGTACTGGATGAATATCGACACGGGCAAGAAGGTGCGCATCACCTATGCCCCGGGGGCTGACATTCTCCCCGTCTTCAGCCCGGATTACAAGAAGCTGATGTGGACCTCGACGCGCGACGGGCGCGGGCCGGCCCAACTGTACCTCGCGGACTTTACGCCGCCCAGGGACGAGGATTGACCGATGAACTCACTTGAGCGGCGGCCCACGATTCATCGTTTCGCGACACGATGAGATTTATCGTTTCGCGACACGATAAATCGTGGGCGGCCTCCCAACCGAGACGATTAGAACGTGTTCACCAGCCGCCCGTCCTCGGCGGCCAACTGCCGGGCCAGGGTGTACTGGTGATAGTGCATGAGGCACTTGAACAGGTAGAGGACGAGGACGTTGGCGTCGGGCCGCGACTTCAGCAGTCGCCAGAGCCGCTTGCGGTACTCGCGGCGCAGGTCCCCCTCGGGGATGTTGCGCATCAGGCGGACGAAGAGGACGACGGCGCTGACCAGGTTCTTCGTCTGCATGGTCAGCCACGACCAGGGGTGCCGCCGCCAGTAGCGCCTCACGCCGGCCCCGTAGGGCATCCGCTCCTTGAGGTACAACTCCTCCAGGCGGGCGAAGTACGCCTCCGGCTCGTAGAGGTCGCGCATCACCTTGACGTAGCCATCGCGCAGCTCCTCGCGGCTCATCTGCAAGGGGATGACGTTGGTGCCGTACTCCGGCTCGTCGGCCGAGTCGAGGCGGCCCTCCTCGGCCAGGCGGGCGTGCAGCGGCGTCTTGGGGATGGCCGCGAGCATGCCGACCATGGCGGTGGCGATGCGGGCCTCCTTGAGGAACTGCCGCTGGGCGTCGAAGATGGTCGTGTCGTCGTTGTCGAAGCCGACGATCATACCGCACCAAACCTCGATCCCCGCCCGCTGCACCTTGTGGACGCGCTCCAGGATCGTCCCCACCGGGCGGACGTTTTGAAACTTCTTGGTCTCGCGGAGGGACTTTTCGTTGGGGCTCTCGATGCCGATGAAGACGCTGATGATGTTGGCGTCCACCATCAGCCGCAGCAACTCGTCGTCCTCGGCCAGGTCGAGCGAGGCCTCCGTGAAGAAGTCGAACGGGTAGCCGTTGGCCTCCTGGTAGGCGATCAGGTCGCGCAGCAGGACCTTGACGGCCTTCTTGTTGCCGATCAGGTTGTCGTCCACGATGAAGGCGATCTCGATCTTCTGGGCGCGCAGCGCCTCCAACTCGGCGATGACCTGGGCGCTGGTCTTGAGGCGCGGCCGGCGGCCGAAGGTGACGATGATGTCGCAGAACTCGCACTGGAAGGGGCAGCCGCGCGAGAACTGCACGCTGCCGAACAGGTAGTGCCGCATCTTCAACAGGTCGAAGCGCGGCGTCGGTACCTTGGTCATGTCGGTCTTCTCGGCCTGCTCGTAGCGCGGCGCGTGCCGGCCCTGCTTCCAGTCGCTGAGGAATTGCGGCCAGGTTTCCTCCGCCTCGCCAATGAAGATGACGTCGGCCAGGTCGCCGAAGTAATCCTCCTGCACGGTGACCCACGGCCCGCCGACGACGGTGAAAACGCCGCGCCGCTTCAGCTCGGTCAGGATTTCGTGCATCCGGTGCCGCTGTACGCTCATGCCGGTCAGGCCGACGACGTCGGCGCGGGCCAGGCGCTCCCAGTTAAGGGCCTCGACGTTTTCGTCGATCAGGGTGACGGTGTGCTCCCCGGGAGTGAGGGCCGCCAGGAGCGGCAGGCAGGCGACGGGGAGGTTGGCGCGCTTGCCGACCAGCGGCAGGGCGTGCTCCATGCCCCAGTAGGACACCTCGAAGCGCGGGTTGATGATGACGATGTCGGCCATGACGCCGGCCCTCTGTGCCGAAAGGGACAACCGAGCCGAAGCGGATTACCACGCGAGGGCAAACCGCTCAAGATCAACCCGGCCGCTTGCGGCTTAGCGTTCGCTCCGTGAGAGTTGCGCGAACGCTAAGCCGCAAGCGGCACGAACCGATGTGGTGCGAATTGCCGGTCTCGCCTATAATCACGGCCACGTTGGGGAGGTGGTGCGTGCCCGAACTGCCCGAAGTCGAAACCGTGGTGTGCGACCTGCGGCCGCTGCTGGTCGGCCGACATCTCGGATCGGTCCGGGTGAGCAAGCAGCGCCTGCGCCGCCCCTGGTCGAAGTCGTGGGCGGCCCTCCTGGACGGCCGGCGCGTCGAGGCCGTGGCCCGCCAGGGGAAATGGATCGTCCTGGCCCTGGACGAAACGGTGCGCCTCGTCTTTCACCTGGGGATGACCGGCCAGCTGAGGGTGGTATCCGCCGCGGAACCCGTGGCGAAGCACACGCACCTGGTGATCGACCTGGACGGCGGCCAGGAACAGCTGCGCTTCCGCGACGTGCGCCGCTTCGGCAGCGCCACGGTCTTCCCGGATGGGCCGGCGCTGGCCCGATTCCTCAAACAATCGGGCCTGGGGCCCGAGCCGTTGGACCTCGACGCCGCGACCTGGCGCCAGAAACTGGGTCGCACCGACCGCTGTCTGAAGGCGGTCCTCCTCGACCAGCGCGTGGTGGCCGGCGTGGGCAACATCTACGCCGACGAGTCGCTCTTCGAGGCACGCTTGCACCCCGCGCGGAAGGCGAGCGGCCTGAGCGCCGCCGAGGTTGGGCGGCTGGGCCGGGCGGTGGCGACGGTGCTGCGGCGAGCCATCGAGCGGCGCGGCTCGACCATCCGCGATTACGTCGGCGCCTCGGGCCAGCGCGGCGGCTACCAGGACGAGTTTCGCGTGTACAAGCGCACGGGCCAGTCCTGCCCCCGCTGCGACACCCCGATTGAGGCGGTGCGCCTGGCGGGGCGATCGACGCACTATTGTCCCAACTGTCAACGGAGGCAGTAGTCCGTACTGAGTACTGAGTACTGAGTGCCGAGTACTGGAGACGCATGTCCTACCGCGCCTTCAAGCACCTGATCGGCGAGACGAGCCTGGAGCGCAAGTGCCGTTACCTCTTCGGCGGCTTCATTCTGGCCCTGATCAGCCTTAGCTTCTACCTGTACCTGCGGCAGACCGAGCACTTGGCCTACCTTCAACTGGCCACCAGTTCGCGGCTGCTGGTGCCGGCCCTGGTCGCCGAACAGCACCACCCCGAGCCGGACGAGAAGAAGGCCGCCGCGGTCGAGCGGGCGATGGCCGACGTCCGCAGCTATTGGGATGTCAAGGCCTTCTCCAAACCCGGCAATGCCTACGAGCGCCGCTTCATCAAGCCCGACGACCCGGAGAAGAAGCCGCAAGACGGCGCCGGCTACCAGCGCCTGCTCCAGTTCCAGAACGACCCCGCCGCCGACGATTATAACGAGCAGGCCCTGTCCCAGGGCAAGAACCACTACTACGCCGCCATCCGCGCCAGCGAGTCGTGCGTCGGCTGCCATCACAACGCCAAGGGCGGGGAGCTGAACCGGGGCGACCTGATCGCCGTCCTCAAGATCGAGATGACGACGGGGGAAATCGAGGACGCCGTCCAGCGCAACCGGGCCTGGCTGCTGACCACGGGGGTCATCACCGCCTTCCTCATCATGGGCGGCAGTTACATCATCGTCCGCTACGTCATCGTCAAACCGGTCAAGCACCTCAAGGAAGTCAGCGACGCCATCTCCGCCGGCGAGTTGAACGTGCGCAGTGAGATTCAGACCGGCGACGAATTCGAGGACCTCAGCCACGCCTTTAACCGCATGCTGCGCAACCTCGTCAGCATGCAGGATCGGCTGCGCAAGGTGAACGCCGACCTCGACCGCAAGGTGGACGAACTGGCCCAGGCGAACATGGCCCTGTACGAGTCCAACCGCCTCAAGGGCGACTTCCTGGCCACCATGAGCCACGAACTGCGCACGCCGCTGAACAGTATCCTTGGCTTCAGCGAGGTCCTCGTCTCGAGCAACGGCCTGACCGAGAAGCAGCAGCGCTGGGTGCGCAACATCCAGTCGTCGGGCGAGCGGCTGCTGAACCTGATCAACGACATCCTCGACCTGGCAAAGATCGAGGCCGGCAAGATGCAGGTGCGGCTGTCGGAGTTCAGCGCCTCCGACGTCTGCGAGGGGCTGCTGGCGATGTTCCGGCCGCTGGCCGAGAAGAAGAACATTGAGCTGCGCCACCAGCTCGACCAGGGCATCCCGCTGCTGCGCCAGGACGTGGTCAAACTGCAGCAACTCCTCTCCAACCTGCTGTCCAACGCCATCAAGTTCACGCCGGAGGGCGGCCGCGTCCTGCTCCGGGCGGAGGCCGACCCGCTTTGCATCGTCCTGACGGTGACCGACACCGGCGTGGGGATCGCCCCGGAGGAGCAGGAGTTGGTTTTCGAGAAGTTCCGCCAGTCGGGCAACCCGATGACGCGCGAGCACGCCGGCACCGGCCTCGGCCTGTCGATCGTGCGCGAGCTGTCGAAATTGCTCGGCGGCGAGGTGACGTTGCAGAGCGAGTTGGGCCGCGGCAGCACGTTCACGGTGCGCTTACCGCTGCAGCTGAGCGAGGAGCCGCGGCTGGAGTTCGACCTGGCGCACGAGGGGATCGATCTGTCGAAGGCCCAGCGCGTGGACGTTCGGCTGTACGCCGGTGCGACGGCGCCGGCGACCCGGCTGGACGGCCCGGCGGACACCAAGGTGGAGGGGAAATAAAGCGAGCCCGGGGCGCCCGCGCGGGCGATTCGTTCCCTCGCGGGCGCCCCGGGCCCCGCCGCCGCGCTCGGCGGGGCGGGAGCGTCATGGGCTGGTGCCGCTGGCCGTGCGCGTCGAGGACGAGTTGCATTGCCCGTAGTAATCGACGAGCTTATCTTGCAGGTACTTGTAGGCCCGCTCGCTGCCCGGGGTGGCGGGGGCGAACTTCAGGCCGTTGCCGCTCATGTTCTTGACGAGTTCGGCGACGGTCTTGCCCCTGGCGGCGAGCTTGCCGTTGACGTAGTCTGTGGCGTCGGGGCCCGAGAGCGCCCTGACCGCCTTGGTGAGCATCTGCAAGTAGTTCTTGGCTTCGATGTACTGCGACGGCGTCATCTCGCCGATCTGCGCGCCGAGCGTTTCGGTCATCTTGTTCAGGTCGTCCTGGAGGTTCTTCAGCAGACCCGAGGTGACGGGACCGTTGCCGGCCTGGCTAATGGCCCGATCGAGGTTGCGCGCGACCGCCTGGCAATCCTCGGTGAACTCGGACCCCGTCAGCCCGAGCGGCCAGGTGAGCCGGTCGCTCTTGAGCAGGCCGGGGTTGGCGCCGGCGCCCCCGGTGACGTTGATCAGTTTCAGCATTTCTTCGCTGAGAGTAACGGGCTCTCCGCGGGCCGGCGTCTGCTTGAGGCTGTCGAGGAGGATGTTGAGCGAGATACCGTCGAGGACTTCACCCCCCGGGGCATTGAGGGCGGCGCGGACGTTCAGCTTGCGCTGGCGCTCCATGTCGTCCAGCCAGGTGGGGGTGTTGGCGCGCTCGTAGAGGAACTCGTCGAAGGCCTTGCGGCGATTGTCGAGGTGGGCCGACTTGACCTGCTCGCGGAGCACGTTGGCTTGCTGGTTGTTGATGCGGAACCTGCCGTCGGCGTTGATGACGCTGGCCGCCCCCTGGAGGAAGCCGCTGTACGGGTCGTAGGAGGGATAGTACGAACTCCCGTAGCCCGTGTCCGAGTAGCCGGGGCTGTAGCCGGGACTGTAGCCGGGGCTGGTGGCCGCCGCGGGGTTGTTCATGATCGTGCCGGCGCCGTAGTAGGGGCCGTACGGCGTGTACGGCGTGTACGGCGTGTTGACGATCTGCGGATAGGGGTTGTAGCCCAGGGCGTAGGGCGGCACCTGGGACATCGCCCGGCCATAAAGGGCGATGTTGAAGGCGGCCTGGCGCGAGAGGCCATACGGGTCGTAGTAGTTGTAGGGGTTCAAGGTGCCGCCGACACCCGGGGGGCGTCCGTGAGCCGGCGCGGCCAGCACCAGGACCAGCAAGGCGACGCCGAAGGCCGCCAGGGTCAACCGTTTCACGCTGCACATGCGACGGACCTCCCGGAACAGGGGACGAAACTTAACGATCCTTCTTGCGGACCGAACCCCGGGCGCCCGGGGATGGAGTTGCGACCCCACCAAGGACGGGATAGACTCTGCTATCGTCATCCTATGCAGCCCCGTCCTCCAAAGCAAGCAAGTTCAGCGCCCCTTTCTTCGCCCCCGCTCCCTCGGGCGCCCGGCGCCGTCCCGGCGGCGCGGGGACGGGCGAATGGAGACGATTTCGCCAAAATCTCCAGCGAATCGGCGCCGAGCCGGCGTACAATGAGTAAGGCGTCGGGTCGGGCCGGGCCGGGCCGGCGCAGGCGCGCGGAAAAATGGGCAACCCCACCCTTGGTTTACGCGCGTATAATAGTAACATACTAAAGCCGCTTCAGAGGCCTCACGGCACATCCCCGGCGCAGAGAAGGGTGGGGCGAGTGGTGGGGCGCCCTCACTTGATGATCGTGGCTCGCGCTTGCCGATGCCGTCGGACCCGCTCAGGGCACCGGCGGCAGTGATTTTTTACGCCCCCCCTGAAGAGGCCCCGTGATCGACGAGACCAACAGGACCGACTGATGAGACGGACTAGCAATAAAGCCGCTGGAAAGGACGTCCGGCCGGAACAACCCCTGGCTTCGCCGCTTCGCCTTCCCCCCGAGGACGAGAAGCGGACGTCCGCGCTGTGGGACGATTCCCCTTCCTCCTTCGGCCAGGAAGAGGTTGCGCCCGCGGAGCTGGACGAGGAGGCGCCGGCCGCCCTGGAAGGACATGAGGAAGAGAACGCCCCCGACGACGCCCTGGGCCTCTACCTGCGGCAAATGGGAGCCATTCCGCTGCTGACCCGCGAGCAGGAGTTGGCCCTTGCCCAGCGCCTCGAACAGAAGCGCAACCGCTACCGCCGGGCCGCCCTCCTCAACTGGCGCACCCTGCGCAAGGTCGTCGAGACCTTCCAGCGCATCCAGGCCGGGCAGCTGCCGATCGACCCGAACATCGACGTGGTCACGACGCTCAACCTGAGCCGCGACAAGATTCTCGCGCGCATGCCGCACAATCTCGGCACGCTCCAGCCTCTGCTCGACAAGTCCGAGACGAAGTTCACTGAGTTCCTGCGCGAGCGCACCAGCGTGCGCCGCGGCCGGATGCGCCGCGAGTTGTGGCTCCTCCTCACCAAGTCCGTGAAGCTGGCCGAGGAACTGTCGCCGCGCATTGAGCTGCTCGACAAGTGGACCGACGAGCTAGTCGAGGTGTCCAAGAAGATGAACGGCTTGGACGAGGCCATCGACGTCGGCGACCGCACCGCCGCCGACCGCGAGCGCTCCACGCGGCTGAACAAGGAGTTGCGCGACCTGATGCACCTGGTGCAGACGACGCCGGAAGACCTCAAGCAGATGGTGGTCGTCCTGCTCAAGCGGCGCAAGCACTACCAGCAGGCGCGGCGCGAACTGGCCGAGGGGAATCTGCGGCTGGTGGTGTCGATCGCCAAGCGCTATCGCGGTCGTGGACTGCCGTTCTCGGACCTGATCCAGGAAGGGAACCGCGGCCTGATGCGGGCGGTGGACAAGTACGAGCACCGGCTCGGCTTCAAATTCGGCACCTACGCGACGTGGTGGATCCGTCAAGGCATCACCCGGGCCCTGGCCGACCACGCCCGCACCGTGCGCGTGCCGTGTCACCAGGTCGGGACGCTGGCGGCGATCGAACGCGTCCGCGGTGAGCTTTCGGTGGCCAACGGCCGAGAGCCGAGTGTGGAAGAGATCGCGGCGGCGCTGGGCGTATCGACTGAGGAGACGCAGTCGCTGCGGGTGGTGTCGCGTCACCCGGTCAGCCTGCACGAGCCGCTCGGCGGCGACGGCGAGCGCGCCCTGGAAGATTTCCTCGACGACCCCGACGCGACCAACCCCGGCAAGGCGGTCGATCAGCACCTGCTGCGCGAGCGCATCGGCGAGGTGCTGCGGTCGCTGACGCCGCGCG
Source organism: Gemmataceae bacterium (assembly GCA_035266225.1). Classification (GTDB taxonomy): domain Bacteria; phylum Planctomycetota; class Planctomycetia; order Gemmatales; family Gemmataceae; genus DATFNV01. The sequence continues at coordinate 64,320 of DATFNV010000336.1, forward strand.
AGCGCGAGGTGATCGAGCTGCGCTTCGGCCTCCGCGACGGGCACCCGCGCACTCTCGAAGAGGTGGCGCGGGCTTACGGCATCACCCGGGAGCGCATCCGCCAGATCGAGGCGCGCGGACTGCTGAAACTGCGCCAGCCGGTCCGGCGGGAACGTCTCGCCGATTTCGCCGAGGTGGAATGACAGCCGCTTGCGACTTCGCAATCGTTCCTGCGAAGCCGCAAGCGGCAAGAGGGTTGTTGATACCGTTTCTAAGCCGCAAGCGGCTCGTTAGTTCGGCGCCTCGTTGTCGTTCTCCAATTCCTCTTCCAGGTCGTGCGCCTTTTCGTGGGCGTTCTCCTGGGTCACCTGATCGGCCCGCACCACCGAGCCGTGTTTGCGCGGCTGGGCGGCCTGTTGTTCGGCCGGCCCTGGGCTGTCGTCAGGCCAGAGGGATGGCTTGGTAACACAGCCCGCGGCGAGCAGGGCGCTCAGTATCACGCCGTAAAGCGCCGTCTTCATGGCTTCACCTCCCGCACGCTAACGCTGCCCGGATCGCCGTCGCCGGTCCGTCGGGTAGGCGACGACTCCGCCGGCTCCTCGTCGGACTCGGCGCCCGGCAGGTTCCTGGTGCGCTCCAGGTAAACCTCCCAGGCGCGCTGGTCCAGTTGCAGGGCCTTGCGTTCGAGGTCCTCGTCGCGTGTCTCACGGGCGACCTCGCGCAGCCGCAGGCAGACGTCCTGGCGGCGTCGCAATTTCGCCTGTTCCAGGGCGCGGTAGTGGGCGGCGCTTTGGGATCGTGCGGAAGGCCGAGGCGCCGGGGCATCGGCCTTTGCTGGGCCGTCCTTGTCCCGGGTCTTCTCCGGCGGCTTCGGGGCCGGTTTCTTGTCGTCGCCGCCGAGTAAGCGCGTGATGAACGGGTTCCAGCCGTCCCGCGGCCGGGCGGCAGGGTCGGGACCAGCGGCCGCCTTGCTCTTCGTGCTGCCCTCGTCGTCGTCATCGTCCGGCGGGGGCGCCGCTGCCGACGCCGCGGTCAAGCCGAGCGCCAGCAGCAGCACCGCACACCCCCAGAGCCCCAGTTTGCGCATGGCTCCCCTCCGATACGCCTCAGGTCGGCGGCCCGTCCCCCGACAGGCCGTACGACGTTCGTGTTCAGGACGTGAGAGGCGGGGCGTATGCCACAAAGTCGCCCACGTGTCCAGACGACTTTTCCCGATTTGTTGAAGGATGCGGCGGGGAGGAGGAATGACGACGGATTCGCGTGCGCTCCCCCGGGCCGCGGATTGCAAGCGGGTCGCGGTCTGTGCTACAAAGGATAGCGGCCCCGCGATCGCCCAGGAGGCTCCTCGAAGCGCGAGACATGAAAAAAGGCGTGCCGGTGTCGCCGGGAGTGGCCGTTGCCCGCGCGTACTGCGTGGACGAGGTGTTGGCCCGCCGCGAGCCGCTCAAGCTGGACGAAGCCGCCCTCTCCGGCGAAATCAGCCGGTTTGACCGCGCCTGCGCCGGCGCCGCCGAGGAACTGGACGCCATCGTCACCCGCGTCTCGCAGCAGCTGGGCGAGGACGAGGCGGCCATCTTCCGCGCCCACCGCTTGCTCCTGCGCGACCCCGCCTTCGTCGGCAAGGTCAAGTCGATCATCCTCAACCGTCACGTCGATGCCTCCACCGCCCTGCACGAGACGCTGGAGGAGTACACGCAGTTGTTCGCGCGCATCGAGGACGAGTACCTGCGCGAGCGCATGACCGACCTGCGCGACGTGGCCGCGCGCATCACGGCGCAGCTGGCGCTGCAGGCCGGTCAGTGCCTGGTGCCGACCGACGAGCCGGTGATCATCGTGGCTCCCGAGATCCTGCCGTCGCAGGCGCTGGCCTTCCACCGCCTGCGCGTGGCCGGCATCATCACCGAGGCGGGGGGCGCCACCGGCCACGCCGCCATCCTGGCGCGGTCGCTGGGCATCCCGGCGGTGTCGGGCCTGCGCGGCATCCTGCGCGAGGTCCACACCGGCGACCTGCTCGCCCTGGACGGCCGCGAGGGCCACGTCCTGCTCAACCCCGGCCCCGAGGTCGAGGCGGCCTACCGCAAGCTGCAGCGCGAATACGTCAACCTGCGCGACCGCCTCATCGAGAACCGCGACCTGGAGGCCGTCACCCCCGACGGCACGGCCATCGAGTTGCTGGCCAACGTCAACAGCCCCGCCGACTCCGAAATGGCGGTGCGCGTCGGCGCCGCGGGGGTCGGGTTGTACCGCACCGAGTACCTGTTCCTGGCCCACCCGACCGTGCCCAACGAGGAGGAGCAGCTGGCCGCCTACCGGGCGGTGATCGAGGCGGCGCCCGGCCGCAGCTTCACCATCCGCACCCTCGACCTGGGCGGCGACAAGCACGTCCCCTACCTGGGCACCCACCGCGAGCCCAACCCGTTCATGGGCTGGCGCAGCATCCGCCTGACGACCGCCTACCCGGAGTTCTTCCAGACGCAGCTGCGCGCCATCCTGCGGGCCGGCGCCCACGGCGAGGTCAACCTCCTCTTCCCGATGATTTCCACCCTGGAGGAGGTGCTGCGCCTCAAGCGGATGGTGCGGCGGACGCGGCAGGCCCTGGCGCGCGAGGCGGTGGCGTTCGGCGAGCACATCCCGCTGGGGGTGATGCTGGAGGTGCCGGCGGCGGCCCTGTGCGTGGACGCCCTGCTGGACGAGGTCGATTTCGTCAGCATCGGCACCAATGACCTGATCCAGTACCTGATGGCCGCCGATCGCGACAACCCGAAGGTCGCTCACCTGTGCGAGCCGTTCAACCCGGCGCTGATGAAGATCCTCAACCTGGTCATCGGGGCGTGCAACCGGCACGGCAAGCCGGTGACGGTGTGCGGCGAGATGGCCGGCCGGCCGCGCTGCGTGCTGCCGCTTCTGGGCATGGGCCTGCGCCGCTTCAGCATGAGCCCGGCCTTCGTGCCGTCGATCAAGGAGATGGTACGGCGCACCTCGATCGCCGCCGCCCGCGAAGTAGCCGAGCGCGTGCTGACGATGAACACCATCGGCGAAGTGCGCGGCTACCTGACGCGCAAAGTGCGCCAGCTGTGGCCGAACGTGACGATACTCGACATGAACAAGTAATCATTCAGCCGCTTGCGGCTTAGCGTTCGCTTCATCGGGGTGACGCGAACGCTAAGCCGCAAGCGGCAGGAGCGCCACTCCGCCTTGACCCGTCCGCGTGCCGCGTGCTACAAGGTCCCGACTTGTCTCGACCGCGCCACCGGTCCGCCCGCGCAGCCGCGGGCGGCCGCCAACCCCAGGGACGGGGTGTGTCATGATCCGTCAGCGCAGCCAGATCCTGTGCGCCTGGTTCCTCCTCTGGGACCTGATCCTGACCGCGGCGGCGTGGGTCGGGGCCTACTACTTGCGCTTCCAGACGGGCTGGATCCCGGTGACCAAGGAGCCGCCCGAGGCCTACCTGTGCTGGATCAACCTGCCGCTGGTGGTGGTGCTGGCGGCCGTCGCCTACCGCCTCACCGGCCAGTACGCCGTCCACCGCCTGCGCCGCTTCCGCGAGGAGGTCGTCTGCGTCCTCAAAGGGACGGCGCTGCTGTCGCTGCTGGTCCTGGCGACGACGTTCTACCTGCACGACCCCTACGAGTCGCGGGTCACGATGGTCCTCTTCTCGGTGCTGGCCGGCCTGCTGGTGCTGACGGCCCGGCGGCTGAGCTGGTCGGCGATCCGCCATCTCCGCAGTCGCGGCTACAACCAGACCCACGCCGTCATCGTCGGCACCGGCCGCGTGGCCCGCAAGACGGCGCTGGCCCTGCGCCACGCCAGCTGGATGGGCATCAAGACCATCGGCTTCGTCGAGGACCGCCAGGACCGCTGGACCAGCGACCTGAACCTGCTGGGCACCTTCGCCGAGTTGCCGGAGCTGATCAAGAAATACGAAATTGCTCACGTGTTCATCGCCCTGCCGCTGGGCCGTTACGACGACGCCCGGCGGGTGTTCGACCTGCTGTCGCAGTCGCTGTGCGAGGTGCGGCTGGTGGCCGACGTGCCGGACCTGGCGGGGCTGTCGCTGACGACGACGAACCTCGACGGCCTGCCGGTCATCGGCCTGCGCGAGAGCCCGCACTTCGGCCTCAACGTCGTGGTCAAGCGGGTGATGGACGTGGCCCTGGCCCTGCTCGGCCTCCTGGTGCTGTCCCCCGCGATGCTGCTGATCGCGCTCTTGGTGAAGCTGACGAGTCCCGGGCCGGTCTTCTTCCGGCAGGAGCGGTGCGGCCTCAACGGCGAGTCGTTCGGGATGCTGAAGTTCCGCAGCATGCGCGTCGATGCCGAGGCCCAGACGGGGGCGGTGTGGGCCCAGAAGGACGACCCGCGACGGACGCGCCTGGGGACGTTCCTGCGCAAGACCAGCCTGGACGAATTGCCGCAGTTGTTCAACGTGCTGATGGGCGACATGAGCCTGGTCGGCCCGCGGCCGGAGCGGCCGGTGTTCATCAAGCAGTTTCAGAAAACGATCCCGAACTACATGGTGCGGCACTGTGTCAAGGCCGGCATCACCGGCTGGGCGCAGGTCCACGGCTGGCGCGGCAACACCTCGTTGCGGAAGCGCGTCCAGTACGACCTGTACTACATCACGCACTGGACCCCGTGGCTCGACCTGCGCATTATGTGGATGACCGTGTTCCACGGACTGTTCCACCGCAACGCCTACTAAGCGGCGGACCCCTTGACGAGGGTCGCGACGGGCCTACCATGAGGAAGGTAGTAGAGCGAGTAGACTCTGCCGTTGCCGAAGTGGCGGAACTGGCAGACGCGCCAGGTTCAGGACCTGGTTCCCTTAACGGGAGTGGAGGTTCGAGTCCTCTCTTCGGCACCTTACAGGGCAAGGACTTACGGAAAACCGGAGTCCTTGCCCTGCTTCGCGCGCCTCGCAAGTTTCCGCCATTTTTCGCCAACAGGGTATAATCAGGGCGTTTCCGTAGGGGAGACGCGACATGGCCGGCATCCGCAAAAAAGGCGACGGTTACCACTGCACCTTCCGCTTTCAGGGGAAGCGGTACTACTTCGCCATCGGCAACGTGCCCGAGGCTCAGGCCCTCGCCAAGGGGGCCGAGGTGGACGAGACGCTCGGGCTGATCGAGCGCGGACGGCTCACCGTTCCGGATGGGGTCGCGCTGGAAGAGTTCGTGGCCGCTGGCGGAAAGGTCCGGGCGGTTTCCGCCAGGCCCGAGACGGTCACGGCCCGCCAGTTGTTCGACCACTACCTCGCCACGCACGCCAACGGCACCATCGAGGCCAACTCGCTGGGCACCGCCCGCAGTCACCTGAACCAGTTCGCCGAGACGGTGGGCGAGCGGTTCCGGGTCCAGTCGCTTACGCTGCTCGACCTACAGGGCCACGTCGAGCGCCGCCGCAAGAAGGGCGTCTCGCCGGTGACGTTGAAGAAGGAGGTCGCCACGGTCCGGGCCTGCTGGAACTGGGCCGTTCACGGCGGCGTCATCAAGGGCGTCTTTCCCGGCAAGGGGCTGCGGTTCCCCAAGGAGGAGGAGAAAGAGCCGTTCCGCACCTTCGCCGAGATCGAGGCTGTCATCGCGGCGGAAAACCCCGACGACGCCCGGCGGGACACGCTCTGGGAAGCGCTGTACCTGACGCGGCCGGAGATCCAGGAATTCCTGCTCCATGTCCGGCAGTACGCGACGTTGCCGTGGGTCTACCCGATGGTGTCGTTCGCCGCCTACACCGGCGCGCGCCGCAGCGAGATGCTGCGAGCGCTGGCCACCGACGTGGACCTGGCCGGCGGCACGGTGACAGTGCGGGAGAAGAAGCGGGTAAGGGGCAAGCGGTCCACGCGGACGGCCCCGATCACGCCGAAGCTGGCCGAGGCGCTGCGGGAGTGGCTCGCCGTGCGTCCGGAATGCCCGTTCCTGTTCTGCCAGTCGGAGCGAGTGACGCGGAGCAAGACGAAGCGGGAAGGCCCCACGGCGGTCACGAAGGATGAGGCCCACGACCACTTCAAGCGGACGGTCGCGGACTCGAAGTGGCGGGTGCTGCGGGGCTACCACGTGTTGCGGCACTCGTTCATCAGCGCCCTGGCGAGCGAGGGCGTGGACCAGCGAGTGATTGACGAGGTGGTGGGTCATCAGTCGGAAGAGCAGCGGAAGCGCTACCGGCACCTGTACCCTGGCGTCATGCGGGAGGCCATCGCCCGAGTGTTCGGGTGACGGGCGACGCTCAGCACATGACTGACGTCGGGAAGCCGCTGAGGTCCGAGCGACCTCGTTCCGCGTCCAGGTCGTGGACGATTGTGGTGCTGACACGGTCGCGAGCCTGCGCCGGCAGTTGACCCTCTGGGGCCATGACTGCCGCGGGTCGCGTAACGGCCGAGAGGCGCTGGTCAGCGCGGGAGCGTACCGGTCCGACGTGGCGGTGCTCGACCTCTGCCTGGCGGGCCTGCGCGGCTACGAGTTGGGGCGGCGGCTCGGGGACCTGTCCGGACCCGAGGCGGATGCCTGCGGCGGCAGCAAGCCGGCGTCGTCGGGGCTTCGGGGCATCGCTATACTCCCTCCGTCGTCTGGTCACGAACCCTGGGGGCCGTCGATTCCACGCCGCCGCGATTTTTCCATCAACGACCGCTGCTCTTTCTCAGCCCTGCCCGGACGACCCCGGCCCGTTCCCCAGTGGAATATGCAACAAGAACACGCATGAAGAAGGGGGTCAGGGTAGCCCCGAAAAGCCGAGGATGACCACCTCGGCCCGATTTTCCTCAAAAAAGAGCGTTCATTGAGTTTAGTGCTACTGCGCCGGCAGCGAACCTGGCAGCAGCCCGCAATGCTCGGCCGGCGTTCGCAGCTTGGGAAGGATATCGCCGCCGTCACCCCCCTTCCAGTTGCACTTTTTGCACTTTTTGCGGCCCTCAGTCGCCTCGCAGCCGTCGGTAGAAGGCGTCCATCGACTTGCCGGTCGCCTCGCGCCACAGCCGCTCCTTCTCCGCCGTCGAGACCGCCATCCCCTGGATGCGGAAGGCGAGCCGCCGCTCCCACTCCACCCGCTCCGCACGGGACGTCCCCACGGTTGTCGCCTCCCTCAGGCGGGCGTCCAGCAAGTCCTCCCAGCCGGTCCGCGAGTGCCCCGCCCGGTGCTGCAAGTAGTCCCGGAAGGCGTTGACCAGCAGCCGGATGTCCAGGCTGCGCTTCAGGCCGACGCACCGGGCGATGACCGCCTCGGCGATCACGGCGCAGTCGGCCGGCGGGATGGACTCTTCCCCCAGCGTGTAGCCCTTGCCCGCCAGGCGGCGCACGAAGGCGGCTAGTTCCTCGTGGGTGGCGGTCAGTTGCAGGGAGGAGATGCGGGTCTTGACCGCCCGCAGCTCGGGGATATCGTCCAGCCTCGTGTTGCACAAGAGGATCAGGCCGCCCGTGAAGCCGACGGACAGGTCGCCGCCGTGGGACCGCCAGGTGACCCGCCGCTCGGCGTGCCTCTGCTCGCCCTGCGACCACAGGGCCGAGCGCAACACGCCCAGGGCGCTCCTGTCCTTCAAGAGGGCCTCGCAGTCCTCCAGCACATGGACCGAGTGCGGGAACTCTACCAGGTTGTCGAAGGGTCCCCGGGCGGTGAGGTGGCTGTTGAACAGGGTGAAGTCGGCCCGGAGGCGTTCCAGTTCCCCCAGGACGGTGCAGGATTTGCCGATGCCGCCGTCGCCCCAGAGGTGGAACCCGGTGGCGTAGCCCTCGACCACCCCACGGGTCCGGTCACGCACCAGCTGTAGCTTCCTCTCCAGCGAGGCGAGACAGACCTCGTCGCCCGGCGAGCGGCTCATCGTCAACTCCTCACGTCTGGGCACAGTGCCGTTGGTGGCTCGGTCGATCATGGGTCGTACCCTCGGTGGCATCCGGAAGTCATGGGCAGAAGCGCCTCGAACCCGCTGCGCCAGCCTGTTCACTCGCTTGGCGCCTGTCGGGCCTCGGCTTGTGCTTGTGCGGCGCCGGCGAGGTACGCGGCCGTCAGCGCCTCCTTGAGCGCCCAGACGGCGCACTCGTGGAAGTCGAGGCGGTCGCTGTTGCGGGCGTCCAGGGTCGGCACGTTCAGATGCTTTCGGGCGATGGCGGCGAGGACCTCTTCCATCGTGGGCCTCCTGTTTCTCGGGGAACGGCAGGCGACGAACGACCGACGTTCCTCTCCCGGTTCGGTTTGTCAGGCGACTCTTGCGTGGCACTCGTTGCAAGGCAGGGCTGTTCGATTCTACGAGGCGACATGTGCCTTTGAAGACTCGGCGCAGCATCGATCGGGCGGGAGGTCGGTAGCAACTTAAAAGTGGCGATTCGGCTGCCGGGGTGCGGGGCCTCGTTCCCCATTGGTAGAACCCAACACCTGCAAGCCGTGGGGGGCTCCCGAGGCCGAAAAGAGGGCCGAATGGCCACCGTAGAATCGAACACCCCGCGAGGTCGAAGGCAACCCGTGAGCGACCCGTTGGTCGCCGGGCCGCCTTGAACTTCAAGGGTGTTCGACGATGCAGTTCTACGGCAAGGCGAGAGAGGCGGCGGCGGAAATCCTTCAGGCGTTCAAGAACCCCGGCAGCTTGCCCCAGCCGCTGGCGAACCTCTTCATTCGGCGCCGCGACGACGTGCCCTGCCGCTCCTGGTCCTGGCGCAACCAGCTGCTCGTCGCCCTGCACGGCTACACCGACGCCCGCGGCTACCGCCAGTGGCAACAGGTCGGCCGCCACGTCAAGCAGGGCGAGCGTGCGTTCCACATCCTGGCGCCGCTCACCAAGAAGTGGCGGGACGAGAAGACGTGCGAGGAGAAGGTCGTGGTCACCGGCTTCCGCAGCGTTCCGGTCTTCGGCCTCGAACAGACCGAGGGCCGGTCGCTTCCGGTCGCCGACCCCGAAGCCGACGGGTGGTTGGAGACGCTCCCGCTCATTGAGGTGGCGAGGCGCTGGAAGCTCAAGGTCCAGGCCGTCGATGGCGACAGCGTGCCCTTCCTGGGCTCCTTCCGCAGAGGCAAAGGCATACTTCTGGGCGTGAGGAACCTGGCGACCTGGACGCACGAGTTGCTTCACGCGGCGGACCACCGGCTGGGCAACCTGCAAGAGAGCGGCCAGCACTGGCGCTCGGAGACCGTGGCGGAACTGGGCGGCGCCGTCCTGCTCTGCCTTTTGGGCCGCCCCGAAGACGCCGACCTCGGCGGTTGCATGAGGTACGTGCAGAAATACGCCGGCGCGGCGGGCATCGAGGCGACGGAGGCGGGCTG
>DATFNV010000337.1:0-27493 GCA_035266225.1 Gemmataceae bacterium
ACCCACAACCACAACGGCTCCTTCCACACCGGCGTCTCGCGATCCAGCTTCTCGATCAGGAAATCTTTCCGCGGATAGAAGGCGCAGTCGGCCACGGCCGGCTCCCGGGGCCAATCCAGCGGCGTACCGATGCTCATGTAAGCGCCGCCGCCGCCATTGACAAAGTGGTACATGGTGCGCGTCGCCCCTGCAGCGTCGTAAGGCTCCTGGTAATGCTCGAAGTAATGGGTGTCGCCAGCCAGGACGATCTGCACCTGATGCGCTCGGAGCAACCGGTGTATCTCCGCAAAGGGGGTGGTCTCCGCGCCCAAACGATACCCGGCAACCTCGGCGGGGCCGTCCTGGGCTACCCATTCCCCCGCAATGGGCTCGTCGGTCCCGCCTTGGTAGCGGCCGCCGGCATAGAGCGGATGGCCCAGGATGGCCATGATGAACTTCTCCCGGGATCGCTCCAGCGCAGCCTTCAGCCAGGCCCACTGGTCGGTGTCTACACGACGAAGGACCCCGGTATCGACGGCGATCAGGGCGAACCGCTCCGTTTGCACCTCGAAGAAGGGCCCCCGCTGCCAGCCCGTGCTCACACTGTATTCCCGGCGCAGGCGGGCGGCTTCCTGGATCTTCGCCTCGATGCGGCGCGGCGTCGTGGTGGTCCACCAGTTGTCCACTTCCATCCGCGCGTGCATGCTGGCCCGGGCTGCATCGGGTTCCAGGAAATTGGCCGCAAACGCTTCCAGGGCGTCGTACCAATCGTGGTTTCCCGGGATGGCGTAAATCGGCTTCGTGAAACCCTTGAAGGGCAGGTAGAAGTTGGGCTCATAGTCCAGCATGGCGCCTTCGGGATAGATCACGTCCGACGAGATCACCAGGAATTTGACGTCCTGTCGGCGCCCCAGGAACAGGTACTGGTCGCGCAAACTGTGCTGGGCGGCGCCGCCTTCACCCGTATCACCGAGCACCAGAAAGCTGAAGTCGTCGCTTCCCGCCACGCCCGCCGGCTCCACCGCGAACAGCCGATCGTCCGGAATGCTGCTTGCCGGGTAGTGCTTCCGAACCGCCTCCATCATCCTCTCGCGCCAGACATCGGTGCGAGCCTCGGCCCAGCGGTCCCAGATGCCGGTCGTCCAGCTCTCGCTGTTGAAAAACCAGCTGAATCCCCAGATGGGGTTGACGGCGATGAGAATGGCGGTCGCCGGCAAGCCTACCTGGAGCCCCCAGTTCAGGGCGGCCCGCGGGGAGTGCCGTGCCCGTGCCATCCGCCACGAGAAGCGTAACCGAGCCCTGAGCCAGATCCGCCACACTCGACCCAGAAGCCCCGGTCCCCGGCCCTGCTCGCTGCGGGCAAGCTGGCGCTCCCACGCGCGGCGCTCCACGGGACGAGTCAGCTCGCGCCAGGCCAGTCGGCAAGGGAGAATGATGCCGAAAGCAATGACGAGCGCCGTGCACACGTCTCCCACAGCGGCAACCAGCGGGGCGATCATCCCGACCAGGTTCCATTCGACGTGCATCCGTCCGATGTGAATGGCGAAGAACACGACAACGAAGATCCAGCACCAGACGGCGTTGATCCAGCGCTGATTCGCTTCGTCTACGGACAGGGATTCTTCAAATGCGGCGAATTCCGGGTTGGGAGGAAGGCGAAGCCGGCGATCCGGGTGCAATCCGCGCGGCGGCGGTTCGGCGATCGGCCCAGGCTTGTGCTCGCGCCCCAGCAGCATGGACCAGCCCGCGCTGAGCAGGCGAATTCCCACCAGGATCGCAACCACCGCGCGCCCGGAAACGGGCCACTGGGCCGCCAGCACCAGGGCCAGGCCGATGTTGACCAGCCCGCTGACAAGCCGCCTTCGCCAGGAGGCACTGGACGCCCGCGCACGCACGGCAGCGACTGTCTTGCCAATTCCATCGATGAGAAAGGCCCCTGCGACGAACAGGGCCAGTCCTCGCAAGAGCAGTTGCGGCCGGGCGAGCAGCAGGGTCCCCGCCAGGACCGAGAGTGCGCCGCTGAGGTAGGCCGAGCGTCGTTCGCTCTCGCGGTCGGCCTGAAATGTCTCCAGCATCTCCAGGACGCCACACGCGATCAACAACAGCCCGACCAGGAGGGACGCAAGTTCTCCCCTCAGGAACGGTGACAGGATGGCCAGACACCCCATGACCAGAACCGCAACACCACGCGCGCGACGCCAGCGCGCGCTCGCCCAGGCGCCTTGATTCTCAGAGTGTGTTTCGACCAGGTTGGTCATCGTTGTCCCTGTCCAGGTCTGTAAGACGCCTACCACGACCCGGCCTCATCCGGATCGATCTCTACCACTGGACTGCCCAGCCAAAGACTCTACAAGGCGCAATCACTCCTTGTTCTCCTCCACCCACTTCGCGTGATGCTCGCGCAACACAGCGATCGCCTCATCGGCTGTGTTCACGCAGCAAGGGATCGCCATGTCTTCCGCGTTGGCCAGCGGTGGGCGGGACGCCAGCAGGTGTGTCCTGGCCCACTCCACCAGCTCGGCCCATATCTTGCCGACGAGGATCAGGGGCGTGTCGTGGACGTGCCGGACCTGCAACAGCTGCCAGACCATCATGAGCTCGAGCACGGTGCCGATCCCCCCGGGCGCGACAATGAAGGCGTCCGACGTCAGCACGAAGTGGTGCAGGCGCGTGAAGAAGGTCTTGTGCTCGAACGCCTGCCGCACGAAGGGATTGACCTCCTGCTCGAACGGCAGGTCCACTCGAATCCCGACGGATTGGTTGCGCTCCGGGGCGTTGGCCGCGGCCGCCCCCTCGTTGGCGGCCTGCATCAGACCCGGACCGCCGCCGGTGATGATGTCACAGCCCATCTCCGCCAGGGCCGCCGCGATTCGTTTGACCTCGTCATAGACGTACGTTCCCGGCTGGGCCCGGGCGGAGCCGAAGATCGTCACCCGGTAGCGCTCGCGCCGGGAGGGGCGGAGGCGGGTCAAATCGTTGACGATGTCCCACAGGCCGAAGATCGTGCGGACGAGAACCTCCTTGACGCTCTCCTCATCAGCGAGGCTGACCTCCTGTGACCCCTTCCTCGGCGACTCGTCCTTCCCCATTGAGCAGGCTCCTTGACTCGAATTTGATCGTTCCCCTCGGTGGGCGTCAGCTCGCGGGCCCCGACTCGTACTGGTAGAACCCCCGACCGGTCTTGCGGCCGAGCCAGCCCGCCTCGACGTACTTCACGAGCAGCGGGCTCGGCCGGTACTTCGCCTCTCCCAGTCCTTCGTGGAGCACCCGGGCGATGGCCAGGACGGTGTCCAGACCGATCAGGTCCGCGAGCCGGAACGGACCCATGGGATGATTAAGCCCGAGCTTGATCGACGTATCGATGTCCTCGACTCCGCCCACGCCGCTCATGAGCGCGTCGCACGCCTCGTTCAGGAAGGGGACGAGCAAGCGGTTGACGATGAAGCCCGGGTAGTCCTTCGCCGTGGTCGTGGTCTTGTCCCACTTCTCGGCCAAGGTCTTCACAGCGGTATAGGTGGCATCGCTCGTTTGCAGGCCGCGGATCAGCTCGACCAACTTCATGACCGGCACAGGGTTCATGAAGTGCATGCCGATGACCCGGGCCGGTCGCCTGGTTGCCGCGGCGATCAGCGTAATCGAGATCGAGGAGGTATTGCTCGCCAGGATGGCGTCTGGCGGCGCGGCCGCATCAAGTTCGCGGAAGAGCTTCAACTTCAGTTCGACCTTCTCGGCCACGGCTTCGATCGCGATGCCAACATTCCTGAAGTCCGCGACCGAAGCGACCGGGCGCACCCGACCCAGGATGCCGTCCGCGGTGGCCCGGTCCATCTTGCCCTTCTCGACGGCGCCGGCCAGGCGCTGGGCCATTCCTGCCCTGGCCTTCTGGACGACCTCGAGCGCGACGTCCGCCATGAGGACGTCGTGTCCGGCGGCCGCTGCCACCTGGGCAATGCCGGCGCCCATCTGCCCCGCCCCCAGCACTCCCACCGTTTCCAGGTTCATGACTGTCACTCCTTGTCGTTGTGACGGGCTGTGCGCCGCTGTCGGCGGCGGAGCCCGAACGCCGCTGCTTGCGTGGCGACTTCCACTGCCGCTCCTTGCGGCCTGCGCTGGTGGGGCAACGTCGGCTCACCCACACCGAGCCGCAAGTTGACCTGGCCGTGGGTCAAGTCCCTCGACCAAGTCGGCATCTGCCCGGGGCAACTTCAGGCTGTGCGGCGCGGGCGCGCGTCGTTGTGGGCTTTGTACTCTGTCCCTTCGGGGGCCTCAGCGACTTTCAGTGCAGCCGGCCCTGATCCCGCCGAGCCTACCGGGGCCACCGGGGGGAGCCGGCGGCTCGAACGTGTTGAAGGCGGAGGCCCGGTCCCAGAAGGTCCGCAGACGCTCGACCCGGCGCTCGGGCGGGTTGCCGGCCATCAGGGCCGAGTTAACGGCGCCGATCGAGATGCCGACAAACCAGTTGGGGGTAACGCCCGCCTCGGCGAGGCCCTCGTACACCCCGCACTGGTAGGCACCAAGCGCCCCGCCGCCCTGCAGTAGCAGGATTTCGTGGTCGTACTTACGTCGTTTCATGGCATCACCTCTATGGCTCATTGTCCGGCTGGTGAGTGGGCCCGCTGAGCGGTCAATCGCCACATGAGTCCACTGCTTCGCCGGCTCGGTCGTGTGTTTGCGGCGTGCGTCATTAACGATATGACGTGCCGTGTGTTTCCTGATCATGCCTTTCTGACTCGTCTTGCCTCCCGTCGTCCTGGCTGACGGCCTGGACCACCGGATCAACCGCGGTGCTCTCGTGTCGCCTGCGGAACTCCATCGTCAGAACCACCGCGCTGACCAGCAAGACCCATAGCGGGAACAGCAGACCGATCCAGGCCCAGTTCGTGATGACCAGCAGTAGGACCAGGGCGCACGCATAGCCCACCAGCGCCACCCACCGGGGAAGGAAGGCCGTGCGCAGCCCGATCGTCCCTGTTGAGAACATGAACACGGCCGCCATCTTGAAGGCAAAGACGTTGAGAATAGTGTAAATCGTTCGGCGGCCGAAGTAGTAAGTCTCGCTGTTAGGGAGCTGGATGTGGCCGTCGCCGACGGTCTCCAGGAGGCCAGCCGCGAGGGCCGCCGCACTGAAAAGGCTCACCACGAACAGCAGCCCACTGCCAAGAAACGCAGTCGCAATGAACTGGTCTTCCTGGGCCCCGAGGCGGTTGCGGAGCACGCCCATGAACCAGAGGAAGGCGATCCCGGCAAACGGGAACAGGTTGAGCGCAAAACGCACCGCGCTGCGGCGATCGGGGTCAGTCAACCAGGCGCCCGGCTGGCTCGGATCAGCCGGGACCGACAACCGAAGCAAGCCCAACCCGACGATCAGCAGCACGGAGAAGATAACGCCGGCAATGGCTGCCGCGCGCGGGGCGACCAGGGCCTGCCGGGAATCGTTTCGTGTGGCGGTCACGGCATCTCTCCCCCTGGAGACGGCCCCGCCCCCGCGGAATGCCGCACTAACTCGCTCGGGCTTCGCGCACGCTCCTCCTGTGAAGCATCGGCCCCGCTTTCTTCTACCAACTCCATCCTGTATAAGATGGATGCCCGCAATTCATGCGCCAATTCGGGCAGCGGGCGCTCGCACCGCACGAACTCTCTAGTAAATCCTGGGCCAAAATGATGGGGGACAGGACGGGCGCCGGCCACGACGAGGGGATAGAGCTCCAAATCCCCGCCCTTCCGGGTCAACACGCGGGTTCGGACAGCTGCCAGAGACTGCGGAACCTGCCCAGGCGCGAGTTGAGTGCGTTGAAACCGCACACTCGGGCCAGACCCGCACAGACTTCCTGGGTTCACCCAGCGAACCTGAATCCCGCTTCGTCCCGCGAAGGTCGTACTCCGGCACCACGCGAGCAAGAGCGCCGGCGCGCCGACGCCAATCGTGGCGTTCGCCCCTCGGAAAGTACAGCGCCTCGACAGGACCACCGGGGAAAGAGGCACCGACCGAGAATTCCGTCTTTTTTACCCTTCGTTGCCCTGTAACGGCATCGGACTTGCCAGGTGATAAGCGGGGGCTCTGCCACTTTTGTTGGTACTTCTCTTCTCCGACGAGGTGCCCCATCGAGGTGCCCCATGTTGATCACCGACAAGCCGTCTCGCAGTGTCACCGCCCGGGACTTGATGACGCGCCCTTTAGCGGTCATTCCGCAAAACATGTCGCTCCGGATGGACATCCTGGCCGCGGTCGCCTCTCTGGAACGCAAATGACCCGATCTGCCGAACTCCTCCCGGCGCCACACACCGGAACGATGCCGGCCATCTTCTTCATGGGGATCTCTTCACGCAAAGGTGAATGGAACCCGGTCGCCAGGCTCGGGCGGGGATATCAGCTGCTGCTACGCCATGATGTTCAATCCCGCATCGACGTAGACGGTGCTACCGGTGATCCTGCGGGCATAGGGAGTCGCCAGGTAGGCCGCGGTCATGCCGACGTCGTCGATGTCTACCAGTTCGCCGACGGGGGCGCGCTGCGCCGCCTCGTTGAGGAGCAGGTCGAAGTCCTTCAGCCCGGAGGCGGCCCGCGTCTTGATTGGCCCGGGCGAGAGGGCATGGACACGGATTCCCTTCGGCCCCAGCTCGTACGCCAGGTAGCGCACTGACGCCTCCAGGGCCGCCTTCACCGGCCCCATGACGCTGTAGTTCGGCACGACCTTGCTGGCGCCGTAGTAGCTCATGGCGAACAGCGTCCCGCCCTCGGTCATCAGCGGCGCCGCCAGGCGGGCCATGCGGACGAACGAGTGGCAGGACACGTCCATCGCCACTCCGAAGCCGGCTGGCGAGCAGCTGAGTAGGCCGCCCTGCAAGTCTTCTCGGGGGGCGAACGCGATGGAGTGCAGGGCGATGTCGAGCCGGCCCCACGTCTGGCGGACGCGGTCGAAGACGGCCTCCAGCTGCCCGGGCTGCTGCACGTCGAGCGGCAAGAAGATCGGCGCCTCCAGCTCCCGGGCGAGTGGCTCAACGTACGGCCGGGCTTTGTCGTTCAGATAGGTGATCGCCAATTCGGCGCCGAGCTTGCGAAAGGCGCGGGCGCAGCCGAAGGCGATCGAGTACTCGTTGGCGATGCCCAGGACCAGAGCTTTCTGCCCCAGCAGCGGCGGCGAGGGAATGGTGGCCACGAGCGGTTCCTCCTCTCTAACGGCGCCTGTCGGCGAGCAGGCGCCGGGTGTGCTGGGCGATCATCAGCTCCTCATTCGTGGGGACGACCCAGGCGGCGACGCGGCTCTCAGGGCGACTGATGCGGGGCCCGCGGGCCTCGTTGGCCGCCTCGTCCAGGTCCACGCCGAGCCAGGTGGCGTCACGGCAGACGCGAGCGCGGAGGGTCGCTGCGTTCTCGCCGATGCCGCCGGTGAATACCAGCGCGTCGAGCCCGCCCAGGGCCGCGGCCAGAGAGCCCAACTCGCGGCCGATTCGGTAGACGAACAGGTCGAGTGCCTCGGCCGCCCGTGGGTCCGGGCTGGCCAGCAGGGTTCGCACGTCGCTGGAAATCCCGGAGACGCCGAGCAGCCCCGAATCCTGATAGATCACCTTTTCCAGGGCGCGGGCGTCCAGACCGTGCTGGTCCATCAGGTACAGCAGCACGCCCGGGTCGAGCGCCCCGCATCGTGTCCCCATCGGCAGGCCGTCCAGGGCGGTGAAACCCATCGTGCTGGCGAGGCTGTGGCCGCCGCGCAAGGCACACATGCTGGCCCCATTGCCCAGGTGAGCTACAACGGTCCGGCCGGCAGCCGCGCGAGCGTCGAGCCCGGGAAGGACCGAAGCGATGTACTCGTAGGACAGGCCGTGGAAGCCGTAGCGGCACACTCCCTCCTCGGTGTAGCGCCGCGGCAGCGCGAACGCCTGGGCGACCTGCGGCTGCGTGCGATGGAAGGAGGTGTCGAAGCAGGCCACCTGCGACAGGTCCGGCGCATGCTGAGCGATCGCCCTGATGGCGGCCAGGTTGTGCGGCTGGTGCAGCGGCGCCAGCGGCACGAACGCTTCCAGCGCCGTCAGCACGTTGGGATCGACCCGCACCGGCTGGGTGAACTTCAGGCCCCCATGCACAACGCGGTGGCCCGCCGCGACGATTCGGTGCCCGCGGAGCGCTCCGCCCCGCCCCCAGGTGAAGAGGAACTCAATCGCCCCCTCGTGTCCGAGTCGGGTGCCGGACGCCCACTCCCGCTCCCCAACAATGCTGCCGGCCTGGTCGCGCGCCAGGAAGCGCGGCTGTGTAGCGAGCCCCTCAAGCTGGCCGCGGAGCAGCGGCACGGGGGGCTTGCCGTCGAGGAACACCGAGAACTTGAGGCTCGAGGAGCCGGCATTCAGGACAAGGATCGCGTCGGCCATGATGTCACCTCGCCGGAAACTTGCCGGTGCGCCGGGCGTGTGCGACCAGCGCCATCACCGCCGTCGAAGCCAGCCGGGTCCGCACCGAGTCGGCCCGGCTGGTCAGGACGATCGGCACCCGCGCCCCCAGGACGATGCCGGCACCCTCGGCGCCAGCCATGTACGTGAGCTGCTTGGCCAGCATGTTGCCCGCCTCCAGGTCGGGCACGACGAGGATGTCGGCCTGTCCGGCAACGGGGGAGCGAATCTTCTTGGTCTGGGCGGCCTCCAGGCTGATGGCGTTGTCGAAGGCCAGCGGGCCGTCGAGGACGCCGCCGGTGATCTGCCCGCGGTCGGCCATCTTGCACAGCGCCGCCGCCTCCAGTGTCGATTCGATCTCCGGCGTGACGGTTTCCACCGCCGAGAGGATAGCCACCTTCGGCTCTTCGATGCCGAGCACGTGGGCCAGGTCGATGGCGTTCTGGACGATATCGACCTTCTCCTTCAACTTCGGGTAAATGTTGACGGCCGCGTCGGTGATCAGGAGCATGCGCGGATAGGAGGGCACGTCCATGACGAAGATGTGGCTGATGCGCCGCGACGTACGCAGCCCTGCCGCCGAGGGGACGACTGCGCCCAGCAGTTCGTCCGTATGGAGGCTCCCCTTCATCAGTGCCTCCACCTCCCCCGCCCTGGCCAGCTCCACGGCCTTCGCCGCCGCCGCGTGGCTGTGCGGTACCGCCACTACCCGGTACGAGCCGAGGTCCACCCCTTCCGCCCGGGCGACGGCCTGGATCCTGTCCGCCGGCCCGACGAGCACCGGCGCGATCAGCCCCCGCCGGGCTGCCTCGATCGGGCCCAGCAGCGAGTCGCGGTCGCAGGGATGAACGACGGCACAGGGCACTGCCGGCAGACCTTCGCACGCTTTGAAGAGCCGGGCGAAAGCGTCCCCGCGCCGCAGGGTCAGCTCCGGCGGCACCACCTCCGCGTAGGCGATCCGCTGCATCGGGGCGGCGACGGTCACCGTGCCGCTGACCAGCTCCTCCCCCTCCTGGTTGACGCAGCGGCAGGCGAAAGCGACCTCGGCACCTTCGGCCCGCTTCTCCTTGGCCGTCACCGTCGCCGTCAGCGTGTCACCCACCGCGATCGTGCCGCGGAACTGGAGGCTCTCGCGGAGGATCTTCATCCCCGGGCCAGGCAAGCGCGTGCCGAGCGCCGCGGCGATTAGGGCCTCGGCGCCGGCCGCCTCCGTCGTGCGCGCGGCGGGCCGCACGTTCGCTGTCCCATCCCCGGCCACGTAGAAGGGATCGACATCGCCTGAGACCAGGGCCAGTACCTCGATGTCCGTCTGGGACAGCGTGCGTGTCAGGCTCGCCGAGGCCCCGGCCTGGATCTCGTCAAAGGTCACGTTGGTCATGTTGTTCCACTTCGCCATCGCTGAACCCTCCCTCGCTCGGGCATCGGGTGAAGAACCAGGCGAGCCCGTCGCCTCGTCCGCTGGCGCTCTTCACGTCGCCCCAGCCGGCTCGCGGGAAGCCCCATCGAAACTGCCCAACAGCCGCCCGGGGGCGGCCGCCCCGAGGACAGCCCGCACTCGGTCGAGCACGACCCGCTGCTCCGGAGTCGGTTCCACGGTCGCGACCGCCTCGTCCAGCACGGCCAGCGCCCGCTTCCGGTCCGCCGGGTCGGCCAGCAGCCGGGGCAACGATTGCAGCCCGCGCTCGGGCTCCAGCTCGGCGACGACCGCCTGCTCGGCCCTGATGCGGCGAATGGCGTCCGCGGGGAGGCGCGACAGTACCTTGTCGCTGCGGACCAAGCGATCGACCAGCTCCAGTCGGACGAGAGGGATGCGCCCTGCTCCCCGGCCAATCAGGGCACCGATCAGGGCCACCGCCTCCGGATACCCTCCCGTGCCGATGGCGGCGAGGGCGTCCTGCACGAGGGGCAACTCACGCGGGTCCGGCACGGCCGGCTGGGCCTCGTTGGCGGGCCCCTCTACCACGCCCAGGGCGACGGGCGGGCCGTAGATCTGGAAGAACATGGCCTCCATCGTCGCGTCCCGGAGGTCGCGGTACAGGTTCAGCCCGGCGGTGATCACGTCCGAGCCCGCCTTCTCGGCGCGGCGGCAGGCGTTGTCCGGCGGGGCCGCCTGGCGGCCGGCCTTGACTGCGGAGGTCAGCACCGGCAGCGGCCACAGCCACGGGTTGAGATCGCTGAGGGCCCAGCGCTGCCAGCGGAGCGGGTGGAACACTCGACCCAGCTCCGCCGTCCCCTCGTTCACCAGCGGCCGGACGAATGGCCGCGCGAACAGGGTGTAGGCCCGCTTGGTCAGGGCCGAAACCTCGGCCACCACGTCAAAGGGCTTCTCGTCGTGGCGCTCGAACCGGTTGAGCCGGGACAGGTCTTCGAGCCGACGTTCCTCGAGAGTGACCTCGTACTCCGTCTTGCCACTCGGGCCCTTCTCCTCGTGAATCTCCATCACATAGAGGCCGGGGCGCAGCGACTCGATATACTTGAGAACCTCCACGATTTGGGCGTGCTCCTTCTTGGCCACCCGGCCGGACACGAAGATCCCCAGGTGCCCGACGTCCTCGTGCAACAGCCCGACGATCACCTGGCCGTTGGCCTTGATCTCCTCGGTGCTGCCGTAGGCGTCGGCGATCCAGTTCAGGGCCTGCTGCGGCGGCGTGATGTTGTCGCCCGCCGACGAGAAGACGATAATGGGCGAGCGTATGGCCTTGAGGTTGTAGAAGCTGTGCGGCTCCGCCCTGGCCTCGCCCCGGGCCAAACGGTTGCCGACGAACAGGTTATCGAGGATCCAGCGCAGCTCGGCCTCGTTCATCAACGAGTAGCCTCCCCACCAGCGCTCGAACTGAAGGAAACGCGGGGGCTCGGTATCGACGTTGGCAAACAGGTGGTAGTACTTGCTCCACAGGGTGTTCGCCGGGTTGAGGCGCTCGAAGTTGGAGACGAAGTGGGCCCCATCGACCAGGCCGTTCCCCAGGTCGCTCGTCAGCAGTGCCACCCAGGCGCCCCCCATCAGCCCCCCCAGGTAGCGCATCGGGTTCTCGCCCTCGCCGCCTTGCCAGCTGCCGCTCCAGTAGGACATCGGGGCGCCGTTAATGACCACCGGCCCCGTGAGGTCCGGGTGCGATGCGGCCAGCAGCATCGCCGACCAGCCACCCTGGCAATTGCCGACCACGGCCGGCTTGGGGCTGTGCGGGTGTCGGTCCGCCACGGCCTGCACGAAGTCCGCCTCGGCCTCGCAGACGTCCGGCAGCGTTTGGCCCGGCTCCGGCCGGGCGAAGAACATGACGAAGTAGACGGGGTGGCCGGCCTTCAGGGCAACGCCGATCTCCGAGTCCTGCTTGAAGCCGCCGATGCCCGGCCCGTGCCCCGCACGCGGGTCCACGATGATGAACGGCCGTTTCGTCTCATCGACCGCCACACCGGGCGGCGGCGTGATGCGCACGAGGGCGTAGTTGACCGGCCGCGGCAGCTTGCGCCCGTCCACGACGGTTTCGTAGTCGAAGGCGAGCACAGACGGCTTACCGGCGCGCTCGTGTTCGAGGAAGTTGTTGCCGCGCTGCCGTAGCGTGTCCCAAAACAGGACCCAGCGCTGGAGCCAGTCCGCGGCGTAGGTGGCACACGCTTGCCAGGCACTCCCCGGCTCGGCGACAGGCGGGGCGGTCAACGTCTCGGCGACCGCGGCCTGGGTGGTCGAGAAGAAGGCGTTTTGAGCGGCCAGAACTCTGTGCGTGTACAGGCGGGCGACCTTGTTACCCAGTTGGAACAGGTCAGAAGCCGTTTTGGCGAAGTCGTTCATGGGAGTCTCCCTTGTGAAAGGGCGGTATGCACCTGGGGCAACGCAGTTGCCAATCCGTCACAGTCCACGACTACAGGCGGCCGCGTCACGTGCAGCACTGTCAGTCGGGCGCCGAGCGCTTGCGCGAGCGACCAGGCCAGATCAAACGCAGCATCCGCTTGCTCCGAGAAGTCGGTCGCGTGCAAGATTTGTCTTGGGGTTGGCACACTTGTCTCCTTCCCTCAGTTGCCCGCCCTTCCGCGGATGACAGCGCCCTGAGCCGTTCACTTCGATGCGATCAATCACAACGTGGAGGGATAACTCAGACGCCCTCTCTCCGAGGCGGAAAGAGCAGCTCCAGGGTCCCTCGGTATTTTCCACAAATAGGAGCAAGTCCCGCGCCAGAGATGGGTTCTGCCCAGACGCCCGCTGTACACCCACTTGCTCTGAAGACATGCGCTGCGTGGTCGCTGGCCGTGGCTCGCTCATACCCTAAGCGGCAATCGATCAATAAGTTCGCTGTTTAGCGGCGGGTGGCAGACCCGCGTGGGTCTGCCACCCGCCGCTAAACGGAAGTCATTCTTCGATGGCCGCTAAGGGAATGGCCAACGCCGGTGGGCGAATTCGTCCACCGGCGAGCCGAAGCCGCACACCAGATATCGGGATCGACAAACGACCCGCAAACCTGTTCGTCAGGTGAACTCGACCTCCACCATCGAGAAATCGTCGGCCAGCACCTCGGATCCGTGCAACCGGCGGGCGTGCGCCAGAAGGCGGTCGATCGGGGACTCCTCAGACGGCGGCAGCGCTGCGAAGTAGTCGATGAACTCGTCGATCGTCCACATGTCCCCTCCCGCCCGCGCAATCTCGAACACGCCGTCGCTGTAAACGTAGAGCCACGCGTGCGGCCCGAGTGGGACCGTGTCGGTGTCGTACGGCAGATCCTCCATCAGTCCAATCATTGGCCCCTGCGACTTCAGCCGACTCAGCGTGGCGTTGGCCCGGTCGGGGCCCTTGATCAGAAGCGCCGGCGGGTGGCCGGCCCCAGCGTAGGACAGCCGCCGCGTCCCTCTGTGATAGACGCCGTACCAGATGGTAAAGTACAGGCCGTTGTGCTTCTCCATCGGGAAGGCGCTGCTGAGCCGTTGCAGCACCTGGCCGGGGTTGCGGAAGTCGGTGTCGGGCAGGCTGCGGGCACTGATGACGTTCATCGCCGATACCGACATCAGCGATGAGCCGACGCCGTGCCCGCTCACGTCAAGCAGGTAGACGGCAAGGTGGTCCTCGTCGAGCCAGTGGTAGCCAAACGAGTCGCCGCCCAGTGTCGTCGAGGGCACGAAGCGCCAGTCGATGCGCGCCGCCGCGCCGGTCAACGGCGCCGGCAGCAGCGAGCGGACGTACCGCGCCGCCTGGGCCACCTCCTCGGCGAGCTGCCGCTGGCTCTCGGCCAGCTTGCGGAACGCCTCGTTGCGCTCCAGGAGCGCGACGTAGCCGCGCGAGTGGTAGCGGACGCGCGCGATCAACTCCACCTTGTCGGGCAGCTTGACAACGTAGTCGTTGGCCCCGACGGCGAAGGCCTGCGCCTTGACGACCGGCTCCTCCTTGCTCGACAGCACGATCAGCGGCACCTCGCGCGTCGTCGCGTTGGCCCGGAAGAACTTCACCAGTGTCAGTCCGTCGATGTCCGGCATCACCAGGTCCTGTAGGATGACCGTGGGGGCGATCTCGTTGGCCGTCGGGATTGCCTGTGCCGGGTCGGAACAGAAGTGGAACTGGATGTCGCCCTCGGCGGCGAGCATGCGGCGCACTGCCTCGCCGACGATGGCCTGGTCATCGACGAGCAGAACGGTCACGGGATGTTCGGTCGGGGTCATGTGGCCATTATCGGAAAATGCGAGGCAGATGGCGCGGACGGGAGCGGTTGGCGCAGAGTTGCTCCGTGACAATCTGGTGCATCCGCGTCCGCCGTGTCCCATTCCGCCGACGGCCGTGGTACATTGAGAGGACTCCTGACCTCATCGGCGAGGCACATATGACTCAGGCAAACAGGTTAACGTATGACCCGTCCCTGCTGGAGCTGTTCCGGGCGGAGATCGACTTGCACCTGCCGGCGCTCAGCGAGGGGCTGCTGGCGCTGGAGAAGGACGCCCGCGCCGCGGAGCGGCTGGAGTCGCTGATGCGGGCGGCCCACTCCATCAAGGGGGCGGCGAAGATCGTCGGCGTCGAGCCGGCGGTGCGCATCGCGCACGCGATGGAGGACTGCTTCGTCGCCGCCCAGGGAGGCGAGCTGCTGCTGGGCAGCGACGGCATCGACGCGCTGCTGCGCGGCGTCGATGCCCTGCAACGGGTCACCCTCTCCGACGCCTCTGACAAGGGGGTCGTCACCGAGGACGATCTGCGCGGACTGCTCGACCAGCTGGCCGCCGTCCGTAGCGGACGGCCGCCGGCACCCGCCGAGGCCGGCCCACCAACGCTGCGGCCCACTGGCAACCTCGGCGCCGCGGAGGCCGAGGCCCTGCGCGCCCGGCTGGCGGAATTGCTGCGGGCTGAGGCGCCGGCGGTGCGACTCGACCTTGCGGCCGTGGAGGATGTCGAGCCGGCCGGCGTGGCGCTGCTGGCGCTGCTGGCGCTGGCGGCGGGGCCGACGGCCCTGGAGATCATCAACGCACGGCCGCTGCTTTGCCTCCTCCTGCAGGCGACGCGGCTCGACCGGTCCTATCGCCGAGTCGGAGAGGACGGTTGAACATGTCCGGGCCGCGCCCGCTCATTTACGAATTCGTCGGCGAGGCCAAGGAGCACCTCGCCAACGTCTCCGACGACCTGCTGGCGCTGGAGCAGCCCCAGGGCGAGTCGTCGCGCTACCGCATCGACCGCCTGTTCAGGGCGCTGCACTCGGTCAAGGGCGGCGCCGGCTTCTTCGGCTGCCGCCGCGTCGAGGAACTGGCGCACGCGATGGAGGCGGTGTTCGAGCGCATGCGCCAGGGCACGTTCGCCGTGGAGTCGGGCACCACTGACGCGCTGCTTGCCGGCGCCGACCGCATCCTGACCCTGCTGGACGACGTCGAGCACAGCAACGACGCCGACGTGAGCGCGATCCTCGACCGATTGCGGCGCCTCGTCCCGCCGGAGCCGCTGCCGTCGCCCTCCCTTCCAGTGCCCGCGACCGCCCCCGCTCCCAGCTCTGATGAAGTGCGGGCGCCGCGGCCGGCTGGGCAGGAGTTCGTCTATCGGGTGCGGCTCGATCTCGCCGACTGCCACCGGCACGGGCAGGCACCGGTCGCCGTTGTCCGCCGCGTGCAGGAGATCGGCACCCTTCTCGACGCTCGCATTGACGTCCCCGGCGGCGACCTGTACGCACCCTTGCCCGCCGGCCCGGTGTGGCTCGAGGCCAGAGTCGCCGTCGCCCTGTCTCCGGCGCCCTTCCACGAGGCGCTCGGGCTGCCGGTAGCTGAGGTCATCGTGATCGAAGCGCCGCCTGCCGCGGTACCAGCGCCTGCGCCACCAGCACCGACCGCCGTGCCGCCGACGCTTGCCAACGAGCGCGCGAGCAGCATCCGCATCCCCGTGCCGCTAGTCGATCGCCTGATGACGCTGGCCGGCGAGTTGGTGCTGGTGCGCAACCAGGTGGTGCGCGTCATCGCACCCGGTGACCCGGCGCTGGGCACCCTCGCCCAGCGCCTCGACGCGGTGACCAGCGACTTGCAGGACGCCGCCATGCGAATGCGGATGCAGCCGGTCGGCAACCTGTTCGGCAAGTTCCCCCGCATGGTGCGCGACCTCGCCCGGCAACTCGGCAAGCGGATCGATCTGGAAGTCCTCGGCACCGAGGCCGAACTGGACAAGACGATCCTGGAGGCGCTATCCGACCCGCTGACTCACCTGATCCGCAACGCCTGCGACCACGGCATCGAGCCGGCCGAGCAGCGCCGCCGCGCCGGCAAGCCGGAGGAGGGGCGCATCGTCCTCAGCGCCCGCCACCTCGGCGGCCGCATCCGCATCGAGGTGCGGGACGACGGCCGCGGCATTGACGCCGCCGTCGTGCGCCGCAAGGCGCTGGAGCAGGGCCTGCGCCCCCCCGCCGAGTTGGCACGCCTCGGCGACCGCGAGGTGCTGTCGCTGATCCTGATGCCGGGCTTCTCGACGGCCCAGCAGGTCACGGACGTCTCGGGCCGTGGCGTCGGCATGGACGTGGTCAAGACGAACCTCGACCAGCTTGGCGGCACCCTGGAGATCGACTCGGCGCCCGGGCGCGGCACGGTCTTCACCCTGCATCTGCCACTGACGCTGGCCATCATCCCGTGCCTGCTCGTCAGCGGCGGCGGCCGGACGTATGCCATATCGCAGAAGGACGTCGAGGAGCTGGTCTGTCTCCGGCCGGGCCAGGCCCAGGCGCGGATTGAACTGGCGTATGACCAGGAAATGGTGCGGCTGCGCGGCCGGCTGATGCCGCTCGTGAGACTCTCCCGGGTGCTCTACGGGGACGCCGGCGGGGAGCACCCTGCGAACGGATCGGCCGCCCCGCTGCACGTCGCCGTCGTCAAGGTGGGCTCGCGGCGCTTCGGGCTGGTCGTTGATGACATCCTCGACACGGAGGAGATCGTCGTCAAGCCGCTGCACGCCGCCCTCAAGGCGCTGCCGATCTATTCGGGCGCCACAGTCCTTGGTGACGGTCGGGCGGCGCTCATCCTCGCCGCCGAGGGGATCGCGCGGCACGCCAGCGTCGCCTGGGAAACAGCGGCCCAGCCGGACGCGGACGGCCCCGGCGGCGCCACCCCGGCCGAGTCGCACACCGTACTGCTATTCCGCTACGGCCCACGCGAGCAGCTGGCCGTCCCGCTGGCTCTGATCCGCCGCATCGAGACGGTTGAGGCCGGCCGCATCGAGCGCGTCGGCGACCGCGAATTCGTTGCCGTCGAGGACGTGCCGACGCCCGTGCTCCGCCTCGACGACCTGCTGGGCCTCTCGCCCTGCCCCGACCGGCCCGTCATGCTCTTGCTGCTCCCGAAAAATCTGCGCCGGCCGCTGGGCGTCCTCCTCTCCGAGATCATCGACACGGAGACGGTCCTCCTCGACTTCAGCGACGCCGCCTACCGCGCCGACGGCCTGCTCGGCTCGGCGCTGGTGCGCGGGCAGATGACGCTGTTTTTGGACCTATATCGGCTGGCCGACCTGGCGAGCGGTCCCGAGCACCTGTCACCCGCCCTTCCCGCGCCGGCGGGACGACGTCGTATCCTGCTGGTCGAGGACACGCAGTTCTTCCGCCGCCTGGTGGCGGGCTACCTTGAGAGCGAGGGGTACGAGGTGGTGATCGCGGTCCACGGCGCAGAGGGGCTGGAGCGGCTGCGGGACGGACCGTTCGACCTGGTGGTGTCGGACATCGAGATGCCGGTGATGGACGGCTGGGCCTTCGCGCGGGCGGTGCGCGGCGAGCCGGCGTTTGCGCGGCTGCCGCTGCTGGCCCTGACGACGCTGAACAGCCCCGCCGACCGCGACAGGGCGCTGGCCTGCGGCTTCGACGGCTACGAGGTCAAGTTGGACCGCGAGCGCTTTCTCGCCGCGGTGGCCGCCCTGCTCCCCGGACCGGAGGTCGCGAGCGATGCATGACTCCGCGGCCGGCGGCGAGCAGCTCTGCTGTACCTTCCGCCTGGCAGGGCGGCTGTTCGGCGTGGACGTGCGCGCAGTCAAGGAGGTCAACACGCGGACCGCCGTTACGCCGGTGCCACACGCTGCGCCATCGATCGTCGGCCTGGTGAACCTGCGCGGTCAACTCCATCTCGTGCTCGACCTGCGGCGCCTGCTCCACCTGGGCGAGTCGGCGGTGACACCCGATAGCCGTCTGGTCATCTTCAAGCCGGCGGTCGGGGAGTCGTTCGGCGTGCTGGTGGACGCCGTCGGCGACATGGTGCGGCTCGGTGCGGGGCAGGTCGAGCGCTACGCCGCTGACGCCCCGGCCCGCGCCGGCGGCCTGCTCGTGGGGGTGGGCCAGACCGAAGGCGAACTGATGGTCCTCGTGGACCCGTACCAGCTCCTCGATGCCGTCAACCGGCCCGCAGCGCAAGCAAGGGGTGCGTCGTGAAAAACCTCAGCCTGGCGACGAAGATCGGAATCCTGGTCGCGGTGTTGGTGCTCACCGTCCTGGCCATCGCCCTAGTGGGCGTCAACGAGTTGGCTCAGGTGAATGACCACCTGCGCAAGCTCGTCGAGATCGACGGCAAGGCCATCGAAGTCGGCTCGGAGCTGCGGATGGCGGTCCTCGCGGCGGTGCGGGCCGAAAAGAACAGCGTCATCAGCGCCGACGACAAGGAGTCGGTGGCCTTCGCCAACCAGTCGCGCGAGCAAACTGCCAGCGCCAACAAGCTGCGGGTCGAGCTGGTCCGCCTCATCAGCAGCGACCCCGGCAGTCCGGAGCGGCAGGAGCTGGACGAGTTCAACCGCTCGTGGGAGAAGTATCAGGAGGCGCAGAAGGAACTGCTGCGCCTTGCGGTACTGAACACGAACCCCAAGGCCGCGGCCCTGATCAACAATGACGTCCTCAAGATCGTCCTATCGACGCGGGAGTTCCAGGCCGGCCTCATCGACAGCGCCGAGAAGGAGCTGACCGCCATCGACGCCGCCAAGGACCCCACGCGGCTGGCGCAGCAGCTGAAGAAGTTGCGGCTGGCGGCGCGGCTGATCGCCCATACGGCAGGGGTGATGAACCGCCTCAACGGCCTCGTCTATTCCGGCGACGAAAAGGAGATGAACCGGTTGGACGGCGAGATCGCCGCCTTCCTCAAGGACATCGGCGCGGAGTTGAAACAGCTCTCGGCGACCCTGGACGAGGGCGAGAAGGCCGAATTCGGGCCGGTC
This sequence comes from Gemmataceae bacterium, assembly GCA_035266225.1. Classification (GTDB taxonomy): domain Bacteria; phylum Planctomycetota; class Planctomycetia; order Gemmatales; family Gemmataceae; genus DATFNV01. The sequence goes on from DATFNV010000337.1 coordinate 18,977, forward strand.
CTGGGCGCCTACGCCGACCTGCGCCGGGTGGTGCCGAAGGTGCAGGAATACGCGCACGTCAACAGCAACAACCTGGCGGCGCAGTACACACTGACGAAGACTTACGAGCACTCCAACCACTGCAACGTGGTCCTGGGGCAGCTGCTCGGCGTGCTGCGCGAGCACATGGAGACGGGGCGGGCCGCCAGCCAGGCCAGCTACGAGAAGGCGCGGTGGATGATCATCGCGGCCGGAGTCGTCGGCGCCCTGCTCGGGGTGGGCCTGGCGCTGGTGCTGGTGCGGTCGATCACGCGACCACTGGCCCGCGGCGTCGGGGTGTTCCAGGGGCTGGCGGAGGGCGACCTGACGCGGCGCATGGGCGAGCAACGCGGCGACGAGGTCGGGCACCTCAGCGCCGCGGCCGACGGCATGGCCGAGACGTTGTCGCGGATCGTCTCCGACATCCGCGGCGCTTCCGGCGGCGTGGCGAAAGCGGCGGGCGGCCTGTCCGGCGTGTCGCAGGAGCTGCTCCAGGGGAGCGAGGCGATGGCGGGGCAGGCGGCGAGCGTGGCCGCCGGCACCGAGGAGCTTTCGGCCACGGTCGGCAGCATGGCCGCCGCCGCCGAGCAGATGAGCATGAACGTCAGCGGCATCTCGTCGGCCAGCGAGGAAATCAGCGTGAACGTCGGAACCATCTCCGCCGCGGCCGACGCCACCTCGAAGAATGTCGCCGCTGTCGCGAAGGCCGTGGAGGAGATCACGGCGTCGCTGCGGGACGTGGCGGACGAGGCGCGGGAGGGCTCCGAGCGGACGGCGCGAGCCCGCCAGATGGCCGACCAGGCGACCGACGCCATGCGCCAGCTGGACCGCGCCGCCGGCGAGATCAACAAGGTGACCGAGGTCATCAAGATGATCGCCCTGCAGACGAACCTGCTGGCGCTGAACGCGACCATCGAGGCGACGTCGGCGGGCGAGGCGGGCAAGGGCTTCGCGGTGGTGGCCAACGAGATCAAGGAACTGGCCAACCAGAGTGCCCGCTCCGCCGAGGACATCGCCCGCAAGATCGAGGGCGTGCAAGGGAGCACGCGCGAGGCGGTGGCCATCATCCAGAGCGTCGCCGGCGTGATCGCCGAGATCAACGAGTCGGCGGCCCGGGCGTCGGAGGCGGTGGATCGCCAAACGGCGACGGCCAACAAGGTCGCCGCCGATGTGGGCGAGGCGCGCCAGAGCGTCGAGCACATTGCGCATTCGATCGCGGAGGTGGCGAAGGCCGCCACCGACATGTCGCGCAACGCCGCCGAGGGCGCCAAGGCCGCCACCGACGTGTCGCGCAACGCCGCCGAGGCCGCCCAGGCGTCGAACACGATCTCGGCGAACATCCACGGCGTCAGCCAGGCGACGCGCGAGAACAGTGCCGCCGCGGGGCAAGTGAACGAGGCGGCGGCGCAGCTGACCGCCATTGCCGACGACTTGGGCCGACTGGTGGGGCACTTCAAGGTCAGCTCGCATTAGAATGAAGTGAGGCCAACTGACCCGCCGAGTGTCCATCGATGTCCGACACCGCACGAGTACTGATCGTCGATGACTCGCGTATCTTCCGCGCCGCGCTGGAAGCAGCCCTGGCCGGGCAGGAAGGGATCGCGGTCGCCGGCTCCGTCTTCAGCGGCGAGAAGGCGCTAGCCTTCATCCGCGCCACGCCGCCGGACCTCGTGACCCTGGACGTTGAGATGCCGGGCCTCGACGGCCTGGAGACGCTCCAGGCCATCCAGCGCTTCAACGCCGGACGGCCCAATGACCCGCCGGTCGGGATCCTCATGGTCAGCGCCTTCACCCGCCGCGGTGCCGATGTGACCATGCGGGCGCTTCAGGCCGGCGCCTTCGACTTCGTCACCAAGCCCAACGGCCCGTCCGCCGAGGCCAACCTAAGAACACTCCGCGAGCAACTCATCCCGCGCATCCGCTCGTTCATGGCGCGCCGCCAGCGCGGGGCGCCGGGCGCGGGGCGCAGTTTGGCTCCGTCTCCCTCCGGCGCTCCGTGCCCCGCCCTCCGGGCCGTGCGCACGATCCGGGCGGTGCTGATCGCAGCCTCGACCGGCGGCCCGCAGGCGCTGGGGGTACTGCTGCCCGAACTCTGCGCGGGGCTGGACGTGCCGGTGTTCGTGGTGCAGCACATGCCGGCGGGGTCGCGGGAGTTCACGCGCTCACTGGCCGACCTGCTCGCGCGCCAGACGGGCCGCCCGGTCGTCGAGGCGCGCGACGGGGACAGGGCGGTGCCGGGCACCGTCTTCATCGCGCCGGCCGACCGGCATCTGCTTTTGCGCGCGGGGCCGGAGCAGGGGATCGTCACGGTGCTGAACGACCAGCAGAAGGAGAACGGCTTCCGACCGTCGGCCGACGTACTGTTCCGCTCGGCAGCGGCGGCGCTCGGCGGCGAGGCGGTTGCGGTCGTGCTGACCGGGATGACGTGCGACCGCGTGGCCGACGGCACCGCCGGCCTGCGGCCCCTGAAGCGCGCCGGCGGCTGCGTCATCGCCCAGGACGAGGCGAGCAGCGTTGTCTGGGGCATGCCCGGCAGCGTCGTGGCCGCCGGGCTGGCCGACGCCGTGCTGCCGCTGCGCGAGATTGCCGCCGTCGTGCGGGCGCTCGTCGCCAACCGGAAGGGCGGATGACATGGACCTGCCGCGCCCTGTATTCGACGAACTGCGCCGCCTCATTCAGGGCCTGTGCGGAGTCACGTTGTCCGAGGACAAGGCGTACCTGATCCGTCACCGGCTGGAGCCCGTCGTCCGCGACTGCGGACTTTCCGGCTTCGAGGAACTGGCGCGGCGGCTGCGCGAGCCGGGCGGCGCGGCGCTCCAGGACGTCGTCGTCGAGGCGATCACCACCGGCGAGACGGCATTCTTCCGCGACGGCCACCCGTTCGAGACGTTCCGCCGTCACGTCCTGCCCGACCTCCTGGCACGCCGCCGGCGGGTGCGCCTCTGGTGCGCCGGCGCGGCCACCGGGCAGGAGGCGTACAGCTTCGCCGTGATCGTCGCCGAGTTCATCGAGGCCAGTGGGGGGCGAGGGGTCGGCGAGGGAACCTTCTCGATCCTGGCGACCGACGTGTCGGCGCGAGCGCTGGCGATAGCGCGGGCCGGCGAGTACACGCGGCAGGAGACGGCGCGCGGCCTGAGCGCGGCCCAACTGGCTCGCCACTTCGAGCGGCGCGGCGAGCGCTGGGCGGTGCGCGAGCCGGTGCGGCGGCTCGTGGAGTTCCACCGGGCCAACCTGGTGCAGCCGTTCAGCGCCCTGGGGACCTTCGACGCCATCTTCTGCCGCAACGTGCTGATCTACTTCGACGACGATACGCGCCGCCGCGTTGTCGCCCAGATGCGCGCGGCGCTGGCCGACGGCGGCTGGCTGCTGCTCGGCTCCGCGGAGACCCTGTATGGCATCGTCGATGGGTTTGAGTCGGTACGACTCGGCGACACGCTCCTTTACCGCCGTCGGCCTGCGTAGTCGCCACCTTGCGGGCACCAAGGCGCGAGGGCGGATGATAGACGCGAACGGGTTGAGTTGCTCAGCAAGGCATTTCAGCGGCCGGGCGTCGTCCATGCCCCTGAGACGCGCTGGCGCATTCGCCCTGCTGGGGTTTCAAATGACGGTCTCACAAGGAAATCACCCCCTGGCCGCTGGCGAACAGCATCACCACGGAGCGCGCCTCGGCCCGGTAGGTATCGACGGGAACCTCTGGTGCCGTCTGCCACGGGACAATGTCGCGCAGTGAATCGAGAGCCATGTCGATCCGTCGCAGCCACGAACCTCCCTCCAGGTTTGGCAGCTCGAAGTCGAGCGGCTCCCAGTAAGGGATGGCGTCAATCATTTGCTGATCTCGTCATGACTCTGCGGCTCCACGGGCAGTGTGCCCATGCCCACCGCCTCGCCTAACGAGACGTGGCGATTGATCGGGCCAACCCAGTCTTGCAGTTTCTCGAAGCGCAAGCGGTCCCGGACCTCGCCGTGCGCCCCAACAACCCTTAACCCGATTTTCTTGCTGGCCAGTTCATCGTGCAGCCGCCTTAGCATCCGGGCTCCGGCGACATCCACATAGGGAGTGGTCGAAAGGTCGTACACCACGCGTTGCAGCTCGGACTCGCTCTGAACCCGCTGAAGCACAGTCTGCAGGACATGATCCGCATTGAAATACACGAGTGACGCTTCGACGCGGAACGCCAGCACGCCGGGGATGGGCTCATTCTCCGGATGGCGCGCGACATCGGAGAATCGGTGGGTCCCGGGAATGCGGGCAAGGAAGGCCACGTGAGGCCGCGCGACTCTCGACAGGAGCATCACAACCGAGGCCAGAACAGCGACAATCACTCCGTCAAGGATGCCCATGACCAGCACGCCTCCCAACGCCACTCCGGCTGCGCCAAAATCGATTCGACTGGCGTGCCACAGGTATCGCAGCTCCTTGAGGTCAATGAGACCCTTTACAGCAATGAGTACGATCGCGGCAAGAACGGTCTCCGGCAAGCGCTGGAAGAAGCTCGTAAAGAACACAAGCACCAGAGCAATGACAGCGGATGCGAAAGCCAACGATAACGGCGTGCGCGCCCCTGCTTGCTCATTGACCGCGCTCTGCGACAACCCACCCGCGACTGGGAAGCCCTGCCACAGGCCGACCAGAAGACTGGCTGCCCCCAATCCCAGGAACTCCTGCGACGGGTCCACCGTGTAGCGGTGCTTCAGGGCACAGGTTCGCGCAGACGATATACTCTCAATGTAGGCCAGCAAGAAGCAAGCAAACGCCAGATGGATCAGTTGCCGGAGTTCCTCGGCTCGCACAGTGCCGAGGCTCGCGCCGGCAACCAGAAAGTGCGGTAACCCAGCGGGCAATTGGCCCACGATCTTCACACCGTACTGGTCGATCTGGCCCAGCGAAGCCACTGCTAGCGCGAGCAGCACGACGGCAAGCGCAGCAGGCCGGCCGGGTAGGAACTTCTCTCCCAGCAACAGCGCCAAGATCGCGCCCACGCCGATGGCCAGCGTGAGCAGGCTGGTGCCCGGCACCTGCTGGACGAGCTGAGCCATGCGTTCAAAAAAGTCGTCTCCGCCCCCTTTGACACCAAAAAGCTTCGGCAGTTGCGTGGAGGCAATGACCAGCGCGGCGCCGGCCTTGAAGCCTGTCAAAACGCTTTCGGAAATGAAATTCACCAGCACGCTCAACCGCAGCAGCCAGGCCAGCGCAAACACACCGGCCACGATCAGAGCGGTCAACGATGCCAGTGCCTCCCGCCGCGCGGCATCGCCAGCGGCCAGACCTGCCAGGGTAACACCCACGAGCAGTGAAATGGCGGAGGTCGGCCCAATGGCCAGGTGGCGCGACGATCCGAAGAGTGCGTAGCCCAACCCCGCCAGCAGGTAGCAATAGAGCCCCATCTGCGGTGGTAGCCCAGCTAACCCGGCGTAGGCCAGCGACACCGGCACGGCATAGGCCGCGAGCGTTAGGCCAGCGACGAGGTCAAATCGCAACCACGCAGGCTGGTACTTCGGCAACCAGCCGACGATCGGCAGAATAAACCAGCGGTTTTCACGTGTATCGGCCATTCGCTTGTCACCGACTTCGCCTCTTATCTCAGGCCGGGCGACACGAATTGACCTCAGCCAACGGTTCACCTTGACCAGGGTCAGTCGATGTCGGCGCGGCGAAAGCTGAGATGATCACCCTTTGCTGCTCGCGTAAAGCACCACCACGGAGCGGTCCGCGACCCGATACTTGGCGCCTGGCAGCGGTAGTGCCTTCTCCCAGGAGACAATGTCGTCTGGTGAATCGAGTGCCGTGTCGATCCACCGGCGCCAGGCTCCCCCAGCCTCCAGCGTTGGCAGCTCGAATTCGAGCGGCTCCCAGTACGCATTCAGGATGAAATAGAAAAAAAGCCCTTCTTGCCGCAGCTTCGCGCCGAACGCCAAGCTAAGCGAATGATCGCTCCAGTCTGGCTGGTTAAGCTTCGTCCCGTGCCAGGCCTTGTTCGCTTGCTGGATCATCGTGTTCAGACTCACGCGCCTGCGCTCATGTTCGACGTCACGCAGCAGGCGCCGCGCGATCAGCAGTTGGACGAAGCGATGCACGTCGGCATGCTTCGTGACCCGTGACCAGTCGAACCAGCTGATTTCGTTGTCCTGGCAATAGGCATTATTGTTGCCGCCCTGCGTGTGCCGGACCTCGTCGCCCATCAGAATCATGGGCACGCCCAGCGACAGCATCATCACGGTCAAATGGTTCTTCACCTGACGGTTGCGCAGCCTCTCCACCGCCGGGTCATCGGTCGGCCCCTCCACACCGCAGTTCCAGCTGCGGTTGTCGTTGGCCCCGTCGCGGTTGTCCTCGCCGTTCGCCTCGTTGTGCTTCTGGTTGTAGGAGACGAGGTCGTTGAGTGTGAAGCCGTCGTGACACGTCACGAAGTTGACGCTCTGCTCCGCCTCGCGTTCCTTGTGGCCGTAAAGCTCCGGGCTGCCGACCAGCCGGTCTGCCACCCGCCGCAGCGACCCGGGCACACCCCGGAAGAAGTCGCGCACATCGTCCCGGAAGCGGCCGTTCCACTCCTTCCAGGCGTCTCCGACGAAGCTGCCGACCTGGTACAGGCCGGCGGCGTCCCACGCCTCGGCCAGGAGCTTCGTGCCCGCCAGGGCCGGGTCCGACTCGATATCCCAGAGTACCGGCGGGTTCGGCAACGGATGCCCGGACGCATCGCGGGTGAGGATCGATGCCAGGTCAAAGCGGAAGCCGTCAACGTGCATGTGCTCGACCCAGTAGCGGAGACAATCCACGATCAGGCGGCGGACGATGGGATGATTGGTGTTGAGCGTGTTGCCGCAGCCGGTGTAATTGGCGTACCGGGAGTCGCCCGCTTCAAGGATGTAGTAGGTCAGGTTGTCGATGCCGCGGAAGCTAAGCGTCGGCCCTGTATGATCGCCCTCCGCGGTGTGGTTGAACACCACGTCGAGGATGACCTCGATGCGCGCCCGGTGCAGCGCCTTGACCATGTCCCGGAATTCGTCCACTGGGCCCAGTGGGTCCTGGCGCGAGCTGTACGCCTGGTGCGGTGCGAAGAGCGAAATCGGGGCATAGCCCCAGTAATTGACCCTTCCCGGGGGACAATCTTGCGCATCGAACTGAAACACCGGCAAAAGCTCCACCGCGGTGATGCCGAGTTGCTGCAAGTACGGAATCTTCTCGATCAGACCGGCGTAGGTCCCGCGTGTCTTCTCGCCGACGCCGGAACTCGGGTGGCGGGTGAATCCGCGGACGTGCATCTCGTAAATGACGGTGCGCGCGGAGGGCCGGCACAGCGGGACGTCTCCCTCCCAGTCGTAAACGCCCGAATCGACGACGGCGCATTTCATCGCGGTCCGGGCGTTGTCGCCTTCCTGCCGTGCGGCCTCGCGCGTGTAGTTTTTCGGAACGACAACGGCCCGGCCATACGGGTCGAGCAGTACCTTGGCGGGGTCGAAACGCAATCCGTTCGCGGGCGCCGAAGGCCCCTGGACCCGGTAGCCGTAGAGTTGACCCGAGAGCACGTCGGGCACAAACACGTGCCAGTAGTGGTAGGTGCGGTTTGTCGCGGGATCGATCGGCACCACGCGGGCTGGAGTGGCGCTATCCTCTCGGTCGAAAAGCAGCAACTCAACGCCGGTAGCGCCTCGGGAGAAAAGGCTGAAATTGACGCCGCCGTCAACGACCGTGGCTCCGAGGGGAGAGGCTTGCCCGACCGGATGCATGTTTCAGGCCCCACGTGTCAGGGAAAAGACAGAGGCTTGCCTGTGTCTGACTGCTGACTGACGAGCAGGTCGAAGCCATCAATCCTGTGGCGGGGCATCCTCGGCCAACTTCAGCGGAGGATCCCTAAATTCAGATAGCTGCTTCTGGAGAGTCGGGCCAACAAAGGTGCCGCCTCGAAGGACTTCCTCGACTGCCGGGATCAGGTCCGTGGCTGCGGCGCGCTTGAGCACGAAGCCGGCAATGCCAGCGCCCAACATTTGGCCGACGATCGTCGGCTCATCGTGGACGCTGAGGACGATGAGACGCAGGTCCGGATACCTACCCATCAATCGCCTTGCGATGTTCGCTTCTCCTTCACGCGGCAGCGACAAATCCACGACGACCAGGTCGGGTTTGAAAGTCCTGACCGCGTCCTCGAGGGATCGTTCGTCAGCCACCATCAGCACGCTCTCGAACAAGGCATCGAGCAAACTGTACACGCCTCCCAGCATGTTCAGATGGTTATCCGCCAGGAGAACGCGGCCATATTTCATGACACAATCCAGTCAGTTCAAACGCAACAATTGCGAAACCTCTGGGCGGGGACCGATCCTGTCCGTAGACCTGTCGGTTCGATCCGGGCCCGAAAACCGGAAGGGCGTAACCGGTCGCCCGCTCTGACGTAATCAGTTCTCGGCAGCGGAGTTGCGGCCGCCCGGCGGGTAGTCAAATGGGCCTCCGCGGGATAGGGTGGTTTTGCAGCTGACACCTTATCCCTACACGGAGGCCCGCTC
>DATFNV010000338.1:0-2464 GCA_035266225.1 Gemmataceae bacterium
CCGCGACCTGAAGAACGCCCTGGGCAACAAGGCGCAGAGCGTCGATAAGCCGATCGCGGGTCTGCTGCGCGATCTGAAGTCGCGCGGCCTGTTGCAGGACACGCTGGTGCTCTGGGGCGGCGAGTTCGGCCGGACGCCGTACGCCCAGGGCGGCGACGGCCGCGACCACAACCACCGCGGCTTCACGACGTGGATGGCCGGTGGCGGCGTCAAGGGCGGCTTCTCGCACGGGGCCACCGACGACTACGGCTACGAGGCCGTCGAGGGGAAGGTCCACATCCACGACTGGCACGCGACGATCCTGCACCTGCTCGGGCTGGATCACGAGAAGCTGACGTACCGCTACGCCGGCCGCGACATGCGCCTGACCGACGTGAAGGGGAACGTCGTGAAGGAGATCGTCAGTTGAGCGTTTAGCGGCCGCCCTCGGGGCGGCGCTCCGAGAGCGCCGCCCCGAGGGCGGCCGCTAAACGGACGACGCTCCAAGTAACCCATTCCACAAATCCACACCCGCCAGTGAGTTCTCTGTCCTATATCTTCCGATGGGTGACAGCCCGCCGATTGCCAACCCGATCAATGGTCCGTTGGAGAACAACCCGTGGAACCGGCCCGGTTCGAGCTTCCCGATGCCCAGCGGATCGCCGCGCTCGTTGAGGCGTGTTCTTCGGGCAGTGCGGCGTTCGCGGCGGCGCTGCGGGGCGGGACCTCGCCCGCGGAGACGCTGGCACGCCTGGGTTTGGTGTTGTGCCGCGAGGGCCGGGCGGTGGATGCCGTTGAAGTGCTGCGCGGGGCGGTGGCGCTCGAGCCCGCCAACTCGTTGTTCTGGATGAACCTGGCGGTGGCGCTCGATCGGACCGGCTCGCCGGCGGACGCGGCGGGATGTTTGGAGCGGGCCTTGTCGATTCGCGAGCAGGCTGACGCCTGGCTCTTGCTGGGGACGCTCCGATGCAAGGTGTCCGACCTGGCAGGTGCGGAGGCGGCCTACCGTGCGGCGCTGCGCCTGGACGCGGAATCGCCCCTGGCCTGGCAGTGCCTGGGATTGGTGAAGCAGGAGCAAGGGCAGCTTGCGGCGGCGATCGACTGCTTTAGCGCGTGCGTGGCGCGCGGCGGGAGGACGGCGGGCCTGCTGGCCAACCTGGGGAAACTCTATTTCCAGGCGGGCCGGGTCGCGGAAGCCGCCGAGGCGTACGCCGGTGCCGTGGAGTTGGACGAAGGGAACGCCAATTATCAGCAGATGCTCCGGCGGGCCGGATTCCTGCGGGACGTGATGGACGGCCGGCCCGCCGACGAGGCGCTCGCCGCGTATCAGCGGTCGCTGCCGGCCGACGCGCCGGAAGCCGAGGCCGATCCGAATGCCATGCTGCAAGGCGCCTTCAAGACGCTGACCGCCTTCGGACACCTCGACGCGGCGGCCCGCGTCGGCCGGAAGTGGCGGGAACTGGCGCCGGGAAGCGCCGCGGCGGACTATCTGCTGACGGCGGTGACAGGCGGGGCGGGGGTGGAGCGTTCGCCGGCCGAGTACATCGTCGAGTATTTCGATGGATTTGCTGAGGACTTCGACGGCAAACTGGTCAAATCGCTTCGGTACGACCTTCCGGCGAAACTGTGTGCGAGCCTCCAGTCGGTCGCGGGACCGGGTCACTGCTTCGACACGCTGGACGCCGGCTGCGGCACGGGGCTGTGCGGGCCGCTGCTGAGGCCGATCTCACGTCAGCTGCTCGGGGTCGATCTGTCGGCGAAGATGCTGGAGCAGGCCCGGCGGCGAGGGGTCTATGACGCCTTGTTCTGCGAGGAACTGATCGCGTTTCTGCAGGGTTCGCTGGGGCGGTTTGACCTGGTGGTGGCCGCGGACGTGCTGATTTACTTCGGCGACCTGCGACCGGTCTGCGCCGCGGTGCGCGAGGCCTTGCGGCCCGGCGGACTGCTGGCCTTCAGCACCGAGTCGGCGGCCGGCGAGAGGTATCGGCTGCAGAAATCCGGCCGCTTCGCCCACAGCCTGGCCTACGTGCGTTCCACCCTCGCGGCGGCGTTCGAGGAACGGGCGTGGGCCGAAACCACGATCCGCGAAGAAGCGATGCAGCCGGTTCGCGGCAACTATTTCGTGCTTAGAAGACGGATTTAGTCATTTTAGGCAAAGTGAAGGCATTTACCATTTTACGGCTTCGCCTGCCTCGCCTGTTTCGCCTGCCGTGCCATCGTTTCCGTGTCGTTTCAGGGGACCCTGTGTCCGTTCCGTGTCTCGCCCGTCTCTCCCCGCTCTTTCTGCTTGACCTTGACACAAGAAATTACACTGGATAGTGTAATGCTGGATTTGGGGAGCCGACATGAAATCGAAAACGGCGAAACTGACTGAGGTGGACTGCTGCGACAAGCCTTCGCTAAAGGAGAGGCCCCTGCTGTCTCCGATTCAGGCGGGCGGGTTGGCGGCCGTGTTCAAGGTGCTGGCGAACGACACTCGCCTTCG
>DATFNV010000339.1:0-24274 GCA_035266225.1 Gemmataceae bacterium
ACCGGCCGCTGCTTGACGGGCCCGTCCTTTTCCTCCGGCGGCGCCTCGTCGTCTGGCTGCTTGGTGAGTTGGTGCAATTCGAGAAAGACGGCCGCGGGCAGGTCAATGAAGCGCACGTCGGCCTTGTGACGCAGTCCCCAAGTGAGGGCGACCCATTCGGGAGAATACTCGGCCAGGGGGTAGAGGATCGAGCGCACCGGCCGCGCCTCGGTGTAGGCGAGAAGGGCGACCGGCGGGCGGGTGTCCTGGTGGGCCAGGTGCTTGATCTGCTCGGCGGCGTCCGACGGCCCCTCGACTAGGACGGCGGTCGGTCGCAGGGCGTCGAGGACGGTGTTCAGGTGATGGGCCGCCGCGGGCGACAGGTGGCGCACGCCGAAAATGCGCGCGAGTGGCTGACCGTCCTTGGGGTTCGGTTGCCACCAGGTGAGATCGACATTGGACCCATTCATGGGAATCACCCAGTTCATGCCGGGAACTGCCGGTCGAACTCGTCGTGGGAGCCGATCCAGATCCATGTGATCGTGTTCCCGTCCCGGATCCCTACCGCCCGGTGGTTCCGCGTCACCCGGACCGACCATAACCGGGGGTCATAGGCGAGGCGGTGAAAGTGCAGTCCCGGATGAGTTGGGTCGGCCAGGAATTGGCGATACGTTTCCCGCGCCGCGGCCCGGACCGACTCGGGCAACCGGCGGTAGAGTTGCCAGAAACGGGGCAGCGTCAGGGAATTCATAGGTGCTCCGGGTCCAGCGGTTCTGCCTTCCCCAGGGCGATTTCATCTAGGCACTCCTTGAGGTACTGATCCAGGGCGGGGCGTGGGCGGGAATCGGTCAAGATTTTCTGCCATGGGTCATCCGACTCCTCGGGGAAGATCACCAGAACCCGAACCGGTCCCAGTTCGGCGTTTTCCGGAGGCGCCGACAGGGTGATCTGACCGTTTTCGTAAACGGCGGGCACGGCTTTCATGATTGCTTCTCCACCATTCGGTCTCTACGTCAACTGCACCAGAAGCGGGATGACATCTGTATCGTCCATTCCCTCCCACCCCAGGTCAGCCCTGATCTTTCGCGTTCGTATCCGCCAGCCCTCGAGCAACTCGCGCTGCCCCCAGTCCACGTTTTCGTCCAGCACATTCATCGGGCTCAGCGTCCTTGATTTCCATCTCGGGCCAGTGTTTGAGGATCGCTTCGCGGGCCAACTTGACGGCTTCGACAACGGCCTCGTAGCTCACGGAACCACCCCAGGATTCGCTGATCGACTCGAAGTCCATCCCCTTCGCAACCTGGTTCAGCACGTCGGCGACGAAGATGCGTGTGCCGCGAAACGTCAGCTTGCCGTGGCACATCTTCGGGTCGGCCACGATGTAGCGGCCCAGCACCATCTTCTTGTCGGTCTTCACCTTCTGCCAGTCGTTGATGGCCATTTCTCGTCTCCGTCACGGGGAATCAGGAGGTTAGCTCCTTGCACGCATTATACAGGTCGCGCCACTCGGCCCCGCGCTTCTTCATGATGTTCTCCAGGTACTCGACCCACACGGCAGCATCGCGGGCGTCCTCTTTGATGATCACGCCGTGCAGCCCCGCCGCCAGGTCGCGGTCGGCGACGGCGCCGTCGCCGAAATGGCCCGCCAGGGCCATGCTGTTGCCCACCAGGCTGATCGCCTCCGCCGTGGACAGCACGCCCGACGGCGGCTTCACCTTCTGCTTGCCGTCCAGCGTCTGCCCGGCCCGCAGCTCCTGGAAGATTTGCACGATCTTGCGCACCGCCTCCTCGGCGGGCGGCGGCGCCGGCAGCTTGAGCCCCGCCCCAATCTCGGCGACGCGCTTTTGCACGATGGCGACCTCGGTATCGACGTCCTGCGGCACTGGCAGCATCACCTTGTTGAAGCGCCGCGTCAGGGCCGCCGACATGTCGTTGACGCCGCGGTCGCGCGTGTTGGCCGTCGCGATCAGGTTGAAGCCGCGCCGGCCCGGCAGGTGCAGATTCAGCTCCGGAATCGCCAGCACCTTCTCGGACAGCAGCGTGATGAGCGAGTCCTGGACCTCCGACGGGCAGCGGCTGATCTCCTCGAAGCGCACGAGCTTGCCGTCTTCCATCGCGCGGTACATCGGGCTGGGCACCAGGGCCTTCGGACTCGGCCCCTCGGCCAGCAGCAGGGCGTAGTTCCACGAATAGCGGATCTGCTCCTCGGTGGTGCCGGCGGTCCCCTGGATCAGCAGCAGGCTGTTCCCAGAAATGGCGGCCGCGAGATGTTCACTGAGCCAGCTATTATGCACGACAATATCGTTGGCGACGAAGTTATGATCTCGCGTGAGGTTCAGGTCATAGACGCGATGGCGGCCGATGAACTCGATCTTCTTGATCGCGTCCCAGTAGATGTCACTCCGGGCGATGGATGCGAGACCGGAATCGTTCATGAATGTTGCCAGTCGCAGCAGCCGCGGCCGCGACACGCTCTGCCTCTGGCGCGGCCCTCCGCCCTTGTAGGCGTCCCCCCGCTCGGCCTTAACCAGGGCGGAGGCATTCCGGTAGCCGGTTGCCTGTGCGACTCGCTCGATCCGTCCCCAGATCGCTGACGGGATCACGTCCAAGTTCGGGTTCTCGCGGCAGGCTTCGGCCTCGATTTGCGCCACGGCTTTGGCCGTGCGCTGGCGGTCGAGAAAGCCAATCTCCCGCAAGAACATCAGGCAGGGACCGCGGTCGTGGATGTACAACCGGTAGTGGCCCGTTTTCCTCCTTGAGTACCGGGCGTTGATGCCGAAGCGCAGCAGCAGGTGCTGAACGTCCTTCACGAGGCGCTGCGACTTGCTGCAGTAATCGACGGTGAACTGGCCAGTCGTGCGGCGGCGATGGAGGCACCCGTCGCCGCTGAATAGGCGGTTGAGGAACAGGGCGATCTGCCCGCGCGGCAGGGAAAAGACACATTCAGGAACGAACTTCGTTGCCGACCCGGTTCCCATGAGGCCGAGCCGGCGGAGCCACGCGGTACACGGGTTGGCCTCGCGGGCTAGGTTAGCGGCGCGCGAAACGCTGCACTCGCGGCCGCTCGGATGCCAGTGGGCGCGCAACTCCGGGAAGGCGGCTGCCACGGCGTCCGAGAAATCCCGCTGCATCTCGGGATTCTTGTTGGAAAAGTACGCCAGGTTTTGTGTCAGACAGCCCTCCGCGATCAGGTGCGCCAACAGGATCACACGAGCGTCGCTCAGGTGCGCGCTGCCGAAGTACGGTAAGGCTCGCGGCAGGGCGATGCGATCCCCGACGGTCAATTCTCCCAGTTTCTGCCACCCGCCAAGGGTGAGAAACGGATGATTGATCGTGACTTCGATTTCCCTCCCCAGGTGCGTTGTGACACGGTAACAGGGGCGTATACCGTTGGCCAGGTAGTCGGCAGCAACTTGGGGACGAAGTTGCCAGTTCTCGTCGAGAGAAGCCACGCTCAGGTCGCGCCGCTGACACGCTTCCTCGATCGTCACGCGTTCTCCGGTGCGCGTGTCCACTACCATCGTGTCGTGCTTGAGACATTTTGCCGTGCCAGGCTCGCCGACGAGAAGGAGGGCGCGGTCGGTGGCGAGGGTCGCGATGGCGATTTCGACGACGCGCTCGCTGCCGAGGTACTTGGGGCGAATCTCGGTGTTCCCGGCCTTGCCGCCCAGGATGTAGGTGCGGACGGCCTTCGGCGACAGCAGCCAGCCGTCGGGGCGAGGGTTGCGGTCGGTGGCGCGGAGGGCGTCCAGTTCGGCGGCGTACTCGATCTCCGCGGGCCGGCGCAGCATCGCGCCGGCGTCGCCGTCGGGGGCGGGTTTCTTCGTCTTGTCAGCGGCCTTGGCCATGACGGATCGCTCCGGGTGTCAGAAGGAATGGTCTTATCTGGGATTCTGAATGCGTGCGCTGGCCCGTTCGGCGGCCCGCTTCACTTCCGCCGCCGTCGGGTCGTTGACCGCGGCGGCGAGGGCCGGCAGGGCGCCGGAGGATCGAATCTGCCCCAGGGCCTCCGCGGCCGCGATGCGGACGTACGGACTCTCGTCCTGCAGCGCGGCACACAGGGCGGGGACGGCGTCCCGGGCGGCGGGACCGATCTTGCCCAGGGCGCGGGCGTACAGCGCTCGTTCCGTCCGCGCGGCGTCCCTCAATCCCCGGACGAGGGCGGGGGTCAGGGAGCCAGCCCCCGCCCGGATCTCGCCGATGGTCGAGAGGGCGCCCTCGCGGAGCATCAGGTCGTCGTCCGCCAAGGCGAGCCGGCACAGTTCCAGGCCGACCGCGGGGTGACTCCGGCAGATAATGACCAGCCGCCACACCGCCTTGCGGCGATCACGGCACAGCGCTCGCCACAGCCCCGGCAAGATCGTCAGGCCCACCTGGGGTAACACGCGCGCTACCAGGAGATCGTCTAACTCGCCGTGCGCCGTCTCCGACAGCGCCAGCAGCGGTTGCAGCAGGCGCAGGTCGTGGAGGACGGCCCCCTCGGCCTCCTCCAGGACGTTCGCCCGCTTTTGGCCGGAAGCCTGCATCGCCGCCAGCAGGTGCTGGACGTCGCGAGCCAGAGCCTCTGTCGCCCAGGGACCCGAGGGCTCGGTCTCAGACAGCGCCCCCTCCCATCCGGCAAGGGACAGTCCGGCCCGGACCTGCCCGACCAGCACGAGCAGGTCGAGGAACGGGCCGGTCGCCTGCGCCGGCGCCGCCGCTGTGACGCGCTCCACGGCGGCGGCGACCTGGGCCAGGGCCGGTATCTTTCGGCCGAACTCGCGCAAGGCATCGGCCCGGCGGCGCAGGCCTTCATCACCGGCGGCGATGCCGGCACCGGCGGCGAGCAGCCGCCGCACGTCGGCCTCCAGGGCCTGAAGAACTTCGCGGGGCATCGTCACGCTCACTCCTTCGCCCGGTGCTTCTCCAGGTACTCGATCACTGCGGCGAGGCAGTCCCGGCGGCCAGGGTCCTTCGTTTTCTCCAGGAGACCCTCGAGCAGCCGGATGGCCGTGGGGTCGTTGATCCGCCGCAGGGCGTCGTGGATGCAGTAGTGGTGCCACTCCTGCTCCGGCATCAGCGGCACCATCAGCGGCACCGCCTCGCGCGCCCGCAGGTAGCCGAGCGCCTCCACCACCCCGCACTCGTCCTTCTTGACCGACGGGAGCAGCAGCGGCAGCAGCTCCGGGACCGCCTTCTCGCCCAGCACCGCGGCCAGGCCCAGCGCCGCCTCCGGACGGTAGGGACCGCCGAGGTGTTTCCGCAGCAGCGGCAGCCAGCGCGGGTCCCAGTCGGTCCGCCTGGCCTTCCGCTCGAGCGCTGCTTCCGCGTCGTCGAAGTCTTCCTCCGGGTCGGAGAATTCCTCCTCGAAAAGTTCGAGGACGAACTTCCCCCGGCGGTACTCGGACTTTTTTGCCTGGGACAGCTCCTGGACCCAGGCCGCCAGGCGCTCGTAGCGCTCCCGGCCGGGGAGCAGCCAGGCGGCGCGGGTGGCCGCCTCCCACACCTTGCCGTCGTTCATGTAATCGGCCGCCGCGCGCAACCCCGACACGTCGCCGAGGTTGGCCAGCGCCTCGATGGCCGACTCCCGCAGTTCGGCGTTGCCGTGGTCGAGGAGGGTTAGCAGAGAGGGCACGGCCGCGGCATCCTTTCGCTCGCCAAGGACAGCGACGACGCGCCGAATCTGTTCGCCTACCTCATCATCGTCATTCGGTCCGGCCGGTTTGGCCGCCTTCCTCTTTCCCTTCGCGGCGGACTGCTTCGCACGCGCGTTGGCGCGGGCTTCAACCTCCGACGTTTGGAGCCTGGCGAGAAGTTCGAGCAGCCGCGCGGTGGCCTGCGGGTGTGGCTGCGTGGCCAGTACGTCACTTGCGGCGAACTCGAGGTTGAAGTCGTTTGACAGGAGCGCCCGCAACAGGGCGTCGAGGGCGCCGTCATTCTGGGAGGTGGCGAGGGCGCGGAGGGCGGCCTCCGCCAGGCGCGAGGGGACCTTCTGCCCCAGCACCTGCAGCGCCGTGCGTTCGGCGTCGGCTGGGGCGAGTCGCGTCAAGCGCCGCAGCGACTCGGCCTTCACGGCGGTGCCGCCGTCGGCCAGCGCCTGCCGGCACAGGGTCGTTCCGAGGCGTGGGTCGATCGTGCAGATGGTCCGCAGCCGGCGGGCGTGGGCGACGCCGCCCTGGAGATTCAGGTCGCGCCGCAGGTCCGGCACCAGGGCGGCGCCGAAGGCCGGCAGCGCCTGATCGCTCAGCAGGTCCTCGTCGTCGTCGCCCGAGGGCGAGGCGAGCTTCTTCAGCAGAGGCTCGATCAGGCGCAGGTCGGCGAAGTCGGGTCGCCGGATCGCACCTTGCAGCGCCTTGAAGTCGTTGGCGTGCGCGGTGAACGACCCCCCGGCCCAGGCGAACACGTCGCGCAACGCGGCCGCCGTCTGCCACGGCCCGGATTTCTCGACCCCGGCCGCGGCCCCGTCGCAGCCAGCGCTCGCCAGGCTGGCCGCGAGCTGTCGGGTGAGGAGGAGCAGGTCGCACAGCGGCGCGGCGGCCCGCGACGGCGGGGCCTGCCGCACGCGGCCGATCGCCTCGGCGACGGCCGCCAGCGCCGGCACCTTGGCCCCCAGGGCTTGCAGCGCCTGCTCGCGCTGCCGCAGGCCGCGGTCGTCGGCGATGGCCGTCGTCCCCGCGTCGAGCAAGCGCCGCACATCTTTGACTAGTTCGTGCAGTTGTTCGTGTGCCATGAGGGCTCCTCCTTCGACTCGCGCCGGCCCGGACGGCAGTCCGCCAGGCATCAACGCTTTCCGCGAATGCGGGCCAACGCCTCCCGCGCCGCGCGCCGTCGCTCCGCATCGAACTCGGTCCGGGCCGCCTCGGTCCGGTCGGGGATGGCGGCCGTGGTCGCGGGGCCGAGGGAGCCAAGGGCCCGATACCCCCGGAGGCCGTACATCATCCACCACCAGGTTCTCGAAACGCCGCGGCCATGACTATAGTCCCAGGCGCAGGTGTTTCTCGGGGCTCAACAGCGCCAGCGGCTCGGCGACAATGGTGTTCGGCAGCGGCAGCACGAACAGCCGGGCCAGTAGCGCCGGCTGTTTCCGCAGCTCGCCGGCGGCACGGACGAGGTTGGCGACGTTGGAGTAATCCTTCTTGCGGTCCACGGCCTCGATGCGGGCACCCTTGGCATCCTCGACCACGACGCGCTCGCCGACCTTGCCGACCGTCTGGCAGCGGACCCAGACGACGGCCTCGCGCGGCGCCAGCGGGTGCTTGAGCTGCTTGCGGAACTCGGCCAGCACCTTCTCGAACTCCGGCGCCGCCAGCGCGTGCGCCTGTTTCAGGTGCAGGTTCTTCTTCTCCAGCGGTTGCACCACCTCGGCGCCCTTCTCCCAGCGGATGCGACGGTTGAGGAAGCCGGGGTAGACCGCCACCTCGAGGACGGTGATCGGCTGCATCCAGCTCGGCTGCTCCGCGATCTTCGCCAACCCCTTGACCGGCCGGTAGGTGATGGCGGCATGCACCGAGCCGTCGCCGAGGTCGAGCAGGTGACTCGTCTCGATGCGCTCGGCACGGGCGGCATCGTCGAAGCGCTCGTAGGCCAGTTCCAGCAGGTTGAGATCCTGGCGGGTGTAGCCCTTCTCTTTGAGGTCGGCCAGTTGCCAGACGGTGCCGAGGACCTCTTCCATGACCGCCTCGGCCTCGGCCTGGTCCTCGTCCGCGGACAACTTGTCGTCGAGGTAGTTGCGGCCCTTCTGCACCGTGGCCCACAGGTGGCCGATCAGGTCGGCGGCACGGGCGGTGCGCTCCTCTTCCGGCAACCCGTCCTCCTGGCCGAGCAGCACCAACCGCCGCAGCATGACCCTGGCACCGGGCAGGTAAGAGTCGGCCATCTGCTTGGCCTGGCGGTCGAGCCGGTCGAGCCGCCCTTCCTCGAACCACTGCCCGGCGGCGACGAGGTCGATGAGCAGCTTTTCCAGCAGGTCCAGTCCGTCCCGCTGGGCCTGGGCCTTCTTGACCTGGGCCGCCTTGTTGACCTTGCGCGGCGCGGGCGCCTCGGTCGTCTTCTTTTCGGCCCGGGCGACCTGCTTCTCGCGCTTGGCGACGAGGTCCTCGGGCGGCTCGGCCTTGCCGAACTGCCCGGGGTTGGCCAGGTAGGCCACCATCAGGCCGAGGGCGTGTTTGCAGGGGAACTTGCGACTGGGACAGTTGCAGCGGCCGACCGGGGAGGAGTCGTTGGCCAGATCGACGGAGACGGAATACGGCTCCTTGCCGCTGCCCTTGCAGTTGCCGAGCAACCAGGTGCCGTCCTCGGACACGCCGAGCGTGGAGAACGCCTTCTTGCGGACCAGGTCGCGGCCATTCTGCAGCGACCCGGCATCGGGGGCGGCGCGCTGGATGACGTCTTCGGTGAGAGGCATGGTCAGGCTCCCGGGTGGGATCGGAGGACCGTCGAATTGACAATAGAGCATCTCTCGGCCGGTTATTGTAGGTCAGCAGGCGCGACCGATGCCAATGAGAAATCGGAGAAATGTGCCTCCGCGGCCGGCCCGGCGACCTCTTCCTTGTTCGACGGAGGGGATGAGGGTAGAATCGGCCGTGGTCCGAACACTTCACATGCGAGGCGCTACCGTGATTACGCGAACGATCAACCTGGCCCTGGTTCTGCTTGTCGTCATGGGACCACTCTCCTCCGTCCGTGCGGATGAGAAGTCGTCTGCGGAGAATGCCAAGGCCCGAATGGAAGCGGCCAAGAAGTTCTACAAGGGTTACCTCGCGCGGCAGACAACTGGGGTGGCAGCGGCAACCCCTTTCGATCCCGAACTGCTCTACCGATGGTCTGTTCGGTGGATGGAGGCCCAGTCCGACCTCAATGACAAGAAGGAGGATCGCGTGCGGGCCGCCGAGGAACACCTGGTGCGCATGAAGGACCTCGAAGGAACAGTTACCGAGCTAGTGAAAAATGGACTCATCCGCGGGTATGAGCCCGCGGCTGCCGAATTCTACCGGCTGGAAGCCGAGAAATGGCTGGCCGAACGGAAAGCGAAGTGAGCGGTCATTTCTTCGTGAATTCGACGCCGAGCGGTTCGTCCACCTTCATCGAGGAGGTCGCGCCCGCGCCGAGTGTGAACGTCACAGCGGTCCCGCCGAGGTCGCCTTCCTCCACGAGGAACGTGTCGTAATGGAAGTGCTCGAGCGGCCGCCTGAAGCTCCGCCAGCGGAAGACCAGGGTCCCATCCTCCACCGTGATGCGAGCTTTCCCGTAGGCGGGATGGTCATACGTCCCGGCGTAGGCCGCCAGGGGGAGTGACGGTTTGGTGTTCGCCTGGCGCTGGGCCAACCGCTTCTCGACCCGGGCCTTTGCGTCCGCCCGTTCCTTCTTCACCACGTCGAGGAAGTACGCATTCCAGTCCTTCCTCGGCAGGCCGAGGAACAGATCGAGCAGGCTGTTGCCCAGGGCGAGATTCATCCGCGATTGGTCCCTGTTGAACAGCAACGCGATACCGAGTCCCTCCCTGGGCATCAGCATCAACTCGGCCCGGAAGCCGTCGATGGCCCCCGCGTGGGACACCAGCAACTTGCCGCGGTAGTCCTGGATCAGCCAGGCCATGCCGTAGCTCATCAGGTTCGTCTCGGGGTTGAGGTCGCGCTCGGTGCCGGTGACCGGCAAGGCGAACTGCGGCGTGTGCGTCTCCCGCAGCGCCTCGGCCCCGACGAGGCGCTTGCCGTCGCAGCGGCCCTCGGCGAGCTGGAAGCGCAGCCATTTCGCCAGGTCGCGGGCGGTGGCGTTGAGCGAGCCGGCGGGGTTCGGCGTCTCCTGCGGATACCAGTCGATGACCTCCGGCTTGCCGTCGCGACCTGGGCGGTGCGGCATGGCCCTGTCGGCCGCCTTCTCGGCCTCGACGGTAGTCAGGCTCGCCCCACTCATCTCCAGCGGCTGGAGGATGCGCTTGCGGACGAGGCTCTCCCAGGTCGTCTTCGCCGCCGCGCCCGCCGCCAGCCCGGCCGCGGTGAACATGGTGCTCTGGTACTGCAACGTCGTGCGGAACGGCTTGTCGAGCGGCAACAGTCCGGCGCGGCGGACGACCTCCTCCTGCGACAAGGGCGAGCGATACCAGAGCATGTTGTGTGTGCCCACGCCGGTGCGGTGTGTGACGAGGTCGCGCAGCGTCACGTCGCGGTCGGCGAGCGGGTCGGACAGGTGAAACCAATCGAGATGCTTGCGGACGGGGTCGTCCCACGACATCTTCCCTTCGTCCACGAGCATCGCCATCACGGTCGTCGTGAAGGCTTTGGTGCAGGAGGCCAGGGGGAAGACGGTGTCGGGCGTTACCAGTCGATCTGTGCCGGCCTCGCGCAGGCCGTGCCCCTTGAGGTAGACCACCTGGTCGTCGCGGACGACGGCGACAGCGACCCCGGGGACGCCCCAGGCCTTGAGGGCGTCGCGGATGACGGCATCGACGGCGGCGGGGTCGGGCCTGGCCGGCGGCCCGGCGCTGACAGAACTTCCAAGCAGGACCAGACCTAGCAACGCGACCGGCCAGCGGCGATCACAAGTCATACTTACCCCTTCTGCGACTCCTTCATCCTGCTCGAACAGGTACACCCAGTCAGTCGCGCCCGGGAGCTGCTCATCGACCTCACTGTCCCGGCGCACCCAGCGCATCCCATCGCTCGTCTTCGGATTGTATCGTTCCCTCGCCAATTGTTCCCGCCGTGACCCGGTCCCTGCTGCCAATGCCGTGGTCTATTGAACGCTTGTACAGTATAAGGACGGCTGAGGCAGCCGTTTCTTCTTCTCTTCTCACCACTCCTGCACGTTTTGAGGAGGCACGCCCATGCTGGCAGACAGAAGTCCTGAAATCCCTTCAACTTCCGCAGAGGTGGCTCCTGAAACCCGGGCATGGTTCAACGGCGGGTAACAGGGTTGTGGCGGCACGTTTCCAACGTGCCGGAGATTCTCGGCACGTTGGAAACGTGCCGCCACAACCCTGTTACCCGTAACCGGCCCAAATTGAACCATGCCGAAACCCGCTTCATCGGCCTGTCGGGGCAAGCGGCGGAGTGAGTCCTCCGGAATGTGACCAGGCCCCTTCTCTTCAATTGACAAACGTACAGATAAGGAGCGCCTCATCAAGAGGAATGTGAACAAAGGTGCGCAGGAGAAACGAAGAGCGCGAAGGCTGCTTTTCGCTGGACGCGCCTCAGACGCAGCCAGAGAATACCAAAACTGGGGCAGTGTGAGGGTGCGCAGTCGCTGTCCCTAGTGAATCCGGCGAAACGTGAGGATGCGCGGGTTCTGTTCCGCGCACTCGAATCCCTATTCGGCGGTACAGGAGGGCGCATGGAGAACGTGAACGACATCTTCGCGGAGTTCGCCGCTTGCTTCGCTGGCACTCTCGATGGTGACGGTCAGATCGTCCACCCCGAGCGGCTGAACCGCAGCAGGCTCGACCACTCCTTGTTGAGCCTCAAGGTCGTGGACGAGTACCTGAATTACCTGCACGAAAACCGCCCCCAGCAGATGGGCCGGGATTGGGTCAAGGCGGTACTCTGGGGCGGGGCCTATGTCGGTGAGGTCATCCGCCGCAATGCCCCGCGGGAGTACAATTGGGTGGATTTCGACGAGTTTATCCAGGAGTACCCCGACACCACCCGGCTCTTGGGCGAGGAGAAGCAGCTCGGGTTCTGCGCCCTGCTCACGCCCGGCGGTGGCGGGTTCACGCTTCCGATCAACAAGATGCTCCGGTTCATCCACGATGGGCCGGAGGACAGCGTCTACTTCTATGCGGCGTGCGAGGTTCGCGAGCGGCCAGGATGAAAAAGAGATAGGTGTATCAGTTGTATCAAAATATACGCTGTCCCCTTTGTGCCCATTTCTCTTCGGCTGCGACTACCGGCAAGGTTGGACCTGGCGGTGGCTGGCCGACTGGTCCTGGCTGGGCCACACTGCCGAGGGCAAATAGGGCCGAATCATCAGTTCGGCCGAGCGGGGGGTGCGTATGGGAACATGGGGCGCAGGGAACTTCTCGGACGATAACGCCCTCGACTGGCTCGGCAGTCTTGTTGACGAGTTGGTCGCCGATATTGACAAAGGTATGGCCCGGCCTGAAGCCATCTGCGGCCACTGGCTCGCGGCACAGATCGAAGTCCTCGCGCTGCTGTGCGAACAACTCAACGCTGTTCCTCCGACGCCGCAGGAAGTCACCGCTTGGCGGAAGACCTACCTGCAGACGTGGGAAGCGGAGATCGATGACTACGACCCCGACCCGGAGTACAAGGCTAAGAGGCGCGAGGTGATCGACTCGACGTTTGCCCGGCTGGCCGCTGTGGCGGAACGGTGGCACCGACATGACGACTGAGGATGTGCAGCTAGGGCGGCAAGCCTTTGCAGAGCGGCACGGCGACTGACGCCATTTACCCTCCATTTGCCCTCCGTCAGGCGCCGCCGACCGGTGCCCCCCCGGTGAGGCGGCGCCGGTCGGCGGTCGAGACACACTCTCGTGGCCGGCAACGGCGATCACCAGTTCCAGCAGTGGTCGCTGTCACCGAAGTAGCAAGCCAGGGCGAGGTAGCCGCCCCCGTTTCCGAAGGTCGAGCCGCCCACCACGATATTCCCGCCGGGTGTCAGCACCACGCTGGCCGCCACGTCGGTGCCGCCGAAGTCGGTCGTCACCTCGCCGCCGTTGCCGAAGGTAGCGTCCAGGGTACCGTTGACGGTCACCCGTGCCAGCGCGAAGTTGCTGTTAAAGGTGGTCGTGTCGGTCCGCGTTCCGGCGATCAGGATCTTGCCGTCCGACTGGATGGCGATCGCCGCCGCGTCGTCAATGCCGCCGTTGAAGTTGAAGCTGAACTCCCCGCCGCTGCCGAACGACGCGCCCAGGAGGCCGCCGGTGGTGAAGCGTGCCAGCGCGAAGTTGTGTTCCAACCCGGTGGGGTCGGCGACGTTGGCCGTGGTGCCGCCGACCACGATCGTGCCATTCGGCTCGACGGCGATGCTGCTGCCCTTAGTCTCGGCGCCGAAGTCCGCCGTCGCCAGGCCGGCGTTGCCGAAGTTGGGGTCCAGCGTGCCGTCCGCGTTGTACCGGGCCACCGCCATGTTGTCGTAAAGGAAGTTGGTCGAGTTGAAGGCGGTCCCGCCGACCAGGATTTGCCCGCCGCTCAGCACGACGCCCGTCGCCTCGGCGTTCACGCCGAAGTCGGTGAACACCTCGCCGGTCCCGCCGCCGCCAAAGCTCGTGTCGAGCGTGCCCGTGGTGGTGATCTCGGCCAAGGCGAAGTCGTTGTCACCGGAATTGGGATCGACCGTGGTGCCGACGACAAGGATCTCCCCGTTGGGCAGAACGGCGACGCCGCTGCCGGTGTCGTTCATGCCGTTGAAATCGACGGCCAGCGTGCCGGTGCCGTTGAAGCTGGTGTCCGGGCTGCCGTCGGCGTTGTAGCGGGCGACGGCGATGTCGCTCCCCGTGCCCGTGGTCGGGTCGAACACGCTGCCGACCAGGACGATCTTGCCGTCCGGCCCCACGGCGATGCCGCTCACGCTGGCACTGGCGCTGGCGCCGAAGTTGGTGACGACGGTGCCGAGGTTGCCGAACGTCAGGTCGAGCCAGCCGAAGGCGTTGTAGCGCGTCAACACCCACTCGCCGTGGCGGCCGTCGGGGGTGATGGTGCCGGCGACCAGCAGGTCCCCGTCAGGCAGTGCGACGGTGAAGCCGCTGCTGGCCGGGAGGCCGAACACGGGGTTGGTGGGCTGGACCGTCGAGAAGAAGAAATCCGTCGTTACCTTGCCGGTGTGGCCGAAGGAGGTGAGCAGACTGCCGTTGCTGCTGTAGCGCGCCACCGCGAAGTCGCCGTTGTTCGAGGTGGTGCTGCCGGCAACGGCGAGCGTGCCGTCGGCCTTGATGGCGACGGCCTTGGCCTTGTCCGTGCCGCCGAAGTCGGTCGTCACCTGGCCGCCGGTGCCGAAGGTCGTGTCCAGGCTGCCGTCGGCATTATAGCGCTCCACGGCGAAGTCCGGGGTGCTGCCCGACGTGGAGCCGACGACGACGACCTGGCCGGACGGCGTGAAGCTGACGCCTTCGCCGATGGGGGCGAAGGTGTAAGCGAAGGCGGTCGTCACCTTGCCCCCGCTGTCGAACGAAGTGTCGAGCTGGCCGCTGCTGGTGTACTGCGCCAAGGCCATGTCCGGCGCGGAGCTCAGGCCGGCCTTGCCCGCGACGCGGATGGTGCCGTTGGCCTGCACGGCGACAGCACGGGCGTCGCTGCTCAGGGCGCGGCCGCTGACGGGGCTGAAGTCAGTCGTCACCACGCCGCCGGTGCCGAAGCTGGCGTCGAGCGAGCCGTTGCTGCCGTTGTAGCGGAGCAGGGCGAAGTTGTTGTGAGAGAAGAAGCTCCCCGCGTAGCCGGCGACGAGGATCTGGCCGTTGGTCTGCACGGTGACGGTCGAGGCGGCGTCGGAGTCGGCCGGGCTCAGCCGGTTGGTCACCTCGCCACCCGTGCCGAAGGTGGTGTCGAGCGTGCCGTCGGCGTTGTAGCGCGCCAGGGCGAAGTCGGTGCCGCCCGCCTGCCCGACGGCGACGATCTTGCCGTCGCTCTGCAAGGTGACGCTGGCGGCGGAGCTCTCCGCGGGGGCCGGGTTGCCGGCGTTGTCGGTGCCAATGAAGAACTGGGTGATGATCTCGCCGCCGCTGCCGAACGTCGGGTCGAGCCAGCCGTCGGGGGTGAAGCGCGCCAGGGCGAAGTTGAGGCCGAGGCCGCCGCTGATCGAGCCGGCGACGACGATCTTGCCGTCGGGTTGAATGGCGATGCCGGCGACACTGGCGGAGATGGTGCCGGGGCCGGCGATGGCCGGGCCGAAGAAGGCGGTCGCCCGGCCGCCGAGTCCGAAGGACCAGTCGAGCGTGCCGTTGGCGTCGTAGCGCGCCAGGGCAAAACTGCCAGGCGAGAAGGTGGAGCCGTCGGCCGACGTGCCCGCGACGATCAACTTGCCGTCGGACTGGAAGGCGGTCGCGCTGGCGGCGTCGGCGGCCGAGCTAAGCAGGGGAGTCACGCTCCTGCCGAGGAAGCCAAAGAACGGGTCGAGAGCGCCCGCGTTGAGCAGGCGACGGTCTTCCAGTTGTTCCAGCAACGGTCGGGAAACGGCTTGCGTGGACGGAACCTGACGGCGACAGCGGTGGCGCAGCCGGAAGCGCAGCATGACGGACTCCTTGGGTTGAGAGAGGGCAGAACAGAATGCGAGACACGCCCCGGGGCGCAACGCACCGGGAGGTGAGGAACCAAACAGCGCCCGCGGGGGTGAGGGGGGACGGGGCTGTCGTGTTTGTTGGAGTTATATTATGTCTCAGCGCGGCCGGAGCGTCAAGGGTTCGCGGCGATTTTCTCCAACTATTGTCTGCAAAGAAATCCCTTCCCTCACCTGAAAGCGTTCGAGTTGGCCGCCTCTGCCGACGACACCTCCGGCCCGCGAAGAAAAAGTGAAGAAAAGGTGTCAGGATCCTTTTTCGGATGAAGAAACGCGAAAAAGTCCCGCCGGGTCGGCGGCGGGGTTGCACCCGCCTCCCACAGATCCGGACTTGCCCAACTAAGGTGCGCCCAAAGCGTGTCCAAAAACGTGGAAGGGCCATTCGGGACGCAACTCAATAATACGGGTTTTCAGATTCGTATTATTGAGATGCGTCCCCGTTTTGTCCTTTTTGTTCGCGGGAACGCCCCAGGCGGCCGCCAGGACGGCAGGAACGGGCCTCGGCAACGACAGGGCCCACCAGGCTCGCCGGCACTCGCGATGACACGCCGGCGGCTGCCTACGCCCCCAGCGTGCCCTCGTGTTCTATACTGCTCTGGCGTGAACCCAGGCGCCACAACGCCGTGTCGCCCGGCGCCCTGGGAGTCGGACAGGAGGGCGGAACGCCCCAGACCGGGGCCCATTCTGCGCGGCGCAGACAGCACCGCGTTGCAGTCGCAGTACGGGAGCGTCAAGGCCGCGCGTGCTTCCTCGGAACAGGGTCCTCGCAGCGGTCTGACGGCTCAAGGAAGTAACTCCCGGGCCGCCCCTCGATCATACGATGGCTTGCAAACCTTGCCTGTCAGAATGGGAGTGGCGGTTGACGCTGACGACGCGCACCCTCTTAGACGGCGGGAGGCGATGATGGAAGGCCGGGATAACGAGCCCGCCGATCACGGGCGGGAGCCGAACGGTCCGAAGCCCGCGGGACACCTCGACCGCGTCTCCACGCCAGACGCAGCATCTCCGCCGGACGACACGGGCTTTCCGCCTTCCCTGAAGGGTGTGAGTTGGGACCGGGAGCTGTCTTCCGGCAAGCTGTTACGAGTCGCGGAGAAAGTCGAAACCGAGACCCTTCTCTTCCTGGACCCGCCCCAGCAAGAGGGCGAACTGGGCTGGCTGGCCCATTTCCGCGTCGTGAAACGGCTCGGCTCCGGCGGCATGGGCGTGGTGTTCCTGGCCGAAGACTCGCGGCTGCGGCGCCAGGTCGCCCTCAAGGTCATGCGACCGGAACTCGCGCAGGACCTGACCGCCCGCCAGCGGTTCCTGCGCGAGGCGCGGGCGATCGCCGCCATCCAGAGTGACCACATCGTCGCCATCCACGACGTTGGCCTGGTCAAAAACATGCCCTATCTCGCCACCGAGTTGCTCCACGGCAAGTCGCTGGACGCCTATCTGAGAGAAGACCCCCGCCTGACCCCGGCCCAGGTCCTCGACCTCGGGCAGCAGCTCGCCCGGGGGCTGGAAGCCGCCCACCGCACCGGCCTGATCCACCGCGACATCAAGCCGGCCAACATCTGGGTGGAGCAACCGGCCCACCGGATCAAGATCCTTGATTTCGGACTGGTGCGGGCGGACGGGGCGGCCGAGGGGCTGACCCAGGCTGGGGAACTCCTGGGTACGCCGGACTACATGGCTCCCGAACAGGCGGACGGCCAGGTGGTCGATCCGCGTGCCGACCTGTTCAGCCTGGGCTGCGTCCTGTACGAAGCGGCGTCGGGCGAAAAGCCCTTCCGCGGCACGACCCCCGTTGCCATCGTGAAGGCGACCGCCCTGAGCCAGCCGGTGCCCCTCCACGAACTCGCCCCGACCCTTCCCCGGGCCCTGTCCGACCTGGTGATGCGGCTGCTGGCAAAGTCTCCGGCGGACCGGCCGGCGTCGGCCGCGGCCGTCCTCGAGGCCCTGGAGGTGATCGCCGACAACGCCCTGACCGACTCGGCGGTGCGGGCGTCGCGCCCCGGCCGACGGGTCGCGCCGGCCGACGGGGAGGAAGCGAGGCGCGACCTGCGGCGGACTCGCCGGGTCGTCCTGGCCGTCCTGCTCGTCGTGGCCGGCTGCTCGGCCCCGCTGCTGTTCTGGCTGCTCAACAGGGGGAACACCCACTCCGCCGCGGCGGAAGACTCGGTCCCGGGGGGCGCGACGAAGGCGGAGCGCGCGAGCGGTTCAGCGGCCCAGGGGGTCAGCGACGACGAGGTCGTCGTGGGCCTGAGCGCCCCGTTCTCCGGCCCCGCGCGGGAGCTGGGGCGCGAAATGGAGATCGGCATTCAGACCTGTTTCCAGGCCGTCAACGCCGAGGGAGGAGTCGCGGGCCGGCGGCTCAGGCTGGTCGCCCTCGACGACGGCTATGAGCCCGACCGCGCCCTGGCAAACATCACGGAGTTGCACGACAGCCGCCGCGTGTTCGCGGTCCTCGGCAACGTCGGGACGTCCACGGCCGAGAAAGCCCTGCCCTACGCCTTGTCGAAGCAGATGATCTTCTTCGGCGCCTTCACCGGCGCCGGCCTGCTGCGCAGGGATCCGCCGGACCGCTACGTCTTCAACTACCGGGCCAGCTACGCCGAGGAGACGGTCGCCGCCGTCAAGTACCTGATCCAAGTCCGGGGGGTTCGCCCCGAGCAGATCGCCGTGTTCGCCCAGCAGGACGCCTACGGCGACGCCGGCTTCAACGGCGTCGCCAGGGCGCTGCGCCCGTGGCGCAAGGCTGAGGCAATTGTGCGGGTCGATCATTTACGCAACAGCGTCGAGGTCGGCGATGCCGTGCGCGAGGTCTTGCGCCATGACGAAATTCGTGCCGTCGTCATGGTGTCCACCTACCGGCCGGTGGCCGCCTTCATCGGGCGGCTGAAGGACGCCAAGAGGGACCTGATATTCACGAGCGTCTCGTTCGTGGGCACCGACGCCCTGGCGGAAGAACTGCGCCAGCGCGGCAAGGGCTACGCGGACGGGGTGATCGTGACGCAAGTGGTCCCCCACCCGGCCTCGTACGCGTCGGCCGTCCTGAAATACCGCGAGCTGTTGCACCAGTTCCATCCCAATGAGCAGGCCGGGTTCGTGTCCCTTGAGGGCTACCTGGCCGCGCTCGTCTTCGTGGAAGGGTTGCGCCGGGCGGGGGCGAATCTCACGACCGAGGCGCTGGTGGACGCCCTGGAGAGCATCCGCGACTTCGACATCGGCCTGGGCGCGCCGCTGCGCTACGGCCCGTCCGAGCACCAGGCGTTGCACAAAGCCTGGGGCGCCGTCCTCGACGCTGCGGGAGAGTTCCAGATTCTGGAAATCGAATAACCGGCTGGGCCGCAAGGCCAGAACAGGCCAAGGCCAGAGTAGAGTCGAGAGGTGGCACGGTGGTTTAGGGGAGCCTTGCGGGGGGGGGACCATGGGAGACGATGGGGACGCTTCACGCAGGGGACCAGCCTAGTTCAAAGCGGGGTGACAGCGCGGGAGGCCCCGCTCGGCTCGCGGGGCCTCCCGCGCTGTCAGCCGAAACGGCCCCGTTTTGAACCATGCCCGGTTCCTGTGGGACCATAACGCATAAATCATTTTATACCAGAGACTTATCTAAACTCTCACCTTGCGCCCTACGCAGGGAGTCAAATCGCAAACACGCCCTCATTTCTCTTTGGTGTTCTCCGACATGGCAGTCTTGTTTTCACCTTTTGTTCTGGGCCGCCCGAGCGAGCCGGTCAGTTGTACCGCGCGTTCATCCTGTCGAAATCGGCCGCGACCTTCGCGCACACGGCGTCGAAGCCGGCTGGGTTGAGGCGGAGCCGCTCCATCGCGGCGCCGAGGTGCCGCCGCGCACGTTCCGGCAGGGGTTCCCCCGCCTCGACGGTCTTGGCCGCGACGTCGGCCAGGTAGGTGGCGTAGCAGACGGCCTGCTCCCCCTTCGCCGGGTCGTGGTGATGGAGGATCCCCTGGACGATGCCGTCGGGGAGCCGCCAGTGCTGGGCGATGACCGCGCCCACCTCGCCGTGGTGCAGCGACAGGATTTCGGACTCGGCCTCGGCGTCTTCAGCCCCCGACTCCTCGACGGCCCGCCGCAGGAGGTCGCGTTCGTCCGTGGTGAGAAACCGGCCGACGACCAGTTTCCCGAGGTCGTGCAGCATCGCGGCGGTGAACGTCTCGCGCGGGATGGGCGCGGCACAGAGGTCGGTCGCCGCCTCGGCCGCCAGGGCCGCCCGGACCGAGTGCCGCCACAGGTCACCGCGCGTCAGCCCGTAGCCGGGGATGTCCCGATCCATCAGCGGCCGGGCGCAAATGCCGACGGCCAGGCAGAAGACGGCGCCGGGGCCCAGGCGGAGCACGGCGTCGCGCGTGCGCGTGACGGGGCGGGACGGTGCGCTGTAGGTGGAGTTCGCGGCGCGCAGGACCTTCGCGGTGATGACTGGGTCGAAGGCGAGGCACTCGGCGATCTCCTCGGGGTCGGGCGCCCCATGGGCGACGAGTGCGGCCAGGCGCGTAAGGCTTTGCGGGAGCGGCTCGAGTTCGTAGGCGCTCTGCACCAGTGACCTGTGATCCAGCATGATCGGCCCCCTGCCGCAGCGGCGGCTCAGGCGATCCACAGACGCGGGCGCCCCACCCACGATGGGTGAGGAGGACGGCGGGCGTCGCGGGTCCCGGAAGTCGAGGCGCTGGGGGCGCTCCCCTCCAGCGCGACGACGGCTGCCCGAAAAAGCATAGCATACCCGGCGGTCCGGTCATCTCGCATTCGCGGTCCGGTTGGGATCCTCTCGTTGCGCGGCGGCTCGGAGGGGCGCGCCGCGGCGCGCCGCCACTCAACGAAAGGGCCCTAGCGCTTGGCGTCACGGCCGACCTTCAAATAACCGGCGCTGGACTGGAAGTAGCGGCGCCGCCGCTCCTGCGCCTTCGGCGCCGGCTCCTTCAAGCTCGCTTCGAGGTCGGCCTTATTCGCCAGGCAGTGGGCGCAGCCGACCGTCTCGAGGTGGAAACGAACGTAGTCCTGATGCTCCTCGTCGAGGACCTCGAGGAGGTAACTCCCCAGCTGCTCGCGCGTGGGGCAGGAGAGGTGCTCGCGGCGCCAGACGGCGCCGATGGAGTGGTCGCCGCGGTCGCGCTCCTGCATGCGGGCGCGCAACCGGCGGCGCAGGGCCTCCGACTCGCGCAGCGCCTGCTCGACCAGGGCCGTCTCGCTGTCGCTGAGCATGTCGTCGAGGTAGGCGTCGAGCTGTTCGCGCGTTATGTTCGGCGTCATGGTGGTGGCCCGGGAACCGCAGAGCGTGTCACACCCATCCTATTCCAACAGGCCAAAGCGGCACGGTCAACTGGGCGGCGACCCCCAAGAACGGCAAGGCCCGTCTTCATCTTATCTTCACATGACGTTCACAAGTCTTGCCGGCCAGTCCCGTAGCATGACAGCGCAGAGAACCAAGGGGCATCGAGTCACCTGCCGCGACCGCCGCGGCGCAACTCCTCACAGGGAGGCAAGTTCCGTGAAGCGCGCAATCGTCTGGACCCTCGTGGGACTGGCACTCGGCGCCCTGGCCGGGTGCAGCGGCGGCAAGTCGGGCCAACGCATCAGCGGCAGCGGCTCCACCTTCGTGGCTCCCCTGCTGGCCGAAAAGTGGGCGCCGGCCTACAAGAAGGCCCGGGATCGTGAGGTGGATTACAACGCCGTCGGCTCCGGCGCCGGCATCAAGGACCTCATGGACAAGCAGGTCGCCTTCGCCTGCAGCGACGCCCCGCTGAACCACGAACAGATGGACAAGGCCAAGGAAACCGGCGACGTCATCCATGTCCCGCTGGTCGTCGGCGCCGTAGCCATCATGTACAACCTGCCCGACGTCAAGGAGCCCATCCACTTCACCGGGCCCATCCTGGCCGACATCTACCTGGGCAAGATCAGCAAGTGGAACGACGAGCGGCTGAAGGAAGTCAACAAAGACGTCAAACTGCCGGACACGCCCATCGCCGTGGTGGCCCGCAGCGACGGCAGCGGCACCAGCTTCATCTTCACCGGCTACCTGGCCAAGGTGAGCGAGGCGTGGAAGAAGGATGTCGGGGAGGCGAATACACTGCCGAAGTGGCCGCAGGCGGTCAAGAACCAGGAGAAGGGCAGTGGCGGCGTCGCCGGCCTCGTCCAGAAGACGCCGGGCGCCATTGGCTACGTCGAGCTGCGCTACACCCGCGGCAAGGAAGACATCAAGTACGGCAAGGTCGAGAATGACGCCAAGAAGTTCGTCCTGCCGTCGCTGGACAGCACTGTCGCCGCCACCGACAACCTCAAGGAGAACGACATCCCCGACGACCTTCGCTTCTCGATGACCAACCTGGGGGGCGAGGAGACCTACCCCATCTGCGGCGCGGTCTGGGCGGTGATGTTCACCAAGCAGAAGCCCGAGACGGCCCAGGCGCTGAAGGATTTCTTCAGCTGGGTGCTCACCACCGGGCAGGAGATGTGCAAGCCCGAGGATTACGCCCCCCTGCCGAAGGCCCTGGTGGAACGGGCACAAAAGAAAGTGGACAGCATCAAGGGCGAGTAATCCCGGCCCGTCGCCCCACTCGCCGCGGGCGCCGGCAACGGGTAAGAAACTGTAAGAAAAAATGACTTGGCCGCTTGCGGCTTCGCCATCGTTGCTGCGAAGCCGCAAGCGGCAAGAGGGTTGTTGATACAGTTTCTAAGGTCCCAGTGCCGGCGCCCGCGGCGCGGGGCGCGGCTGTCGTTTTCCCCACGGTGCCATGTCCATCTCGACCCCTCCGCCGCTGGCCGCCGCCCGTCCGACCGAGCCCCGGCCGCCGGCGCGGGCCCGCCGCAACGTCGGCGACTTCCTGTTCAAGGCGGTCTGCGGCAGCTCGGCCGGGTCGATCCTGGCACTGACGGCGCTGCTGGTCTTATTCATCGCCAGGGCCTCCTGGCCGGCGCTGCACAAGTTCGGCTTCGGCTTCCTGACGAGCACCGCCTGGAACAAGCCGGCCGAGGACTTTGGCGCCTTCCCGTTCATCCTCGGCACGGTCATCACCTCGGCGCTGGCCATGCTCATCGCCGTGCCGGTCAGCGTGGCGGCCGCGACCTACCTCGCCGAGGTCGCCCCCGGCTGGCTGCGGCGCACCGCCTCGTTCCTCATCGAGCTGCTCGCCGCCATCCCCAGCGTGATTTACGGCTTCTGGGGTATCTTCTTCCTGGTGCCGATCATCCTGCTTTTCTACCGCTGGGCCGGCATCCCCAACATCACCGGTCGCACCGTCTTAACGGCCTCGATCATCCTGGCCATCATGATCGTGCCGTACATCTCGGCCATCACCTACGACGTCTGCCGGGCCGTGCCGCAGTCGCAGCGGCAGGGGGCGCTGGCCCTGGGCGCCACGCGCTGGCAAATGATCCGGGACGCCGTGCTGCCGTACGCCCGGCCCGGCATCGTCGCCGCCTGCTTCCTGGCCCTGGGCCGGGCCCTCGGCGAGACGATGGCGGTGGCCATGCTCATTGGCAATAATACAGAGGTTAACTGGAATATTTTCGAGGGCGGCGCCACCATCCCCAGCGTCATAGCCAACCAGTTCGGCGGGGCCGACTCGGAAATGCACCGCTCGGCCCTGATCGCCCTGGGCCTGGTGCTGTTCCTCGTTACCGTCTTCGTCAACCTCTCCGCCCGGCTGCTGCTGGCCCGCGCCGGGCAGTCCCCCGCCCCGAGCGACTCCCTCCTGGGCCGCCTCGTCGCCGCCCTCACCCCGCTGCGCCTGGCGCTGTCCCTCCCCTTCAAACTACTCGGCCGGCTGCTGGCCCTGGCCCTGGAGCCGCTGCTCGTGACGGTCCTTGTCAACCTCCTCGTGGTGCTGTTAGTCGTCACGGCCCTGGTCAACTGGACCGCCCGCCTGCTGCGCTGGCGCGTCGGCCCCTTTCGGATCCCTGCCGTTCCACTCCTGGCCGGCCCGTTCGGCTTCGAGGAGCCACCCCCCGACGCCGGGGCGGCCATCCGGCAGGTGGCGGCATCCAACCGCGAGCGAGTGCTGTGGACTAACCGTGCGATGACCGGGCTGCTGGGCGTCGCTCTGGTCCTCACGCTGATCCCGCTGTTCCACATCCTGGGTTACATCACCTTCCGCGGCGCCGGCTCCATCAACTGGCAGTTCTTCGCCCACCTGCCCCGGGACGCGGACGACGGCCGCGGCCTGGGACACGCCCTGCTGGGCTCGGCCATCATGGTCGGCCTGGCCACCGCGGCCGCGGGGCCGCTTGGCATCCTGGCGGCGCTCTACCTCAGCGAGTACCGCAAGAGTCCCCTCTCGACGGTGGTCCGCTTCGTCAACGAGCAGCTGCTCGGGGTGCCGTCGATCATTGTCGGCATCTTCGCCTACGCGCTGATCGCGGCGCACTACGGCTTCTCGGCCTGGGCCGGCGCCTTCTCGCTGGCCGTGCTGATGCTGCCGATCGTGACGCGCTCGGCCGAGGAGGCGCTCAAGCTGGTGCCGGCGACGCTGCGCAACGCCAGCTACGCCCTCGGCGCCTCGCACGCCCAGACGGTGGTGCGCGTGCTGCTGCCGACCGCCCTGCCGACCATCATCACCGGCGTCTGCCTGGCGATCGCCCGCATCGCCGGCGAGACGGCGCCGCTGCTGTTGGCCGCCGGCAACAGTCAGATCTGGCCGACCGAGGGGCTCAACGCCCATTACCCTTTCCTGACTTTCTATATCTACGATTATGCCCTTAGTTCCGAGGACTGGCAGAAGCCGCTCGCCTGGGCCGCCGCCCTGGTGCTGCTGGTGATGGTGATGGCCCTGAACGTCGGCATCCGCGCCCTCACCGGCAAGCGCGTGCTGTCGGCCACGCGCGCGGACTAACCCCTTCATCCTGCCATGCTGCGCTCCTGCACCTTCTGGCGTCTGTTCGGCACCTTCGGCCTGTTGCCGCTGCTGTCCGTCGGCCTGCTCGTTTTCGTCGTCGTGTCGCAGGTGGACGGCTACGACCAGGGCCGGAACGTGGACAACGTGCGCCAGCGCGCCCTGCTGACCCGTGACGCCCTGCGCGGCCGGACCGACGACGCCGCGGCACTGCAAGAGGAGGTCAAGCAGCTGGCCGCCGACGGCGGCGCCCGCATCACGC
>DATFNV010000340.1:0-22440 GCA_035266225.1 Gemmataceae bacterium
ACTCTGGCCTGACTGGCTGGGCAAAGGCGTGTTCGTGCTATGCGACGGGGTGGGCGGCATCCCGGCGGTGACGACGGGGTTGGTACTGCTGGCGGCGGTGCCGGCGGCCTTCCAGTACGGCCTGTGGGACTCCAGCGCCCAGGACCGCTGCCGGCGCCTCGAACTGCTGCTGCTGACCCGCCTGGATGCCCACGACTACTGGGAAGCGGCGGCCGCCGCGGCGTGGCGGCGCGGCCGCGGCTACTTCTTCGTGGCACTGCTGCTGTGGGGTGCGGCCGTCGTGGCGGGGCGGGCGAGCGCTCTCCAGGCGGCGGGGGCGCTGGCTGCGGGCATGCTGCTATGGTGCCTCTACTTCGCGCTGGGTTTCCGGGCCTTCTCACGCGGGGTGCAGGCCAACGGCCTCGGCTTGCTGCTGACGCTCGCCCTGCCGCTCGCCGCCTACCTCAGCGAGCGCAGCGACCTCGGCCTGCTGACGCCTCTCCTGCCGCCCGGCAGCGTCTACGCCGCGGCCGCCCGTGGACCGGGCCCCCTGTGGTGCCTCGGCCCCATCATCACCAGTGCCGCGGCGCTGGCCATCGGCCGCGTCGCCCTGGCCCGCTGCGAGCCGGAACTGCGCCGCTGGTACGAGAAGCACCACGGCCGCAAACTGATGACGTGACCGCTCACTTGCAGGTGCATCCCGGGGGCGGCGCCCAGCCGGGGGCGTAGGTGGAGGGACCGGGCTGGGCGACCGGCACACAGGGCGTACACGGCGTACACGGCTGGCAGCATTGTGTCGGAGCAGGAGTGGGATAGTAGGCGGGAGGCGGAGGAGGGGGCGCCGACGCCGCGTAATGCGACTGCGGGCACCACTTGTCCGCCCACCAGCAGCAGCCCGAAGACGTCAGCAGAAGGCTACCGACCAGTCCCAGCCATCGCATCCTCGACATGTCCGCCTCCTCGGGTAGCGCGCGGCGTTCCTCGCCGCGGGTCGCCTGGGTCACCCGTGCCGAAAGAGGCCGTGCGATAGCCGCAAGCGCAACCCCGGTCAAGTCCAACGCCGTGTGGCCCTCTCGCTAGCGCTTCGGGCTTGTGTGCGCTGGGCCAACGGGGTCCATCGACGCGGGTATAATTGAAGACGGAAGAGGGAGGTCCGCTCACCCCATCGCCAGATGGTCTTGCGGCAGTTTGCGGCAAGCGGGTAGAGTATGCCCGCGCATCGACACGGACGAGTCGATCCCTCCCTGCGCGGGGATCGTCGCCCTCGATGGAAGTGGAAAGGAATCCCGTGGCCGGAGCACAGAGCGCCTCGACACACGGACTGCGTCTGCCCGGCGGGTTCCGCGCCCCCCGCCCCACGCCTTCCCCCCTGCGCGCCGCCGTCGAACGGGCCGCCCGCTGCCTGCTGGCCCGGCAGGCGCCCGACGGCCACTGGGTCGGCGAGTTGCAGGGCGACACCATCCTCGAATCGGAGTGGGTCCTCCTCATGGCCTTCCTCGGCCGCGAGGGGGACGAGCGCGTCGCCCGCGCCGCCCGCTACGTCCTCGGGCAGCAGCAGGCCGGCGGCGGCTGGAGCAACTACCCCGACGGCCCCGCCGAGTTGAGCGTCTCGGTCAAGGCTTACTTCGCGCTCAAACTCGCCGGCCACGACCCCGCGGCCACGTACATGAGCGGGGCCCGCGAGGTGATCCGTTCCCTCGGCGGCGCCGCCGAGTGTAACAGCTTCACCAAGTTCTACCTCGCCCTGCTCGGCCAGTTCCCCTACGCCAACTGTCCGGCCGTGCCGCCGGAGATGATGTTCCTGCCGCGCTGGGCCTACGTGAACATCTACGCCATGTCGAGCTGGACGCGCACCATCGTGGTGCCGCTGAGCATCTTCTACGCCCACAAGCCGGTGCGCCATCTGCCGCCGCACCTGGGCATCGCCGAGCTGTTCCTCGGGCCGCCGAGCGCCCCCCTCTGGCCGCACCCGCCGACGCGCCGCCTGCTCACCTGGACCAACTTCTTCCTCGTCGCCGATCAGATGCTCAAGCGCTGCGAAAAGTGGCTTGGTCCCGTCCGCGCCGCCGCCCTGCGCCGCGCCGAGCGCTGGATGCGCGACCACTTCGCCGACAGTGACGGCCTCGGCGCCATCTTCCCGCCGATGATCTACACCGTCATCTGCCTGCGCTGCCTGGGCCACGCCGACGACTCGCCGGAGCTGCGCTGGGCACTGAAGCAGCTCGACGACCTGATGATCGAGGAGGACGACACGCTGCGCTTGCAGCCGTGCTTCTCGCCGGTCTGGGACACGGCCCTGACGCTCAACGCCCTGGCCGACACGGAACAATTGCAGATTGCAGATTGGAGATTGCAGATTGCGAATGGGAAATCTGCAATCTCCAATCTGCAATCTGCAATCCAGCGAGGGGTGCGCTGGCTGCTGGAGAAGGAGGTGCGGCGGCCCGGGGACTGGAGGCAGGCCAACCCGGGGCTGGAGCCGGGCGGCTGGTTCTTCGAGTACCACAACGGCTTCTACCCCGACACCGACGACACGGCGATGGTGCTCATGGCCCTGGCCCGGACGGGGCACGCGAGCGGCGCCGCCGGCCGGCCGGCCGCCGAGCGCGGCCTGCGCTGGCTGCTGGGGATGCAGAACCGCGACGGCGGCTGGGCCGCCTTCGACCGCGAGATCAACCGCGAGGTGCTGACGCGCGTCCCCTTCGCCGACCACAACGCCATGCTCGACCCGAGTTGTCCCGACATCACCGCTCGCGTCCTCGAGGCGCTCGGCCATCACGGCTACGGCCCCGAGCACGCGCAGGTGCGCCGGGCGCTGGCCTTCCTGGAGCGGACGCAGAATCCGGCCGGCTGCTGGCCGGGTCGCTGGGGCGTGAACTATCTCTACGGCACCTGGCAGGTGCTGGCCGGTCTGGGCAGCATCGGCCACGACGTGCGCCGGCCGATGGTGCGGCGGGCGGTCGCCTGGCTCAAGAGCGTGCAGCAGCCGGGCGGCGGCTGGGGCGAGTCGTGCCGCAGCTACGACGACCCCGCCTTCGCCGGCGTCGGCACGCCGACCGCCTCGCAGACCGCCTGGGCGCTGCTCGGCCTGATCGCCGCCGGCGAGGCCCAGGGCGAGGCCGTCGCCGCCGGCATCGACTACCTGCTGGCGACGCAGGACGAGGACGGCGACTGGCAGGAAGAGCAGTTCACCGGCACCGGCTTCCCCAAGGTGTTTTACCTGAAATATCACATGTACAGCCTCTACTTCCCGCTCATGGCGCTGGCGCGCTACGCCCGGGCCGTGGGGGTCGAGGCCCGCGGCACGCGGGTCGAGGCGTTCCGCGTCGTCGGCGCGGACGCAGAGTAGGAGATCTCATCCCCATTTGCGATCCCGTGCCCGTGCCCGTGCCCGTGCCCGTGCCCGATTCGTCACCGGGCACGGGCACGGGCACGGGCACGGGCACGGGGCGCCGGAGACCATCATGCGTTTTCCCCTTTCCCTCACGACGTCGATGGTGGGCTACATGGCCGGCAAGGCGCTCAAGCGCGAGAAGCGCTTCCCGTTGGTGCTGATGCTCGAGCCGCTGCACGCCTGCAACCTGACCTGCACCGGCTGCGGCCGCATCCGCGAATACTCCACCACCATCAAGGACCGGCTGACCGTCGAGGAGTGCCTGGCCTCGGTCGATGAGGCCGGCGCACCGATCGTCAGCATCTGCGGCGGCGAGCCGCTCATCTACCCCGACATCGGCGCCCTGGTGCAGGGCATCCTCAAGAGGCGCAAGCACATCTACCTCTGCACCAACGGCATGTTCATCCAGAAGCGCCTCGACGAGTTCCGGCCCACCTCCCGTTTCTTCTTCAACGTCCACCTCGACGGCCTGGAGGAAACGCACGACGTCGCCGTCGAGCGCCGCGGCGTCTTCAAGGCCGCCGTCGAGGGCATCGTCGCCGCCAAGAGGCGCGGCTTCCTCGTCTGCACCAACACGACGATCTACAAGGAGACCGACCTCGCCGAGATCGACCGCCTCTTCGCCTCCCTGACGAAGCTGGGCGTGGACGGCTTCATGCTGTCGCCGGCCTACGGTTACGTGGCGGTCAAGGAGACCAATCCACAGGGGGCCGCCGAGATCTTCATGACGCGCGACGACATCCGGGCCAAGTTCAAGGAGGCGGAGGGTCTGCTGAAGAAGTATCGGATGATGTCGTCGCCGATCTACCTGGAGTTCCTCAGCGGCCGCCGCGAGTTGACCTGCACCGCCTGGGGCAACCCGACGCGCAACGTCAAGGGCTGGAAGGGGCCGTGCTACCTCATCACCGACCAGCACCACGCCACATTCCGGGAATTTATGGACAACACGCCCTGGGACAAGTACGGTTACGGCAAGGATCCCCGCTGCGAACACTGCATGGTCCACTGTGGCTACGAGCCGTCCGCCGCGCTCGGGGTCAACAAGAAGCTCGGCGACAGCCTCAAGATGCTGCTGTGGCAGCTGTCGTAGCCGCTTGCGGCTTAGCGTTCGCGTCCTCGTGAGCGCTAAGCCGCAAGCGGCCCAGGGTGAGCATGATCACCGACCCGCTCCTCTTTGACGACCCCTGCGTCCTCTTCGCCCTGCGCCGCGAGTCGGCCCCGTTCCTGCGCCTCTTCCCCGTGCAGCAGCGCTTCCCCGGCGCCCCCTGCCGGGCCCGCTTCTGCGGCCCATCCTGGCTGACCGTCCTCGTCCTCGAAACCGGCGTCGGCGCCGACTACGCCGGCCGGGCCCTCGACTGGCTCTTCGGGTCGCCGCTGCTGGACAACGTGCCGTACCGGCCGAAACTCGTGCTGTCGGCGGGGTTCTGTGGGGCACTCAAGCCGGGCTACCGAGTCGGCGACGTGGTCGTGGCCGAGGAAGTGGTCGCGGCGGGCAAGACCTGGCCGGTACCCTGGCCGGGCTTTCTGGCCGCGGGAGAATGGCAGCCGCCGCTGCACCGCGACCGGCTGCTCTGCGTGCCGCACCTCGTCGGCGCCGTCGAGGACAAGCGGGCGCTGGCGGCGCAGCACGGCGCGGGCGTGGTGGACATGGAGTCGGCGGCGGTCGCGGAGGCCTGCCGCCGCGCGGACGTGCCGTTCGGCTGCGTCCGGGCCGTGTCGGACGATTGCCAGACGCCGCTGTCGCCGAAACTGGTGGCGTGCCTGAACGGGGGGCGCGTGGCGCCGTTGCGGCTGCTGGCCGCGACCGCCGCCTCGCCCGGCCTGGTGCCGCAGATATGGCGCCTGGCCCGGCAGACGCGCCACGCCGCCGAGCAACTCGCACTCGCCCTGGGAGAATTGCTGACGCTCACGCTGCCCTGGACGACTGGCGAGTAAGAAACTGTAACGACACTGTCTTCGCCGCTTGCGGCTTCGCAGGAACGATTGCGAAGCCGCAAGCGGCGAAGACATTGTTGTTACAGTTTGTAAAGGATCCGCGTGCTGTCTTTTCTAGCCACCAGTCACAGCGACTTCGGCGGCCGGCTGCGGCTCCAGGACGCGCACCACGATCTGGTTGCGCCCGGCCGCCTTGGCCTGGTGGACCGTCGCGGACGCCAGCAGCTTCATACGCTTGTAGTCGGCCCGCGACTCGGGCTCCGCCACCGCGAAACCGACGCTCACCGTCACCGGCACCGTCGCCCCGTTGTACACGAACTCCGTCTGCTGCACCGTCGCGCGGAGGCGCTCCGCCAGGACGACGGCCCCCTCGGCGGTCGTTTCCGGGGCCACGACGAGGAACTCCTCGCCGCCGATACGGCCGATGCTGTCCACCGTGCGCAGCAGGCCGTTGAGGACGCGCGTCAGATGGACCAGCACGAAGTCGCCGCCGGGGTAGAGGTAGTTCTCGTTGATCTGCTTGAAGTGGTCCACGTCGATGATGCCCATCGCCAGGTGGCCGCGGTAGCGGGCGTGGCGGCGCAGCTCGCTGGTGGCGATGTCCTCGATGGCCCGGCGGTTCAGCAACCCGGTCAGCGGGTCGGTGAGCGCCAGCTTCTCCATCTCCTTCAGGGCACGCTCGAGCTGGCAGTTGGCCTCCTTCAGCTCGTGCGTCCGTTCGGCGACGTGCCGTTCCAGCATCATCTTGTGCTGGCGCAGCTCCTCCAGGAGGCTTTCCTGGCGGCGCTCCAGCTGGAATTTCTCGGCGGCGTTGCGGAGGATTTGCAGCAGTTCTTCGATGCGCCAAGGCTTGAGCAGGTAGTAGTAGACTTGGCCGCGGTTGATCGCCTCGACGGCGTCCTCGTGCTCGGCGTAGCCGGTCATGAGGAGGCGCACGGTGTGCGGCGACTGGTGCCGCACCCATTCGAGCAACTGCACGCCGGTCATGCGGGGCATCTTCTGGTCGCTCAGAATGATGTCCACGGGCCGGGCGGAAAGGATTCGCTGGGCGGCGTCGGCGCTGTCGGCCGTCAGCACCTCGAAGTCGTTCGCGAGGAGGGCCGACAGGGGAGGGAGGAGGTACGACTCGTCATCCACCACAAGCAGGGAGCATTTCTGAGTGCTCAAGGGGGGGCTCCTGGCACAACCGAGTCGAACACGGACGACGCCACCGAGGGGGAACTGGTTCCGCCGCCCACAAAGGGACTCAGGCTCTTATAGCTCAATTGCAAGCGAAAAGCAAAATCTGCGAGAAGAAAGGGAATGGCGATCCGGCGACCAGAATCGTCCGGCGGGGGTCACTTCTCGGCCAGTTCGCCCAAGAACGCCGCCTTCTTCTCCATCCGCTCGGCGATGGCCCGCGACGTCGGGTCGGGGGGTGCGGCCTTCGCCAGGCGCTTGTACTCCGAGGCGGCGAAGAGCAAGGCTTTCCGATGCTCCGGCGACTTCGACCCGGCGGCGAGGCAGCGGAACACCACCCCATGCCGCGCGGCCCCCCCGCCCTCCTGACCCAGCACGTCTTGCCAGAAGTCGGCCGTCCCCGGACACACGAGGTCATCGACGGCCTTCTCCTGTCCCGCCAGGTCCGCCACCCCGGTCCACTTCACCTCGTGCGGCAAGTCCCACGCCCCCACTTCGACCGTCTGACATCCCGGCCGGTACAGCCGCACCATCACCGTGTGCTGCTTCAGTTTCCAGTAAGACAGGGCGATGCAGTTCCAGTACCAGCCGTAGTCGCAGCCGACGTCGGCCTGCGGGGAGACCCAACCGCCGGCGAAGACGGGCACCTCCCTCAGGACGTACTCGCCGGGCTCGTGAAACTCGATGGTGGCGTCAACCTCCCTCACCGCGACGCGGAAGGCATGCACCTGATCGTTGGAGGCGCTGACCTGTAAGGCCGGGGTGACGGCGACGTTCGGCCAGGCGGCGCCGAGGGGGACGAAGCACCCCGAGAGCAACGGGCCCAGCAGAAGCCCGACGGCCAGCAACGCCCCGCGGAACCACAACCTTCGTCCCATGACGGCCTCCGGGAAAAGCAGTGCTCCGGCCTGGCGACTCGCTATAGCGGCGGCCGCGGCGGCGCACAAGTCGGGCTTCCCAAAACGGACCAAATCGGGTCCAATCCGCCGGGCGTCGTGCCGTCTGCGACGCCGGTGGACGGAACCACCCGCTCTTGCTCGGTATGGCACAACCTTCTCCACATCCGGCCGTCCACCCCGCCGCCGTACCCGCGGACGGTTTGCCGGCGCTGCGCCTCGAGCTGCGGCACGGCTCGGCGCCGCCGATCCCGCACGACGTCGCCTCGGTCAGCTTTCTCGTCGGCACCGTTCCCGGCTGCGACCTGCGCCTGCCCGGCGCCGCCCTCCCCGCGGTGTGCTGTCTCCTCACGCGCCGAACCGACGGCGTCGAGTTGCGCAAGCTCGCCCCCATCGGCGCCCTCCTCGTCAACAGCCAGCCCGCCGGCACCCAGGCACTCGCCGACG
The DNA here is from genome assembly GCA_035266225.1 of Gemmataceae bacterium. Classification (GTDB taxonomy): domain Bacteria; phylum Planctomycetota; class Planctomycetia; order Gemmatales; family Gemmataceae; genus DATFNV01. Next base: position 7,831 of record DATFNV010000340.1, read on the forward strand.
GCGATCGCATCACCCTCGGCGCCGTCGAACTGCTCGTGCGGATCACGCCGGTCGCCCGGGTCCGCGAGCCGGCGGTGCGCCTGCTGCCGCTGGCGCCGACCGACCTGGACGAACGGGCCGGCCACCTGGACGCCCTGGCGAAGCAGCTTCAGGAGCAGACGGAGGAACTCGAAACCGACCGCGTCATCTGGTACCAGCGGCGCGAGCAGGTCGAGCAGGAGTGCCGGCGGCAGCAGGAGGAGATCGCCGCCACGCGGCGTGAGTTGGCCGACGTCCGCCAGCAGCTTTACGACCGCTACCGCCTGCGCCGCGACCGCCTAGCCGGCCTGCACGAGGCGATCCGCCGGGCCGCGCGCAAGGTGCAGGAGCGCAAGGGACAGGTCGAGGCCGAGGGTCGCGCCGTCGCCGTCCGCCGCGAGGAAGAATCGGTCCGCAAGGCGCAGCTCGACGCCCGCGCTGAGGAGTTGGCTCGGGAGCGGCAGTTGCTCGACGAGCAGCACCGGCTTTTCGCCGCGCGCGAGGAGGAATTGCGCCGAGACGTCGCGGACAGGTTGGCGGCGGGGGAGGCGCGAGAGCAGAAGCTGGCCGAGGAGCGTCAGGCGCTGGAGAAGAGCCAGGCCGAGCACCAGGCCGCGCTCGCCCGGCTGGACCGCTCCCAGGCGGCGCTGGAGGAGCGCGAGAAGCGGCTGCGGGCCGACGCGCTGGAGATCGACAAGCGCTTCGAGCAATTGCAGCGCGACACGCGCGAGCTGGAGGAACAGGCGACCGACCTCGACGCCTGGCACGTGAAGTTGGCCGGCGACGCCGAGCAGTTGGCGGCGCGGAAGACGGAGCAGGAAGCGACGGCGGCGCAACTCCTGCAGCGGTCGGCGGCCTTGGAAGGACAGCAGGCGATGCTCGCCGCCCTGCGCACCCGCCTGGAGCGCATCCGCGAGGAGGTGCGCCGCGAGGAGGAGCAGCTGGCCGACGTGCGCGCCCGCCAGGAAGAAACCGAGACCGACCTGCGCCGGCGCGCGCAGGAAGTACAACAATTGCGGGAGGAATTAGAGGCCGAGCAGACGGTGCGGGCTGAGGAGGCGCAGCGGCAGCAGGAGCGGGGCGGGCTGATGGAGTCGGCCGTCGCCCGCCTGCGCGAAGCTCAGGAGGCGCTGGCGGCTCAGCAGGCCAGGCTGCGCCAGCGCGAGCAGCAGCTCGACGTCCTCGCCGCCCAGCAGGCCGAGCAGAACGGGTTGCTGCGCGGCCGGTCAGACCAGGTCCGCGAGTTGCAAGAGCGCCTCGCCGCGGAACGGCAGGCGCTGCGCGACCGGGACGCCGCGCTCTCGCAGTCGGAGCAGGGGCTTGCGGCCTTGCAGGAGCAGTTGCGCCGCCGCTCCGAGGAGATCGCCGCCGGGCAGAAGGGGCAGGAGGAGCGGCGGCGCGCGCACGAGGAGGCGCTGGCCGCCGCGGAAGCGCGGCGGGCGGAAGTCGAGGCCGAGCGCGGCCGGATGCAGGCGGCGCTGGCCGTGGCCCGCCAGGAACTCGACGGCCGGGCCGCGGAGCTGGAGCGGCGCGAGCAGGCGCTGGCGCGGAACGTCGAGCGCCTCAAGGAGGCGGGCCGAACCGTCGGCGGCGAGCGCAAGGCGCTGCTCGAGGAACGCGCCCGCCTGGAGGCCGAGGGGCGCGAGGCCGCCGAGGCGCGGGCGCGCGCCCGCGGCGCCTTCGACGCCGCCCGCCTGGAGGTCGCCGAGTTGCAGCAGAGGTTCCCCGAACTGGAGGCGCGGGCGAGCGCGGCCGCGGAGCGCCTGGCCCAGGCGCGCGAGCAGCTGCGCGAACACCTCGGCGAGCTGCACGCCTACGCCCGGGACGCGCGCGCCGACCTGGAAGCGCTGCGGACGCAGGTGCAGGCCGAGGCCGAGCGCGTGCGCCGCCAGGAGGTATCGCTGCACCGCGAGCGCGACGACCACCGACTGGCGGTGGCGGCCTTCCGGCAGCAGCTCATCGACTGGCAGGCGCAGGTCGCCGAGATGAAGCGCCTTCTGGCCAGCGGCGAGACGCGCCTGGAGCGCCGCCTCGCCGAGGTGGACGAACAGGCGCGGCAGGTGGACGCCACGTCGGCGCGCCTGGCCAAACAGGCCGAGCAACTGGAGGAACAGCAGCGGCTGGTGGCCGAGCGCCGCGGCGAGGTCGAGCAGCATCTCGAAGACATGCGCGAGTGGTATCGCCACAAGCTCCGCGAATTGACCGGCCGGGCCGAGGAGGAGGCGCGGCAGGACGACTCCGCGGTGGGTACGGAGCAGTCGGTGCCGGAGGGCAGCATTCTGACGATGACCACCGCGATCGACCCCGGCGATCAGAAGCTCGGCGACCTGCTGCGCTCGCTGGAATTGGTCGATGCCGAGACGCTGACGGCGCTGCTGGTCGAGGCTCGGCGGCAGCGGCGCTCGCTGCGGCAGCTGCTGCTGGCGGGCGGATACCTGACGCTGTACCAGATGGCGCTGATCGAGGCGGGCAACCTCGACGGCCTTGTGCTGGGCCCCTTCCGCCTGATCGACCGGCTGCGGGCGACGCCGCGCGAGGTGGTGTACCGCGTCTTCGACCCGCGCCGCGGACAGGAGGCGATCCTGCGCCACCTGAGCGAGGTGGAGATGCAGGACGCGGTCCACCCCGACGAGTTCCGCCAGCGTTTCGCCGCCGTCGCCGCCGTGAGCCACCCGCACCTCGCCGCGACGCTGGAGGTACTGGAGATTGCGGATCGACCAGCAGTGTTGCAGGAGTGGCTGACCGGCCTACCGAGCGGCGACTGGCCGCCGTTGGCGGCGGTGCCGGGCGTGTGGTATCGCCTGGTCTGCCAGGGGGCGCTCGGCCTGCACACGCTGCACCAGGCGGGGCTGGCGCACGGCCGTCTCGACGCCGCGTCGATCATCCTGACCGCCGACGGGACGGCGAAGTTGTGCGGCGCCGGCGAGCCCGCCTGGCTGCGAGTGCCGCCCACGGCCGAGGAGGGGGACGCCACGGCCGACCTCGCGGCCCTGGGCCGGATCGCCGCCGGCTGGGTGGAGTTGGCCGAGGGGCGCAAGGGGCCGAAGCCGAAGCCGCTGCCCGAAGCGCTGCAGGCGGTCGTGCGGCGGCTCACCGGCGAGACAGCCGAGGCCCGCTACCCCAGCGCCGCCGCGCTGCTCGAGGAACTGGAGAAGGCCGGCGCCGACGTGCCAGCCAACGGCGCCGCGTGGGACCGGCTGCTGCGCCATGTCCGCGACGAGGCCGTCGAAACGGCCCTGCGGCTGTCCGCGTGAGGACGACAGGCCAGCCGATGGGCATCCACGCAAGGCCGCTACCCCCCAAGGGCGAGTGCGGTCACAAGAGTCGCACCGACAAGCCCTCGGAGAAGCATCACCCGGCGAAGTAGCGTTTGCCCTTTCGCTCCTTTCATGGGGATGAGTATCATCCAGGTGGGGCCGCGCAGGGAGCCCCCGAACGAAAGGAGACCGAACATGGGCGTTATCCTCAATCTGGCTCCGGAGATCGAGCGGCGCCTTCGAGAAAAGGCCGCCCAGGAGGGTCAATCCCTGGAGGACTATCTCCGGCGGCTCGCCGAAGAATCGCTCGGCGCGGAGCCGCCGCCCAGCCGGCCCAGCGCCGACGAGTGGGAGGCCGAGTTGCGCGCGTGGGCCGCGAGCCACCCGACCCTGTCTACCATCGCCGATGACAGTCGCGAGAGCATCTACGAGGGACGGGGTGAATGAGGGTCCTCCTCGACACCAACCTCCTGGCGCGCATGGCCCAGCCTCACCACCCGATGCATCAGGCGGGATAATCGTCCCTCCTCGCTTGACAAAAATGTCATAGCCCGTCATGCTGCCCGTATGGCCACCGTCGTCCTGACCCCCGACGCGGCGGGCGACATCGCGGAATTGCCGGCGCCCATCGTCGCGCGCATGGAGCGGCTCGTCGTCCGCCTCGGGCAGTGGCCGAACGTCAGCGGCGTCAAGAGCCTACGGGGTGACCTGGCCGGGCACTACCGCCTGCGGACGGGCGACTATCGGCTTCAGTTCCGGGTCGAGCAAAGGCGGACGACGGTGCGCGTGGAATCGGTCAGGAAGGGCAAGAAGGTGTTCGAGGAAGAAGAGGTCATCGAGGTCAAGGTGATCGTCGAGAAGGCCGGGCACCGCGATGGCTTCTACGAGGAGTAACAGGCCATGAAATATCACAAATTCAAGCGCAAGCCCAGTATGCCGCCCCTCACCCCGGAAGAGGAGATGGCCCGGCTCAGGTCCGAGGTGGTGCGCCTGCGCGCGGAGGTCCGTGGGCTCAAGAAGGAATTGAACGGCCGGGAGCAGGAGGTGGCGCCGCCCGCAATGATGCCGGCGTTTCCGGCGCCGGATTCCGACGGCAACTACCCGGCGGCGGAGGCGCTGCGGACTATCCTCGCACGGCAGATCATCCGGCGGCGCCAGCAGGCGGGCTGGACGCAGGCGGAGTTGGCCGAGCGCGCCGGCGTCCGCCAGGAGACGGTCAGCCGCATCGAGAGCGGAAAAAATGCACCTAACGTGGGGACTGTGGACAAACTGGACCGTGCGCTGCGGGAGGCCGGCGCCTGACGAACGGGGTCTCGCCCCTACTCCTCCGGGGGCCTCTCGAGGTCCTGCAACTGCCGCTGCACTTCCTCGTAGGGGACGGCCCGCTGGGGGGTGGAAAACAACCCCTCCGCCAAGACGGCGACCGCGCTGTGCGTCGCCCGCACCCGGTACACCTCCCCCTCGAGGCGGCGTAGCCAGTGCGGCACGTCGAGGCCGGCCCCGGTCGGCGAGGCGGCAAACGGCTGCAACTCCCGCCGCAAGCGCTCGAACGCCGGCCGGGCGCCCGGCCCCCGCGCCTGCCGGACCGCCGGCTCGATCAGGGCGCAGAGTCGGTCCAGCGCCAGCGGCCTGACGAAGCCCTCCCGGATGCGGTCGGCCACGGTGGACAGGCGCACCCGGTGCTCGCGCTCCAGCCGGGCCAGTTCTTCCAGGTAACCCGCGGCCGACTCCTGCGCCAGCGGGGTGAAATCGTCCTCCCAGCCGACCGCCGCTTCCGTCCGCCCTTGCCGCGCCAGTACCTCGTGGACCAGGGCCACGGGCCGGTAGTGCCAGGCCTGCCGCTCGTAGCTCGCCTTCAGCCGCAGGAAGTCGAGCAGGATGTACAGGCTGCCGCCATCGTCGGACTGCGCCGTCGTCTGGTTGAAGTCCTTGTACTCCTCGTAATTCTCGACCACCGCCTGGAGGATCACGCCGAGCCGCGCCGCCGCCTCCTCCCGCGAGATGCCCCGGCCGAGGTCGTCGATGAGCCGGATCGGGTGCAGCGGGTCGGGGTTCTCGCGCTGGTAATCGAGCCAGGCGCCGAGCCCGTGGTGCAGGATGGCGCGGAGGTTGGCCAGCGCCAGGAAGCGGAAGTCGAACAGGTCACGGCCGTACTGCTTGATGAACTCGCGCAGCGCCGCCCACTCCGCCCCGCCCGCCACCGCCTCCAGGGTTGAGAACCGCAGGGAATTGGCGTGGTCGATCCATAGACTGAGCAATGGCGTCGTCAGCGTGTCGAGCAGGTCCACCAGCGTCTTGTCGTCGCCGTGCTCCGCCCCCCACTCCGCCGAGGAGGCGACGACGCACTCGACGCAGCCGCGGTAAGCCGCCTGGTAAAGCTCGTTGAACTCCGTGACGCCGCGCCCCTGCGGCGGGTGGGCCAGCTCCATGCCGCGCGCCGTCCGCAGGACGTGATACGTCTCGCGCAGGAGGCCCAGCCGTGGCAGGACCGTCGCCAGTGCCCGCACGACCGATTGTGCCAGCCGCGCCCGCAGCACCAGCCGCGGGTCGCCGCCTTCCGAGAGGGGCGTGAACAGGAGCGGCTCCTCGCGGAAGACGCGCAGGAAAGCCGGCAGCACCCCCCGCACCGCCTCCGGGTCGCGTCGCTGGATGTCGCGCTCCAGGCGGATCGCCAACGGGCCCCACGGGGCGGAGTACGGCGAGCCGCTGGCGCTGACGGGCGGCTCGCGGCCGTCGCCGTGCAGGGCGCCTTCGAGGCCGCCGACGGCCAGCTCCGTCTCCAGGCAGGTGCCGATGAGGGTGTGCAGCAGCTGGTCCTTGAGCAGGCGGCGGCGGTCGAACTGCACCAGCGAGTCGAAGGCGCCGACCGGCTCCGGCACGGGGTGGGCGTGGACCGCGTCGAGCAGGGCCATCAGGCGGCCTCGGTTCTCGCGCGCCGCCGTCAACCAGCGGGCCAGCACCTCGTCGCGCTCCGGGGTGGGCGCCCCCTCCGGCGGCCGCCGCGCCGCGATGTGCCACAGCCGGGCCACCGTCGTCAGGAAGTGCAGCCGCTGCGTCAGCCGTTCGCCCTCGGCCTCCAGGTCGAACTCGTCGCGCTCCGCGCCGCCGTCGGAAACCTCCCCCTCGCGGTCGTCCGTGGTGTCCTGGTAGGTCACGCCCTCGTAGGCAGCGCCGAAGAGGTCGTCCTCCTCATCGACGTCCGCCTCGGCCGCTCCGCCCAGCTCCAGCACCGGCACCTGCCAGTATTCCTCCGCGTTGGCCTCCAGGTAATCGACGAAGCGGCGCACCAGCGGCCAGGCCTCCGGCGAGGACGAGCGCCGCTCCGCGGTCCCCGAGGTGGCGGCGAGCATCCATTGCAGGGCCAGCGCGTGGAACGAATGCTCGCCGCTCTCCAACGGCATCTGCTCGGCCTGGCTCGCCCAGTTGACCAGCAGGCCCATCGCGGCCCGGTAATCGGCCTTGTGCAGGAGCGCCCCGAGGACGAGGGCGAACGACTTGGGCGAGCGGAAATTCTCCATATGTTCGCGCCAGAAGGCCAGGTCGGCGCTGGCCTGGCCGCGCTGGTGCCAGCGCGCCAGGGCCTCGGCCACCTGCGCGGCCGAGGCCACCGCCTCGCCGCCGTGGACCGGCCGCACTTCGCTGACGCCGGTCGTCGCGAAGCGGTCCCACCACGCCGCCAGCCGCTTCATGCCGGCCGAAACCGACTCCGCCAGCGCCCCGTCGCCGTGCGCCGCCGCCTCGCTCAGCACCCGGGCGTGCAGGGTGAATAGCCGCTCCACGGCGCCGACCAATTCGTGGACCCGCTGGTCGCGCACGGCGTCCTCGCGCGAGGTGAAGATCGGGAAGAGTCCCTGGAAACCCAGGACGTTCCACGGGTCGGCGAGCGCCCCGCAGTCGATGCCGCCCTGCAGCAGCTCCTCGACCTCCGGCAACAGCCGAGCCGCTTCCGCCAGCTCCTCGCGCTCCACCAGCAGGGCGCCCGCGCTGAGCCGGCCGTGAATCTCGCTCATCATCCGCACCGACGCCGCGGGGATGCGCGCGGCTTCCTGTCGGGCGTCGTCGGGATAGCCCATGTCGGCGAAGAGCAGCGACAGGTGCCGTTGCTGCATCTGCAACGCGCGCTGCCGGGCCAAGTAGGCGTTGAGGTGCTGCCGGGCCCCGCCGAACGGCTGCCGCAGGGCCGTCGCCTCCTGGCGCAGACGGCCGCCGTGCGGACCGGTGTCGCCCAGCCGGTTGAGGAGGTGGGTGTAGAAGGAGTCGCGCAGCCGGGCCACGCGCGGCACCAGGGTGGCCAGCGTCGTCGCCGAGTCGTAAGCGCCGGGGCCGTTGCCGCTCATGGCGGTCGCCATCAGCAGCGTGCCGGCGAACACCGCGGCCGCCTCGACCAGCGCCTCGGACCGCTCCAGTCCGCCGGGGTTGACGACGCGGTCGAGAAGGGCGTCGAGCGTGATCTGCCGGGCGACGTAGCGGCGGTAGCGGCCCTGGTTATCGATGTGGTTGGCGTCCCACTCGCCGAAGGCGTAGTTCGGCCGGCGGTTGACGGGGTGGGCGAAGTCGAAGGCCCGTGGGTCAAGGGCCAATTCGTCGAGCAATTGCGGATCGAAACCGCCCTCGGCCAACAGGTCGCGGTGGGTGGCGGCCAGGAGTTCCAGCCCCTTGGCGACCAGGTCGTGGTAGCAGCCGTGCGCCACCCCGGCGCCGCGGACGTACAGCGGGATGGGGCGGACCTTCTCGTGCTCGTAGGGCTCGCCGCGCGGCCTCGTTTCCAGGATGGCCACCGGCCGATGTCCGGCGAAGTCGTTGAGCTGCCGCAGCGCCCCGGCGACGACGCGCCGTTCCTCGCCCCACGGCCCGCCCTGGCTCAGCACCGCTTCGAGGACACGTGCGAGAAAGAACGGCTGAAACAGGTCGCGCTCGCCCTGGTGGAAGAGCAGGTCGGCGTGAAAGCGGCGGTACTCGGGCAGCACCTGGCCGAACACCAGCCCCACCACCGCCTCGGCCTGGGCGGCGTTCTGAAAAGCGCCGCCCGTGGTCTTCAGGGACGCCAGGTCGGCGCGCAGCCATTCCTGCAGCCCCGCCCACGGCTCGGCGACGCCCTGCTCTGCGAGGGAGGCGTAAGCGTCATCGATCTGGCGGGTGACACGCGGGTCCGGCCGGCCCTCGGAGAAATTGAGGTAGCCGAGCACGCCCTGCAAGGAAGTCCGAACTTTTCGCTCGTCCACCGCGTCCCCTCCCCGTCGCCCGAACCTGCCGGTTTAGCGGCCGCCGTCGATTCATCGTTTCGCGAAACGATAAATCGACGGCGGCGTCGATTCCTCGTCTCGCGAATCGATAAATCGACGGCGGAAACGGCACACCATCACCGGGTTCATCTAACGCAGCATAACCGGGGGCCCGCGCCCCGCCAAGAGAACTGCCCGGCGCTGACCACGATCGCGCAGCGCTTGCTTAATTCCTGGGCACCGCGGCGAGAGTTTCACGCTGCCGGTCCTCATTACGGACAACGCCATACTCCTTTGGTTTCAAGGCTTTCCCGCGCCGGGCGTCGCCCGCTTTCCGCCTTGGCATGGCGATTGCCCACTCTCACACGACCATGCGGCTCCAGCCGCTGTGACCGTAACGATTGCGCGTGATGATCGGACCGCCTCGCACCCCGGCCCGACCTGGCATCCCACCCGCGTTCCACCCTCTCCCGGAACCTCTCCACCCGGGCCGGCCAGGATGATCTCTGACGTGTGAGCCGGCGCTCGCTCGAACCACCGTGTGGTTTCTGAGCGATGCGTCGCCGTTCTTCCTGCGCGCCCGTCGTCCCACCGGCCCCCGGAGCTTCCCCCATGATCCGAGCCGCACGTGAAACGCTTGTGGTCCTCGGGACCGGCATGGCCGGCGGCAAGGTCGTCGAAGAAGTCCTGGCCCGCGACCCGGAACGCTACCACATCCGCATGTTCGGTGCCGAGCCTCACGGCACCTACAATAGGATCCTTCTCTCCACGTATCTCGGCGGGTTCGCCGATCCCACCCGCATCTGGCTCAACCCGCTGGAGTGGTACGACCAGCGCGGCGTCTACGTTCATGCCGGCGTCAAGGCCGAGACGATCGACCGCCGCGAGCGCGTGGTGGTCGGCGGTGGCGGCAAGGTCGTCGAGCCCTACGACCGCCTCGTCATCGCCACGGGATCGCGGCCGTTCGTGCCGCCGCTGGAGGGGTCCGATCAGCAGGGCGTCTTCGTCTTCCGCACCCTCGACGACTGCCACGCCATCGCCTCCTACGCCCAGGAATGCGACACGGCGGTGGTCCTCGGCGGCGGACTGCTTGGGTTGGAGGCGGCGCGCGGGCTGCTCAGCCACGGCCTCCAGGTGACCGTCATCGAGATCGCCCCGCACCTGATGGTGCAGCAGCTCGACCCCGCCGGTGGCGAACTCCTGAAGCGCAAGCTCGAAGCGATGGGCGTCCGCGTGCTGTGCGGCACGGCGGCCGCGGCGCTGGTCGCCGAGGGAGGCGTGGTGAAGGGCGTGCGCTTCGCGGACGGGAGCGTTCTCGACGCCGACATGGTGGTCATCAGCTGCGGCATCCGGCCGAACGTCGAGGTGGCGAAGGAGGCGGGGTTGGCCGTCGAGCGGGCCGTCGTCGTGGACGACCAGCTCCGCACCAACGACCCGGCCGCGTTCGCCGTCGGCGAGTGCGCCCAGCACCGCGGCAAGGTGTACGGCCTCGTCGATCCGGTCTACGAGCAGGCGCGCGTCCTGGCCGACGTGCTGACCGGGGCGAACCCGGGCTCGGCCTACGCGGGGTCGCGCCTGGCCACGACGCTCAAGGTGATGGGCGTCGATCTGCTCTCGATGGGCGACGTCCACGCGACCGGCCCTGACTGCGAGGTCGTCAGCCATTTCGACCCGGCGCGCGGCATCTACAAGAAGCTGGTACTGCGCGACAACCGCATCGCCGGGGCCGTGGTGCTCGGGGCCGCCGACCCGACCGGCCAGCTGCTGCGCCTGTTCAAGAGCGCCGAGCCGCTGACCGCGCCGGCCTTCGACCTCCTGGCGGGGGAGAGCGCCCGCGACGCCCTGCTCCAGTCGGGCGGCGGCGCCGACCTGACCGCGCTCGCGGACGACACGCAGATCTGCAACTGCAACGAGGTCAATAAGGGGAAGATCGTCGAGGCGATCCGCGCCGGCAAGTGCAGTGTCCAGGCGGTCGGCGAAGGCACGCGGGCCGGCACCGGCTGCGGCACCTGCCAGCCGCTCCTGGCGCAGCTCATCGACGCCTATGGCCCCCGGGCGGGCAAGGCGCCGGCGAAGAACAAGATCGAGATCATGAAAGAGGAGAAGGACGGCCTCGACTGCCTGCCGGACCTGCTGCGGCACGCCCCGAACAACAACTGGGCCGAGTTGACCGAGGACGACAAGCAGCGAGCCAAGTGGCACGGCCTGTTCTTCCGCAAGCCGACGCCGGGCCATTTCATGCTGCGCATCCGCTTCAACGCCGGCCAGGCCAACGCCCGCCAACTCCGCGTCATCGCCGACCTGTCCGACCAGTTCGGCAAGGGCTTCGCCGACCTGACGACGCGGCAGCAGATTCAATTGCGCTGGTTCACCCTGGCCGACGTGGAGGAAATTTGGCGGCGGCTCGACGAGGTCGGCCTGAACACCTTGCAGACCGGGCTGGACAACGTCCGCGGCGTGTGCGGCTGCCCGGTGGCCGGCCTGACGCCGCACGAGTTGTTCGACGCCTCGCCGGTGGTCCACGAGTACACGCGCCTCTTCGTCGGTAACCGCGACTTCACCAACCTGCCGCGCAAGTTTAACGTGACGATCACCGGCTGCATGGAGAACTGCTGCCACACGGAGACCCAGGACATCGCGCTGGTGCCGGCGTTCCGCGAGTTGGAGGGGCAGCAGGTCAAGGGCTTCAACGTGCTGGTCGGCGGCAAGCAGGGCTCCGGTGGTTTCCGGCCGGCGACGCCTCTGGACGTGTTCGCCCGCCAGGAGGAAGCGGCGCGGTTGGCGCTGGGGATAACGGCGATCTTCCGCGACCACGGCGCGCGGGGGGCCCGCAACCGCGCCCGCCTAGCCTTCCTGATCGAGGACCGCGGCATCCGCTGGTTCCGCCAGGAGTTGGAGCGGCGCTGGGAGCGGCCGCTGCTCAAGGCCGGCACCGACATGCGCAAGAAGCACCACGCCGACCACCTGGGCATCAACCCGCAACAGCACTCGCCCAATGCCCTTCAGCCGCAACTCTATTCCGTGGGCCTCAACGTGCCGGTGGGGCGGATCACGACGGCGCAGTTGCGCGGCGTGGCCGACCTGGCCGAGCGCTACGGCACCGGCGAGGTCCGCGTCACGGTCGGGCAGAACCTCGTCGTGACCAACATCCCGGAGTCGCGCGTCGGCGCCCTGTCGGACGAGCCGATCTTTAAGGAGCTGCCCTACGACCCGTCGCCGATCCTGCGCGGGTTGGTGGCCTGCACGGGCATCGACTACTGCCCGCTGGCGCTGATCGAGACGAAGGGCTGGGCGATGCAGGTGGCGAAGGAACTGGAGCGGCGCACGGAGGGGCGGAAGTTGCAGCCCTTGACGATCCACTGGTCGGGCTGCGCCGCCGGCTGCGGCCTGCATCAGGTGGCGACGATCGGCCTGCAGGGGTGCCGCGCGCGCGTCAACGGCGAGGTCGTGGACGCCGCTCACGTCAGCATCAAGGGGAAGACCGGGCCGGTGCCGGTCGTCGCCACCGACGTCATGTACGACGTGCCGTGTGAGCGGCTGGCGGAGGTGCTGGAACCGCTGGTGAGTTACTTGCCGCGCTGACATCCCGGCCGCTTGCGGCTTCGCACGTTTCCTATCGGGGACAATGTTCATGTACACCGAAGCGGTGCAAACCTTGACGGGTCAGGCGGTGGCCAAGCTGGAGGCGCAACGGCGCTCGCTGGTCGGCCACCTGGTCCGCTCGGCCCTGGCCGGCATGTACGTCGGCGCGGCCATCGTGCTGATCTTCACCATCGGCGGCTCGCTGGCGGCGGCTTCGCCGGGCGTGGTGCGGCTGGCGATGGGCGTCTGCTTCGGCGGCGCCTTGACCATCGTGGTCTTCGCCGGCTCCGAGCTGTTCACCGGCAGCAACCTGGTGCTGACCCTCGGCGTGCTGTCGCGCAAGGCCCGGGGGCGCGACCTGCTGTCCAACTGGCTGTGGACCTGGATCGGCAACCTGGCCGGCAGCGTGCTCGTCGCCTTCCTGGTCGTCCGCGCCGGGCTGCTGGACGAGAGCACGTTCGGGCCGATCAACGCCTTCGTGCAGAAGCTGGTCGCCACGAAGATGAACCTGCCGTGGGAGCAGCTGCTCTGGCGGGCGGTGCTGGCCAACTGGTTCGTCTGCCTGGGCGTGTGGATGGCGGCCCGGGTCAAGAGTGAGACGGCGCGGATCCTGCTCATCTGGTGGTGCATGTTCACGTTCATCACCAGCGGCTACGAGCACAGCATCGCCAACATGTGCGGCCTGATGCTCGGCCTGCTGATCCCGCACGGCCCCGAAATCACCTGGGGCGGCTACGCCTACAACCTCGGCCTGGCGACGCTGGGCAACATCATCGGCGGAGCGCTCTTCGTCGCCGGTGCCTACTGGATCGGCAGCCCCAAGGCGCGGGACGTGGCCGCTCAGCCGGCGGAGCCGCACCCGGCCGTCGCCGGACCACACGCGCTCAACGGCGCCGCGGAACAAGCAACGGTCGCGCTGTCGAAGTGAGTTGCAACCTCTTTCTTCCTGGGAAGGCCGGCCGTCGCCTGGTATACAGGCGTCGTTCCATTTCCGGTGGTTTAGCCGCGAGCGCGCTGGTAGTGACCGCATTTATGCGGTCGTCTCACCCGAAGGACCCGATAAATCGGGTCACTACCAGCGCGCGCGCGGCTAAACGTCGGTTTTCCAATGGCGATGGTATAATCTGCGGAAAGTACCATGATGAACAGATTCTCGATGTCATCACCTACCGCGATGGTGTGCCCCGGAAGGCCGTTCGGGAGTGGCTGCCGACGGCGGGCGCGGGCCGCGCGGAGGAATAGGGAGCGCCTCGCGAGATGTCGCCGTCATCGCTGCCTCCTCAGGTGGACCTGCCCGACCTGGCCGCGCAGATGGAGGCGTTGTGGCAGCAAACGACCCAGACGGGGAATAAGTGGTCGGCCACCCTTTGCAGAGAGTGTTCCCATGACGGACACGCCCCGAATCCGAGATGATGTCTCAGTCCGTGCCCTGGCCGAGCTGGATAGTGCCCGAGAGCGCCTCGGACTGGACTGGCACGGTTTGGCGTGGTCGGCGGCCCTCTCCCTGGCCCTCGCGGAGCGCGACCGCGGTCTGTCGCCCGACCAGATCGACTGGCAGGGGATCGTCCGTCACGCGGCCCGCACGAGTGACGGAGGCACAACTCCGCCGGCTTCGGGGGAGCCCCAGTAACGTCTCGCCGTCGGCCGGCGCCACTCCGTCGATCCCTCGCCCTGCGCGGCGGGGGATTCAACTCCACGGGCCTCGGGAACCGCACTCATGCCCATCCACACGTCCTGTCACGAGGTAAAATGGCCCCCCGCAAGATTCCAGTGGAAAACCGTCGCCATCTGCGGGCTGCGGTCGGGGTCGGCCGCCGTGCGGAACGGCGGCCAGGTCGGGGTGAGTTGTCGCCCAGGGTGGGTGGAGAAGGGAAAACAAAGGGTACAGCCGCCACTCGAAGCGGTCGCGGTAGCGGGCCAGCAGTTTGAGGAAGGAGCGGCGGTCCTCGTCGTCGTGGAAGCGGGTCTGGCGGGCCTGGCCGCGGTTGAGGACATGGTAGCAGGCGGCAGCGGTCTACTGCGAGCGGCGAGCGGCGCGGGCCATGACGGGACTCCACGAGGGTTCTGGGTGGCTGACCCCCTTCTTGCTCCGCGCCGAGTAGCATATCCCTGCCGGCCCCTTTGGCAGGTCGCGCCCCCGTCCCGGGGCGCATTTTTGTCACAAGTCCTTGAGAAAAAAAGACTTGGATGAACTGTCCGTAAACTTTCGGTGGTCCCGTGTCCGGCCATCCGCAACAGAACACAGCACAAGTAGTTATGGCGAAAACTCTTGCTCATCAACGTCTACGGGTTGTCGCCGTAACTTTAACAGAATTCACCACTTGCGGCGCTTGACCACGGGAACACCGAAACTTTACGCGACACTCGCCGCAAGCCCTTGTGATTTCTGGCTTTCTGTCAGAGGCCCGTATCAGCCCAATAAGTCTGGGGGAGAGCAGCTGCGCCGGGCTTTCTGCTGCGTAGAATGGAGCATGACCCTGGCGCTGCCTGACATCCCCGAATCCGAGCGCACCCCGCTTGTCCTCACCCTG
>DATFNV010000341.1:0-16555 GCA_035266225.1 Gemmataceae bacterium
GGGTAGTTCTTGCATGCGCACGCCCACCGCGCGATAGATGGCATTGGCGAGGGCGGCAGGCGGCGGCACGATCGGCACCTCGCCGACGCCGCGCACCCCGTAGGGATGCCCCGGGTTCGCCACCTCCACCATCACTGTGTCGATCATCGGCAGGTCGAGGCTGGTTGGCATCCGATAATCGAGGAAGCTGGCATTGGTCATCTCGCCCCGGGCGTTGTACGCGTACTCCTCGTTCAGCGCCCAGCCGATCCCCTGCACCGCCCCGCCCTGCATCTGTCCCTCGACGTAGCTCGGGTGGACGGCTTGGCCGACGTCCTGAACGGCCGTGTAGCGCAGGACCGTCACCTTGCCCGTTTCGGGATCCACTTCGACGTCAACGACGTGGGTGGCGAAGCCGCCGCCGACGCCGGTCGGATCGACGCTCGCCCGGCCGACGATGGTGCCGCCGGTGGCGTGCAGCTTCTCGGCCAGTTCCTTGAAGGTGAGGCGCTTGGCGTCGTCGGTCTTGCAGCGCAGCACGCCGGCGTCGTAGGACACGTCCTCCGGCTTGACTCCCCAGACCAGGGCGGCGCGAGCGACCATCTGCCGCTTGATGTCCTGCGCGGCCTCGTAAGCGGCCCAGCCGGTGGCGAAGGTGACGCGGCTGCCGCCGGTCACGTCGGTGTAGCCGACCATGTCGGTGTCGGCGACGACCGGCCGGACGTCCTCGGCGCGGAGGCCCAGCGCCTCGGCGAGCTGCATGGCGATCGACGTGCGCGTGCCGCCGATGTCGGTCGAGCCCTCGACGAGGCTCACAGTGCCGTCGGCGTTGACGCTGGCGGTGGCGCTGGACTTCAAGCCGCAGTTGAACCAGAAACCCGTCGCCACGCCTCGGCCGCGATTGGGTCCGGCGAGGGGAGAGTTGTAGTGCGGGTGCTTCTTCGCCGCCTCGACCGTCTCGATCATACCGATGCGCGGGTAGACTGGGCCGTCGGCGCGGCGCGTCCCCTCGTGGGCCGCGTTCTTGAGGCGGAAGTCGAGCGGGTCAATGTTGAGCTTCTCGCAGATCTCATCGACGACCGTCTCCGACGCGAAGGCGGCGTTGGTGGCGCCCGGCGCCCGGTAGGCCGAGGTGGCCGGCTTGTTGACCACGACGTCGTAGCCGTCGATGTGGACGTTGGGGATGTTGTAACAGGCGAAAATACACATGGCGCCGGGCCCGACCGGCGAGCCGGGGAAGGCGCCGGCCTCGTAGGCCAGGTACGCCTGGGCCGCGGTGAGCCGGCCGGACTTATCCGCTCCCATTTTCACCTTGATGTACGAGCCGGGCGTCGGGCCGGTCCCCTCGAAGACTTCGGTTCGGTTCATGGTGATCTTGACCGGCCGGCCGGTCTTCTTGCTCAGGGCCGCCGCGACCGGCTCGAGGTAGACGCGGATCTTGCCGCCGAAGCCGCCGCCGATCTCGGTCGGCACCGCCTTGATGCGCGACACGGGCAGGTCGAGGAGTTCCGCCATCTGCGCCCGCACCGTGAACGCTCCCTGCGTGCTGCACCAGATGGTGACGCTGCCGTCGGCGCTCCACAGGGCGGTCGCCGCGTGCGGCTCGATGTAGCCCTGGTGGACCGTGGCAGTGTGGAACTCGCGCTCGACGACGACGGCCGCCTCGGCGAAGCCCTTTTCGACGTCGCCGATCTTGAATTGAAAGTGCTTGGCGACGTTGGAGCGCTTCCCGGTCGGCTTGCCGAGCGACTCGGTGACGAGGTCGTCGTGCAAGAGCGGGGCGCCGTCGCGCATGGCCTCGACCACGTCGGTGACGTGCGGCAGCGGCTCGTACTCGACGGCAATCAGCTTGAGCGCCTCCTCGGCGACGTGCGGGCTGACGGCGGCGACGGCGGCGACGGCCTGCCCCTTGTAGAGGACCTTGCCGCGGGCCAGGCAGTTGCTGCTGAGGTGCCGCAGATTGACGGCGCCTTCGCCCAGCTCGGCGATCTTGTCGCCGGGGTTGGGGAAGTCGGCGGCGGTGACGACGGCCTCGACGCCGGGCAGGGCGAGGGCCTTGCTCGCGTCGATTTTCTTGATGCAGCCGTGCGGGATGGGGCTGCGCAGGATGCGGCCGTGCAGCAGGCCGGGCATCTGCACGTCGGCGCCGTAGACCGCACGGCCGGTGACCTTGTCCACGCCGTCGTGGCGGATGGGACGGGTGCCGATGACTTTGTAGCCGTTGGTGCTCGTGCTCATGGGAATTCTCCGCGGACTTGACTTATCGTTTCGCGCTCGCGTCCGTTCGCGCGAGCGCGAAACGATAAATCGGCGGCGTCGAGCACCGCCCGGATGATCTTGTCGTACCCGGTGCAGCGGCACAGGTTGCCGGCTAGCCAGTGGCGCACCTCCGCCTCGGTCGGGTTCGGCTTCTTCTCCAGCAGCGCCCGCGCCGCGACGATGAACCCGGGCGTGCAGATGCCGCACTGCAGCGCCGCGTGTTCGAGGAACTTCTGCTGCAAGGGGTGCAGCCCCTGCGACGGGGCGACGCCTTCGATGGTCGTGACCGTCTTCCCCTGGACCTCGGCCCCGAGGACCAGGCACGAATTGACCAGCCGGCCGTCGAGGATGACGTTGCACGCGCCGCAGTTGCCGTTGTTGCAGCCTTCCTTGGTGCCGGTCAGCCGCAGCTCGTCGCGCAGCACTTCGAGGAGGCTCTGCCGCGGCTCGCACAGGAACTCGGCCGGCTCGCCGTTGATCGTCGTCTGAACGTGAATCTTCTTGGACACGATTCAACTCTCCCTGGCCCGTTCGATGGCGCCGCGCAGCGCCCGCCTCGTGAGAACGCCCACCAGATGCCGCCGGTAGTCGGCGTCGCCGCGCATGTCGCTGATCGGCCGCGCCGCCGTCTGCGCCAGCGCCGCCGCCTTCGCCAGATGGTCGTCGGTCAGGGCGCCGTTCACCAGGGCCGCCCCGGCCTCCGGCACCAGCAGCGGCGTCGGCGCCACCGCCCCGAGCGACACCCGGGCGGCGATGCAGCGCGACCGGCCCTCGTCGAGGGTCACCGCGACGCCCACGCCGACGACGGCGATGTCCATCTCGTTGCGCGGGATGAAGCGGACGTAGAGGCTGCCGCTGCGCGGCCTCGGCGGCGGCAAGCGGAGCGCGAGCAGGAACTCGCCGCGGCCCAGGACAGTGCGGCCGGGAGCGGTGCAGAACTTCTCGACCGCCACCTCGCGCGTCCCCTCGCGGCCGGCGATCACGGCGACCGCCTCGTGAGCGATCAGCGCCGGGATGGAGTCGGCGGCGGGCGAGGCGTTGCACAGGTTGCCGCCGACGCTGGCCCGGCTCTGGATCTGGATGCCGCCGATGAGCAGGGCGGCGTCGGTCAGGCCGGGGTAGAGGCGAGGAATGTCGGGCTGCTCGTAGATGCGGTAGCACGGCACCGCCGCCCCGAGGCGCAACCCGCGGGCGGAATCGCAGCTCAGCTCGTTGACCTCGGGAATGTGCTTGAGGTCCACGAGCAGGTCCACGTCGCGGCGGTTCTCGCGTACTTGCACGATGATGTCGGTGCCGCCGGCCAGGGCGCGGGCCCGGTCGCCCTTCTCGGCGAACAGGGCGACGGCCTCGGCCACGGTCTTCGGTGCGGCGTAGTCGATCTCTTTCAAGGCGGCCCCCTTCCTTCACTGGAGACTACCGCCAATCATAGGAGGCCCCCCCCGGCGTTCAAGTCACCCCGACAGGGCTGCATGGAGCTTCGCCTGGGCCAGGTAGATCGCGAAGACCAGCAGCGCCGCCGCTAATAGCGGCAGGGCGATCATGACGCCGGACCAGAGCCGGCTCAAGCCCCGGGTTGGCCGTCGCCCGAGCGCGACGGCGATGGCCGTGCCCGATGGGAGGAAAATCACTAACCAGAGCAACAGGACGTACCAGTAGGTGTTGGCCCAGGCGGCCACCTCCATCGCGACCTGTGTGTTGTAAGGCAGACTCAGGCCGAACTCCTGGTACCTCTTCTGGTAACGGGGCACGACCATCAAGAGCCCCGCGAAGACGGCTGCCCAGAGGGCGGCCGGGATGGCCACCCCGCAGACCAGGGCGGCCAGCGGCGAACGGGAAGCCTGCGTGGTCATGGCGGTTCTCCCTCGCGCGCCTCGTACTCGTCCTCGCGCCGCTTCTCTTCCAGGCACTCGATGAAGTCCTGATGCACAGACGGGTGGAGCTGCGGCAGAAACGACTCGTCGAAGTTATGCACTTGAATCAGGAAGACAACGTCGCCGAAGTCTTTGTAGCGGCGGGCGGCAAGTTTGAGCTGGACGAGTTGCGGCAGCGTGATGACGCGGATCTTCTCGATCTCCTGACTGTTGGTCACCGGGTCAGGGAATGCGAAGGGCCCCGGCTTGCCCGATCCCGGATAATGGCCCGTGACCAGGCAATCGAGAAGGACACCGCTCTTTCGCTCCTCGAAGCGGCGGCTGCGACCTTCGACCGGCTTGTAGAACTTGGGCAACACCTCGTTGCGGAAGCGCTCCAACCCTTCCGGCGTCAACAGGACATCGACGTCATCGGTAGTCCGCCGGGCGCCGTGGAGGTTGAGGGCCATCGCACCCATGACCGCGTAAGGAATGCCAGCCCGTTCCAGTCGTTTCACGATCCGTCGCAAGGACTGGTGAACGGGATCGTTCTTCTGAAAGAACATCGCAATCTCCCAGAGGCGCCTATCGACATCGAATGTCGCGTAGTCGAACGCCGTCTTTCCCGTCGCCGAGCCGATCGGTTTCACTTTGGGCAGTGCCATGATGCCCCTCCTCACTCTCAGGCTACCACACTACCGGCTGTCATTGCGCGGTCCTTCGTCAGTCTATCTTCTCGACGATCTCGATCTGCTTCGGGTCTTCCACGACGAGGCGGAACTTCTTGTCCTCCTCGGTGACGGTGCCGGTCACGCGGATGGTCTTGTCCTTGAAGTGAGCCGCGGGGTCCTTGATGCCCGCCTTCGCCAAAGCCGCGGCGCCCGTCTTGTTGATGATGACGCCCAGGTTCTTCGGGTCGTGGAAGTCCTCCTCCGAGTCGAGGTAGATCTCACCGCGCTTCTCCAGGCGGTCCTTGCTGGCGCGGACGAGCATTTGCACGACAACCTTCTCGCCGACCTTTTTCGTCGCCTCCTCGGCGGTGATCGGCTTATCGACCGGGGCCGCCGCAAGGGCGGCCACGTCCCAGAGCCGCACCGTGCCGTCCGCGCCCCCCGTGGCCAGCGTCTTGCCGTCGGGAGCGAACGCCAGGGCCTGGAATGTCCCCTCGTCCTTTCGCAGATTAGCCCGCGCCTTGCCGGACGCCACGTCCCAGAGCTTCAGGGTGCCGTCCTTGCCGCCGGAGGCCAGCATCTTGCCGTCCGGGGAAAAGGCCAACGTGCGGACCAACCCGTGATGTCCCTCCAGGCGCCCGCCCGGCTTCCCCGAAGTCGCCTCCCAGAGCCGTACGATCCCGTCCTTGCCGGCCGAGGCCAGCAACTTGCCGTCCGGGGAAAAGGCCACGTCGCGCACCATCTCGGTGTGGTCCTTCAGGATCGCGCGTTCCTTCCCGTCCGCGTCCCAGAGGCGCACCGTCCTGTCCCAACCGGCGGAGGCCACCGTCTTGCCGTCCGGTGAGAAAGCGATGCAATTCACCTCGTCGGTGTGCCCTTTCAGCGTGGCTTGCTCTTTGCCCGTCTTCAGGTCCCACAACTTGAGGGTGTAATCGGTACTCGACGAGGCCAGCGTCCGGCCGTCCGGAGCGAAGGCGAGGCCGCGCACCTGCCCGGGGTGCCCGGCGAGCGTGACCACCTGTTTCGCCGCCGCGGCGTCCCAGAGCTTGATGCCCTTGTCGTAGCCCGCCGTGGCCAAGGTCTTGCCGTCCGGGGCGAACGCCAGCGCCGTCACCATGCGCTCGTGGCCCGGCAGCGAGGCGCGTTCCTTGCCCGCCGCGTCCCACAGCCTCACCGTGCCGTCCTTGCTGCCCGTCGCCAGGGTCTTGCCGTCGGGAGAGTACGCGAGGCAGGTGACGGCGTCGCGATGCCCTTCCAGGGTCGCTCGCGCCGCGCCGCGCGGCTCCTCGCCCCGGGCGCCCGCGGACATCGCGAACAGCAGCATCACGCCCAGCCAAAGACGCACGACTTTGCGCATGATACCCTCCTCGGATCGCAAAGGAGATGAGTAGCGGCCGGGCCTACCGCTGGGCGGACTTTGGGGGCAAGACGATATCGCTCTTGGTGCTGGCGACGATGGCGAAGATCTCGGCCTTCTCGGCCGGCGGCACCTGGAACTTGTCGAGCGTCTGCCCGAGGTCGTCGAGGAACGCCTGCCATTCCCCTTCGCTGAGCGCCAGGTGGACGTGCGAGTCGTACATCGACCGGCCGGTGTAGCGCTGTGGCCCGCCGGTGGCCTGGCACACCTGCTCG
Organism: Gemmataceae bacterium; assembly: GCA_035266225.1. Classification (GTDB taxonomy): domain Bacteria; phylum Planctomycetota; class Planctomycetia; order Gemmatales; family Gemmataceae; genus DATFNV01. Next base: position 6,392 of record DATFNV010000341.1, read on the forward strand.
GTCACCAGGTACTTGAACCCCGCCCGCGAAACCTTGTGGTGGGCCTCGTTGACCGCGGGGTTGGCATTCAGTCGCGGGTCGTTCATGATCCGCTCGATGAAGTCATCGATCACCGCCGCGATGGCGTAGACCCCGCCCAGACGTTCGTACAGTGACATGCGCTGTGGCTCCTCATCGGTCCCGGGCCTGCCGGCGCGTTCCACGGCCGTCAGCAGGGCGCGGAGTGGCTCCGGGTCGGCCAACCGGTGATCCCGCCCCACGATAACCAGCCCCGACTCCGGCAGCAAGCTGTTGCGCAGCAATTCCCGGCTGTCGGCGATGGGGATCACGTCGTCCGCTTCGGAATGCAGGATGATCGTGCCGGGCTTGACCCGCCGCTCCGCCCCCCAGTGCTTCCAGGCGGGGCACAGCAGCACCAGCGGCGTTGCCCCGGCGCGGACGTTCATGGCCACCGCCCCGCCGCGGCTGGAGCCGACGATCACGTCGGGATGATGCCGCTCGACCTCGGCCTGGGCGATCCGCACCGCCTCCTCGAAATCGTCGTCGGGGAGGGCGGGGTTGAGGATCTCGTGGCCGCCGCCCGCCAGGTAGGTCGGCTTGACGCCGCCGGGCGTCGAGGTCCAGCCGTGCAGGAAAAGAATCTTCATGAGGGGACCCTCGTCAGGTCGAATGTATCTGGGGCCCAAAAAATTCGCGCCCCGCCCTTGACTCCTGGGAGGGCGTGCTATAATTGGAGATGAAGAGCCGTTCTCCTGACGGAACCCCCGACAACGGGCGCGGCTCTCACAGGGCGCGGCGTGGAGCAGTGGTAGCTCGCCAGGCTCATAACCTGGAGGTCAGTGGTTCAAATCCACTCGCCGCAACTCGAAACCCCTGGAACACAAGGACTTACGAAAGTCCATGAGTTCCAGGGGTTGCTCTTTTTCCACTTCATCCGGGGACTTAGAGTCTGTAGCGCCAGCCGCTTGCGGCTTAGCGGATTCCAGGCTTCCGCTTCTGGCTTGTCGTTTCGCGCTTGCGTCCTCTCACGAAACGCCCCGAGGGAGTACGCGAGCGCGAAACGACAAGCAGCACGTCACTTATCCTTCTTATCGTCGTCGCCGCTGAGCTTGCGAAAGTTCTCGAAATAGCCCCGAGCCATGTCGCTGGCGGCCCGCGGGATGCGCTGCCGCTCGATCGTTTCTGGGGCGTCCTGGCTCGCCTGCTTGATCTCGCCGGCGATCTCGGCCGAGCTTTTCTTCTTGAAACTCGTGCCGGGGGCGTAACCGGTCAATTCCATCGCCCCCTTCGAGTCGTGCTGGCCCTTGATCTTCGACGTGATGGCCCCGGTTTCGTGGGGGTCGCTCTCCGGCCGCCGCCCGGCGCCGATCCCCCCGCCCATCATGCCCTTCCGCAGCGCCTGCTGGACGTCCGCCAGCTGATCGAGTTCTTGCTCGTCGGCGTCCCGCATGTCGTTCAGCTCGTCGCTCTTGCGGAGCGCCTCGCCGGCCCGCTTCATGGCGTCGGCAGCCTTGTCGGGGTTACCGTCTTTCATCGCCTGGTCGGCTTCCTTGAGTGCGTCGGCGATCTCTTGCAGTTGCTGCTTGTCGGACGGGCTCATCTTGGCCGCGTTCTGCTTCACCTTCTCCATCGCCTTGTCGAACTGCTGCTGATCGATCTTACCGTCGCGCTTCAGCTGCTCGAGTTCCTTCTTCGCCTCCTCGGGGTCGGCGGCCTTCTTGAGTTGGTCCTTCATGTCCTGTAGCTGCTTCTGGAGCTGTTCCTTTTCCTTCTCGGTGAGCGGGTTCTCCTTGTCCTCATTCGCCAGTTTCTTCCGCAGTTTCTCCAGCTCCTCCTGCGCCTTCTTGAAGTCGCCCTTCTGGAGCGCCTTCTGCAAATCCTTGGCCGGCCCATCCTTGGCGTTGGCGGCGGCGTTCTTGTTCAGCTGCTGCAGCTGGTCCTTGATCGCCTGGGCACGGTCCTTGAGATCGTCCTGGTCCTTCTTGACCTTCTCCTTCAGCTCCGTCAACTCCTTGAAGCGGTCGCGCACGTCGTCCTGGGTCTTGCGGTCCTTGTTAAGGATCTTCTGCAGTTCGTCGTCGAAGGAGTCGGCCTTCTCGCTCTTGCCCTTCTCGCGCGCCTTCTTCTCGCGCGCCTTCTTCTTGGCCTCCTCCAACTTCTTCTCGACCTCCTCCTTGTTGGCGATCGGCTGCTTGCCTTCGTCGGCCGGGCTCGTGGTCGCCTGGGTGCGGGTGGGCTCGTAGAAGAAGATGACGGCGCCGAGAGCGAGTCCGGCGAGCGGCACCAGGACGGCGTTCCAGCGCATCCGCAGCGGGAAGCCCTCGCCGACGTTAAGGTTCGCGACGCGCTCGGCGGTGTCGGCGAGCAGCGCCTGCCCCGCGGGGAGGCTGGCGGTGTGGACGTCGAGAGTCAGCGAGGTGGTGACGCGCTCCTTGAGGCCGAAACGCTCGTCGAGCGTCAGGGCGGCCAGGAGCTTGTTCGGCGCCCGCAGCACGGCCAGGAGGACGGCGAGCATCGTACCCGCCAGGCCGACCCCGCCAACCACGGCCCAGCGTACCCAGTCGGCCCGCTCACCGGGGATCAGCGGCTCGACGAGCAACCAGACGGCGGCCAGAACGAGGGCGCCGGCCCAGCACCAGGCCAGCACATCGACGAGAGTTTGCAGGAACAGACGGCGGCTGACGCGAGCGAGCTGCCGGTGGAGGGCGTTGACGGTCGGGCTGGCCATGACGGCGTCTCCGGTGGACACGCATACAGAAGCGGAACCCGTCTGCGCAACGGGCATCGCCATTCTATTATCCGTGAGACGAGCCGGCGTGCAACGACGATTTCGCCGCCCCAGACATTTTGTCAAAACTGTTTCGCCGCGGGCGTTGATTGATCGTTTCGCGAAACGATCAATCATGGCGCCGCCTGCAGCCACTGGAGGGCCTGCGCCAGCGGGACGCCGACCAGAGCCGGTGCCTGGTCCTCGGCTCGCGCCGCCTCCTCGACGGCCTCGCGGACAATGTCGCCGATGCGCTGCCGGTCCAAGGCGCGGAAGGCGGTCTCCAGGTCGCGATACCTCGGTCCCGCGGGCTGCCAGTTCTTGCCCCGGCAGTAGTCCTTGAGCCGTGCGCGGAGGTAGAGGCGGAAACTCAACTCGAAGTGCGGTCGCCGGCCGTCGGTGACGAAGCATTCCGGCGCCAGCCACAGCAGCAGCCGGTCGCGCGCGGCGTAAAACGACGGGTCGCTCGCCAGGTCCATGCGGCCCCGGGTGCCTTCCAACCAGCCGGTCAGCGCACGGAAATGGGCGATGGCGTCGCGGCCGACCAGGTGCTGCAGCAGGCGCGTGGCCTCGCCGGCCTCGTCGCGCGCCGGGAGGGGAATTTCGACCTCGGCTAATAGCTTGAATAGGCTGCCGCCGACGCGCTGGTACACCTCGGCGTCCGAGGCGCGCCGCTTTCGCGACCCGGCCTTGCGGGGTAGGGGTGGGGCGGGGAGTGGGCTGCCCCGGCCGTTCGTCGCCGCGCCCTGTCCTTCCGAAAGGAGTTGCCATAACCGCTCCGGCCCGAGCGCCCGCAAGAGGTCGCGCCGGTCGCCCAGGGCCTGCCGCAAGCGCGCCTCGGCCCGGCGCAGGGGCCGATTCTGCTCGGACAATTCGCCGCGCGAAGGGGGTTGATCTTCCTCGGGGAGCAGGACGCGCAACAAGGATTCCTTGCAACCGTCCCGCGCGTGCCACTGGGCGAAGAGCAGGCTGCGCTCGTCGCCGCTGAGTTGGTCGAGGGCCTGGCGCAAGACAGAGCGCGGCTGGGCGGTTGGGTCCGTGGCGGAGGAGGGGGTGTAAGCGCCGCGCACCCGAGCGGCGGCGCGGATGGGGGGCGCGGGGGCATGAATCCTTGGCGCGGGCGCTCGCGGGGCGGAGCGCTCCGGAAGGACGAGGTTGGTCACCTCGTCCAGTTCTTCCACGACTGTCGGCCGCGACGCCGTCGTGGCGTGCGGGGTCAGGTAGCCCGTCGCCTCCAGCGCCCGGGCCAGGTCGTGCCGGGCGGCGGGCCCGTCAAGGCTGTCGAGATCCTGTTGCAGCGCGGGATCGTGTCGGGCCTGGGTGCGGAACCAGTCTTGCACCGACCCGTCAATCTCCCCATGCACCCAAGCCAGCCAGAACCGTGCCTCGCCCCCGTGATCGTCGTAGATCGCCCAGCGAGTGGCCAAGCTGTTGCGCTGCCGTGTCATGGTAACGCTCCTTCGAGCCGTAAATGCGCTGAGATACGGGTGTCATCGGTCGGTTTTCTGCGCGTGCGGGCCGTTCTTCTCCCCTCGCCCCGGTACTCCGGGGCGAGGGGAGACATTACGGGGACGTTCGTCGAGCCCGGCTGCGCTGGCCGCGCCGGTGCGCCAGCCTTTGCAGGGCGGCACGGAATTCTTCGCCAGCCGAACGGCTGACGCCCGACAAATCATGGCCCTGCCGCAGCAGTCGGGCGGCGGCGTCGGCCAGGCGCGGCCAGTTGCCCTCCCGGGCGGCCGCGATGAGCCCCGCCACTCCCGGGGGCACCCCTGCCGGCCAGGTGTACCACGGGTCGTGCGTCAGCGACCACAGCAGAGTCAGATCTTTCAGTGCCCGCTCCGAGAAGGGCGATTCCGTCGCCGGCTGCAGCCACAGGGCCAGCAGGCCAAGGGCCGGGGACGCGGCCGGGGCGGCGGCATGGGCGCCGACCTCGGCGTGCAGGACGCCATCCTCCGCGTCGCCCTCCAGTCCTTCGACCCGGCCGGACCAGTCGGCGAGGCGCTGCGACGGCACGGGCCAGCCGTTCTGGCGCAGGTGGCTGAGGAGTCGGCGGCAGGCGTCCAGCCGCGCCGGCAGGTCGCGCCGCGCCGCGCGCAGCCGCTCCAGGCAGGTGCGAAGCTCACAGCTACTCGACCAGCAGACCGCGGGGGCGCGGCCGAGGTGGCGCAGCATCTGGTCGGCGGTTTCCGCCGCGATCGACCACTTGGCGAGCCGGGCGGACTCGGCCAGTGTGTCAGCGGGCTCGGCCAGCTCCCCGGACCCCTGGCTCAGCCACCAGGCCCGGTCGGCGTGCAACAGGCGCGCCTCGACCGGGCCGGGATGCTGCGTGGACCGGAGCCAGGCAAGGAGCAGCTGCAGGGCTCCGCCGCGCCCGTCCAGCGCGGCGAACGATTCGGCGAAGGCGTGGCAGCGCTCGCGGTCTTTCTCGTGCAGCGACGAGAGCCACTGCTGCCCGGCGTCGAGCCAACCGGCGAGGCCGGCGGCCGCGGGGACCACGCGCGCCAGGCGCCGGCACGCGGCCAGTTTGACCAACACGGGAAACAGATCGGCGAAGAGGGCAAGGGTGTCTCGCAGCCGAGCGAAGGCGTCGGCCCGGCGGCGGTCGAGTGGCCGATCACCAAGCAGGTGCAGCAGTCGCCGCGACGCCTCGTCCAACTCCACGAAGCAGGCGACTGGCCCGGTGCGCGGCTGCCGCTTCTGGCCGGGGCGGTTGCCCGAGACGGTGCGCCGTAGCAGCTCGTCCATCCCCTGGCGCACCTGCCGCCGCACGGCGCGGGCCTCGGCGGGGGCGTCGCCGCTCAGCTGGTCGAGGTAGCGGTCGGCCTCGTCGATGAGCAGGCGCAGTCGAGCGACGCGCGATGCCTTGCCGAACTGCGTCGGCTTGTACCACGGGAAGATCTTGTTGAGGTGGTCGCCGGTCGGCGAACGGTTGTCTGCCAGCCAGCGGGCCACGCGCTCGCGCTCCGCCGCCACTTCTTCCTCGGCGGAGGGCTCGGCGCCGCCGGCCGTGAGGTTGCGGCGGGCGGCCCAGTCGAGTTCGTCGTCGGCGAGGTCGATGCCGTTCTGCGCCTTGCGGATGACGCGCTCCTCGTGCGACAGCCGGGCGAGGACGTCCCGCAAGTCGGCGGCGGTCGGGACGGCCCGGGCCAGGTCAGCCGTCTCGGGCACGTCGTCGGTGGACACGGACTGACGGCGGCGGCCGGTGCGGCGCAGATCGCGCAGCTCGTTGTGCGACGCCTTGACGAGCATGTGCTCGATGGACGGGTAGGCGAGATAGTCCCACACGGAAACCAGGTGCAGCAGCTTGGCGGAGGCCAGCGCGGCGAACTCGCGCGGCGTCTGGCAGGCGCGCGGCACGCGCCTGAGGCGGAAGCGCTCCAGGAGCTGGGCCTCGGCACGGGGATACTCCTTGTCGTCGTCGGCACGGAGCTGGATGTCGTAGAGGGCGTAACGGCGGAGCAGCTCGTCCCCGGCGCCGGGGTGCTGCCGCCAGCAGAGGAAGCCGAGGACGTTTTCCGGTGTGTCGGGGCCGACGGCGGCGACCGGCAGCAGCCCTTGCCGGCGCCAGAGCTGTTCGAGGGCGGCGCCGTCGCGGCCCAGGTTCCAGAGGCGGACCAGCAGTTCGTCGCTCAGGGCGGCGTGGTCGGGCGGGTTCGGCACGGGAAGATTGAGGCGCCGGCCGAGGGCGCGGAGGGCGTCGCTGTTGTCGGCCAAGGTCCAGAGGAGGGCGAGCAGGCGCGGGTGGTAGGTGTCGTAGGGACCTCCGTCGGGGGGCTCGGGGATGGTACGGCTGCGGTCGGTGATCTTGCGGTTGTAGCGGCGGGCGATCTCGCGCTCGGCATCAGGGTCTCGGTGTTTCAGCTTGTCCGCCAGCGGGTCGGCCTGACCCGACGCCGGCGGACGAAGCAGGCGGCTGAACTGCGTCGGCATGGAGAGTTTCCCCTGAACGGTGCCCCCGTGTCTTTCCGTGTGCCTCTGCTCTGCCCGGTTGAGATACGTGCGGCGCCGGCGCGTTTTTCCGCGCGCCGGCCGGATTCCTCCTTTTCGACCGAGGTGACCAAGACGGACCTTCCTTATTGTGCCGCGCCCGCGGACGGCGGGCAACACCCAGGAACGGGTAGAATGTGTAGAAACTGTAAGAAAAAATGACTTCGCCGCTTGCGGCTTCGCAATCGTTGCTGCGAAGCCGCAAGCGGCAAGAGGGTTGTTGATTCGGAGGGCGGCTCATGGCGTCGGCGCGTGTTCCCGGGTTCCTGCCGAGCACCTGCGGCTTCCGCTTCGCCAACGCCTTCCTGCCGCAGCCGCTGCTGCGCATCCCGCTCGCCGGCCTGGGCCACCTGCACCTGGGCGACGCCTCTCGGGGGTTGTGCGGCGGCATGGTCTTCGCCGCCCGCGACTTCTTCGAGCACGGCTGCCCACCGCCGAACGACCGCGAGCCGCCCGATCACGGCTCGCCGCTGTTCGGCTACCTCGTCCGTCGCCTGTTCCACAGTTTTCATTTGCCGTGGGGGCCGCTGCGCTACTATCGCTGGATGGCGGCGCCGGACGACGACCTGCTCCGGCACACGACCTCCCGGGAATGGCCGGGCGTCCGCCGCGAGTTGGACGCCGGACGGCTGGTCGCGCTCGGCCTGATCCGTCTGCACTCGCGCAACCCGCTGCGCCTCGGCGAAAACCATCAGGTGCTGGCCTACGGCTACGGACTGCACGAGGAAAGCGGCTCGCTGCTGATCGCGATCTACGACCCCAACCACGCCGGCCGCGACGACTTGACCCTGGAATTCAACCTGCGCCAGCCGGGGACGATCCTCTCCTCCTCCGGCGAGCCCTTCCGCGGCTTCTTCCACACGCGATACCTCCCCGACGCGAGGAATCGTGGCGTCGTCGCCGCAACCGCAGCGCGTATCCTGACGGGAGGCGAGAGGGAGGAATGGTGATGGAGAAGAACGAACTGCGCGAGCTGCTGGAAGGGGTCGGGTCGGGTCGGCTGAGCGTGGACGCCGCCCTGGAGCGCGTCGAGAGCGGGGCCGTCGCCGACCTGGGCTTCGCCCACGTCGATCTGCACCGCCGGCAGCGCTGCGGCTTCCCCGAAGTCATCTTCTGCGAGGGGAAGACGCCGGAATGGGTCGAGGGGGTGGTGCGCAAGCTCGTCGATGTGGGGCAGGACTGCCTGGCGACGCGGGTTAGCGCCTCCCAGGCCGAGCACCTGGCCAGGCAGTTCCCGCAGGCGCAGCAGGACCGCGTCGCCCGCACCTTCTGGCTGCCGGCGCTGGGGTGCGAGCCGCGGGCGCCGGCGGGTAAGGTCTTCGTGCTGACGGCCGGCACCAGCGACCTGCCGGTGGCCCAGGAGGCGGTGAACACGGCCCGCGCCCTCGGCGCCGAGGTGGCACTGGTGCCGGACGTCGGCGTGGCGGGAATTCACCGGCTGCTGCGCTACCGCGAGCAGTTCTGCACGGCGGATTGCATCGTGGTGGTCGCGGGCATGGACGGGGCGTTGCCGAGCGTGGTCGGCGGGCTGGTCGATTGCCCGGTGATCGCCGTGCCGACGAGCATCGGCTACGGCGCGTCGTTCGGCGGACTGGCGGCGCTGTTGACGATGCTCAACGCCTGCCCGGCGAACGTGGTGGTGGTGAACATCGACAGCGGTTTCAAGGGCGGCTACGTCGCGGCCCTGATCGCACGCCGCGCCGCCGGGGCCAAAGGGGGCGGCTGAGAGAACCGGCGCCGTTGGGCGGAGGGGATCGGCAGGCACGACTGGCCCAGCCGCTGTGGATCGATTACAGGAAATGCGCAACCCGCCGGCGTTCTTCATGGTCCTGATCCCGGCGGTACTGATTGTGGCCGTCGTCGGCGGACTGCTGCTTTGGATGTGGTACGTGTTCAGCGGCGGGCCGCATTGAGCCCGGATCGAGAGTCAGCGATGAGCCAGACAACCCAGGTCGGGATCGCGATCCGAAGGCCAGCGAAAGCCGCGGATCATCTTGTCTGGTGGAAGCCCGAACGGCTAAGATACGGCCGAAGGAGAGCGCCATGATCGAACTCACCCCGGAGCAGCGACAGCGCCTGGAAAGCGGAGAGGCGGTCGCCGTGACTGACGCCGAGACAGCCACGCCATACGTCGTCCTGCGAAAGGACGTCTACGACCGCGTGCGGAACCTGCTCTACGACGACAGCGAAGCGACGCACGACGAACTACGGGCGATGCTGGCCCGCTCGTCGGCGGCCAACGGTTGGGACGAGCCGGACATGGACGCCTACGACCGCTACGATGATACCGTGATAAAACTGCGGTGAGCGGCGAAGACTGGTTGGACCGCGGCGCTATTCCGCAATTGGCCGAGGATGTCTTGACTGGTCGTACAGTTCGTATTGTCCGTCGGGGCGTAGGAACAGAATTGGCTCAACCCCCTCCCAGTGATGACGAGCCGGGGGCAGGTTGACCACCAAGGGCATCAGGTGCTGCCAGATGGTCTCTTCATTCCAACTACCGAGCGCCCGAATCCGTGTGACCAACTCAGCGAAAGGGACCACCTCCTGAGGACGTACTGACTTTTGTACGGCTTCCGCGCACGTCTCACCGTTGTATCCTTTTGCCATCGTAGCCTCCCATCAAGTGGTGTAACTGCCTCGGCAGCGGCGAGCCGAGCAGGGTGGCAGCCTGTCCGCCGATGACCATGAACTCGACGCCGTGCCGCTGAAGGTGTTCAGCGACCACCAGAAGGTGGGGCTTCGCGGGCTCGTCGGCCATACTCGATCAGCAATTGGGTGTCGCGCGCGTGCCGCTCCATGTGACGGAGCCGCTCCAGCGGCGAGAGCGACAGCGTGTAGCGTAACAAGGACAGATCGACACCATTCTCGTCCTGCTCGCCGTAGGAGCCCGCGCCGGGTGGTTTTTCGCGGGGGGGCAGCGGTCGGTCTATTCCGTTACTCATGACCCCATTCTACTCGTTCGCGGAGCCTGAGCAACCGCGGAGGTGCTGCGCCGAGGTACGACGGTGCGCAAGCCGCTGCCTCACCGCCATGCCGCGTACAGCGTCATCCCTTGGTAGTCGCGGACGAACCCCGCCGCCTCCAACAATTCGCGCCCCTCCGTCGTCGTCACCGGCCGCCCGTTCCATTCCTCCACCGTCAGCTTGTGCCGCCCCACCATGCCGCGGTCGGCGTCGAGAATACTCGGCAGAGACCCCACCGCCGCCGCCACGTCCTCGCGGCTGGCGCTGGGCAGTGCCGTCAACCGCTTCCCTTGTCCCTCGACGAGCAGCACCGGCCGGCCGGCGCGGACGGTCAGCCAGTTGCCGGCCCGGCGCAGCAGCGGCCGTGTCCCCCCGTCCAGCAGCGGCACGTCGAAGGGCGCCCCGCTGCCGTACAGGTTCGCCGGGTCGAGGCTGTGCAGCAGC
>DATFNV010000342.1:0-6005 GCA_035266225.1 Gemmataceae bacterium
AGGGGGTCCAGCCGGCTCTGCTCAGACCGTAACCGTTCCTTGACTGCCTCCGCCACCGCGGCGTGCCCCAGCAGCCGATCACAGGGGGTGGCCGGCTTGTGGTAGGTCTTTTTGACCTTGGCCCCCACGCGCGTCTTGGCACGCAACTTCCTAGACGGCTGGAAGTAATTCACGAACAGCCGCACCGCCTGGTGGTAATCGGCAAGCAAAACGGACCCAGATCGGCAAGCAAAACGGACCCACCAGGGTTCAGGGGTTCACCTGTCGGGGCTGGTCGCTCACGACCAGCTCGCGACCTTGCTCTTGTCCGTCGGGAACTCTCTCGTTACCTTCTGGCCGCCGGGTGAAACGGAGTCGGGCTCTGCGGCGACGCAACCCGACAAGGGATAGCCCGGCCGACGCTGCGCCGATGGCGCTTCGCTTGGGCCCCCGCCCACCTCGGTGGCCGGGGGCCTCTTTCCCCGCCATCGGACACCGGAGCTATGCCTCAAAAAAGCCACCGTCATGCCCGCGGCGGCCTCACCGCGTCTCACTCGGCCTTCTTGCCCCGCTTGCTCTTCATCGACTCCCGGAAGCGGAAGCTTTCGCCATTCATCTCCAGGATGTGGCAGCGGTGCGTCAGCCGGTCCAACAGCGCCGCCGTCAGCCGCTCCCCCTGGAACACCTGGCCCCACTCGCTGAAGGCCAGGTTGCTCGTCACCAGCAGGCTGCGCCGCTCGTAGCGGTCAGCGAACACCCGGAACAGCAACTCGGCCCCGCCCCGCCCCAGCGACAGGTAGCCCAGTTCGTCGCAGATCAGCAGGTCCGTCCGATCCAACTGGGCCAGGAGCCGGTCGAGCTGGTACTGCTTCTGCGCCTCCTCCAGCCGCGTCACCAGGGCCGCCGCCGTGACGAAGCGCACCCGCTTGCCCTGGCGGCAGGCGGCGAGCCCCAGCGCCGTCGCCACGTGCGTCTTGCCGGTGCCGGGGCTGCCGACTAGGCAGATATTGAACCTCTGTTCGATCCACTCACCCCGCGCCAGTTCCAGCACCTTCGGCTTGCTCAGCGACGGCGCGGCCGTGAAGTCGAAGGTGTCGAAGTCCTTGTGCACCGGGAAGCCGGCCTGGCGGACGCGCGTCGGCACGGCGTTGCTGGCCCGGGCGGCAAGTTCCAACTCCGTCAGCCGCAGCAGGTACTGCTCGTAGCCCTCGTTGGCGGCGGCCGCCTCCCGGGCCAGCTTCTCGAACTCGGCGACCATCGTCGGCAGCCGCAGTTGCTTGAGGTTGCTGCGCAGGAGCATGTTTGTGTTATCGGACATCTTCAGAGTCTCCTTGAGAGAGAAGTTGCTTGAAGCGGCCCAGGTCGGGCCGCGGCACCTGGTACTGACATAACGGTGTCACTACGTCCGCGGCGGCGCCCGTGCCCGGCGTGCCGGCGGCCGCGGCCAGGCGCTCGGCGGCCGCGCGGACACGCTCGGCCGTCAACCCCTCCTGGCCCAGGCAGCCCTCGACCGCCTCACGCACGCGCCCCACGGGATGGTCCCCCAAAAGTTGCAGCACGCGGATGGAGTGGCGGCAGCCCGCCCGCGGGCCGTGCCGGCGCTCCAGGTCCTGCCGCAACGCCGCGAACGCCGGCGGCAACTGCCAGTCGCGCAGCACCGGCGCGTGCTCCAACGCCGCCGGCCGCCGCGCCAACGCCGCCAGGTAAGGCAACGGGTCCAGCACCTGCTCGTCCTGGCCGTAGCTGCGGCCGTGCCGCGCCACCACCTGGCCGGCCGCCACCACCTCGACGCGGTCGCTGTAGCCCTTGACCGTCACGGCGCAGAAGGCGTGCGCCCGCGGCACGCTGTCGCGGTTGCAGTCGAACTGCACCGTCTGGTACTTGTCCACCTGGGCCACCGGGAAGATGCAGGCGTCGAAGGGCCGCGACGGTAACGGCAAGGCGCTGGCCTTGTCACGCACGAAGCGCGCGCCGATCGGCTCGTGCTGGCCGGCGACGGTGTGCTCGGCTTGACGCCGGCAGCAGGCCAACAGGTGGACGTTGAGAGTTTCCCGGTCCGGCACGGACGGCACCGGCGTGGCCCACTGCCGTTGCAGGTCCTTGACGCGGTTCTCGGCCCGCGGCTTCTCGTTGCCCCGGGCCGGCAGGCAGAACAGCGGCTCGAAGGTGTAGTGGCTGGCCAGGGCGGCGTAGCGCTCGTGCAACCGACGCTCGCGGCCCTTGAACAATTCACGGACGACGGTGGTCGGATTATCCCACCAGACCTCGCGTGGGACGCAGCCGTAGAAGTCGAAGGCCAGGACCGTGCCGGCCAGAATGGCCTCGGTGCGCTCGCTGGGCAGGGCACAGGCGTTGGGGGCGTTGGAATAGCCCCAGGCGCTGACCAGGACGGGTACCAGGCGGCGGCCGTCGGGGAAATCGACGTAGATGTGGCCGAAGTCGCACTCCAGGCGCTGGCCGGGGTCGTGGGCCAGGGGGATGAAGGTCTCGCGGTGGTCCTTGCGGTGGCGGGCGACGTAGCGGCGGACCTGGTCGTAGCCGGCCCGGTAGGCGTACTCGTCGCGCAGGCGGCGGTACAGCTGCCTGGCGGTGTGACGCTGCTTGGGCGGGGCCTGCTCATCGGCGTCCAGGAGGGCGTCGATGACGGCGTGAAAGGTGCCGAGGACGGGGGCAGGCGTCGGCTGGGTGCGTGTGTAGGGCCTGGGCTCGGCCTGGGCGAGGATCTGCCGCACCTTGGCGCGGGAGTGAGGGAAGGTGCGGGCAATGTCGCGAATGCTCATGCCGTCGCGGTGCGCGCGGCGGATGTCTCCGTACTGGTCCACCGTCAGCATCCTTGCCTCCGTTCGCTAGGTCCCCGGGGCGACGGGGCCTATTGGAACGGATGCGGCTGGGGTGGGTCCATTTTACTTGCCGATTCGGCCGCGGGGGGTGGGTCCGTTTTGCGCGCCGATTACCACACGGTCAAGGAAGTCACCGCCGACAAGGCGTATCTGTCTCACGACAATCTCGCCGTCGTGGCGGAAGTCGGCGGCACAGCCTTCATCCCGTTCAAGTCGAACAGCGGTCCCGGTGAAGAAGACTCCTTGTGGGGCAAGATGTACCACTATTTCAGCTTTCGCCGGGAGGAATTCCTGACGCACTACCACCAGAGGAGCAACGCCGAATCGACCTTCAGCATGGTCAAGGCGAAGTTCAGGGACAGCGTCCGCAGCAAGACGGACGTGGCAATGAGGAACGAAGTGCTTTGCAAGTTTCTGTGTCACAATATCTGCTGTGTCATCCAAGCACAGTGCGAACTCGGGATCGAGGCCGTCTTCTGGCCAGCGAAGGAAGAGGAAGAGGCGAGCGACGATGCCCCCGCTGTGCTGCCGATGGTCCGACCCGGCTAACCGAAGGAGAAAGAGTCATGCGCGTCCTCTACCGTGCCCGTCCCGCCGCGTGCGGGTCGTTCGTCGTCTTCGAGCAAGCGGCGCCCGTCAAGTGGTGCTGCGAGGGCATGTGCCGCCACTGGACCAACCTCATCGGCTTCGGCGTGCGCGACTGCGCCGCCTCGACCAGTCGTGACGTGAACCTCTACCGCGACCGGCCGCAGGCCAACGGTGGAACCATGCTGGAAGTCGTGCCCGTGGCGTTCTGCCCGTTCTGCGGAGAAGCCATTGAACCGTGCCGGGAGAAATGACAGGAGGCGAAGCGCAGTGCGATTGTCCTACAAGTGGATAATTACCCATTTCGCCTTCGCCCCGACCGGCGCTTCCTCTGCCGCAGCATGCCACGGGATTGGTACGCCTGATTGCTTCCAGGCGCTAAGGACGGCGACCAATGACCGGGTGATGTTTGCCACCGCCTCCTGTTCCGTAGCGCCACCTTCGGCGATGTTCGGAAGAGTTGCGGCGGTGGCTAAATATCCCCCACCATCCTTGGGCAGCAGGTAGAGTTGACAGCGGTAAGCGTTGCCGCGGTACTCTTGCCATTCGCCTTCCGCAGCGGGAATTACCCCGCCGAAGGTTGTTTTCCCTGTATTCGGATCAGGCATTTCGCGATCCCCTCCCGGCAACGGGTTCCTAGCACCAAACGGCTTTTCGGGTCATTATAGTTAACAATGAGGGCCTACGGTCCTGACCGGGGCTGGCCATTGGGAGTCAGTGAGACTACCACACGTCGATCCTCCAACCAAGGTAAGCGATGTCCCGCGGCGTTGAACTCATCGATCACTGGGATCAGGGCCTCCTGGCCCGCGAACCGCTCCAGACGCACCACCAGCGCCTCCGGCGTCTCGTACAACGCACCCGGACGATTGAAAAACTGGCGCCGCATCGTCCCCACGTGGCTCCCGGCGTAGTCTCCCGCCAGCGACGCCGCCAAGTCCCCCACCGCGTTGTACACCAACGCCACCAGCCAGCCCAGCATCTGCAACGGCCCCCGCGGGAAGCGCGGCCGCTTCGAGTTGGGGCTGTCCTTGTCGTAGCCGCACGGCACCGCGTCCAGGAACTCGTCGTGGACCCCCACCCGGTGCGGGTAGCGGCAGGCCCGCAGCGTCACGTCCAGGCGCGGGTCGTCCTCCTGGGCCAGGTTCCACAGCGCCCGCACGCCGGCGTCGGACTGGCCCGCCCCGGCGTCGAACAGGGCGTGCAAGTACTCGGGCTGGCCGCGCTCCAAGGTCTGCCGGGCCAGGGGCACGGCCAGATCGATCAGCCCCCAGTCGCCCGGCGTGGCCCGCACCGCCAGGTAGCGGCCGCTGGCCAGGTCGTAGGTGTAGAAGAGCTTCTCGCAGCGCCTGTGCTTGTTGCGCGTGGTGACGTAGCCCTTCGGGATGTGGAACTTGTGCGTCCAGCGCGGGATGGTGTGCTCGTCGTAGCGGACCAGGGCCGCGTCGCCCGCGATCAGGTGCCAGGGGCTGGTGCGGCGGCAGAAGGCATCGACCTCGTACCAGGGGAGGTGACGGCGCCAGCCGCCGACGCTGTAGCGTGACGGACAGCGGCGGCCGCCAGTCAGCCGCGCGAAGCCCTGGTCCTCCATCTGCTCGAGGTGGAAGACGCGCCCCAGGCCGACGACCAGGGCGAAGGCGCTGGTGAGCAGCCCGCGCGTCAGGGCGCCGTAGGGGTCGTCGAAGCACTGACGTGCGCTGGCCAGCCAGCCCAGGGCGGGGCCGAGCATCAGCAAGGCGCCCGCGTACGGCGTGTGCGCGACGAAAAGGGGGGCGCCGGCACGGCGGCCGGCGTCACGGCGGGGAGCGTGTCGGCGGAGTCCGGCGGCGACGCGGCCGGGCGTGGGCCGGTTGGCACGGCCGGGGGAGCCGAGGGGGCCGGGGCGGGCGGGCCCGGGGTCACGGGCGCAGTGGCGACGTGGCCGATGCCGAACTTCTTGAGGAACCTGTACAGGGCGATGCGCGAGACGCGGACGCCGAAGGTCAGGTCGATGAAGTCGATCAGGTCGGCGCGGGTGGCCTTGGGGCGGGCCAGGAGGAACTCGATGATGGGTCCGGCGTAGCGCGGCAGGAGCTTGCCGTAGGGCCGTCCGTCCAGGCGATGGTGGGCCTGCTGGACGGCTTGCTTGGAGGACATCTCCTGCTGCCCTGAGGCGGTGGGCCGGCTGACGTCGGCGAGGCGGGCGAGTTGGGCGACCTTCAGGCCGGTGCCGCAGTGGAGCAGGAAGTGAGTGAGCAGGCGCGTGGAGTACGAGTCGGTGCCCCGGCTGTAACGGAAGCGGAAGGCGGCGCGCAAGGCGCCGCGCTGGTCGGGGTTGAGGCGGTGTTCGGGGATGTGTGCCTGGCCCAGCCATGCGGAAAAGGTATCCGTTGCGGCCGTCATAGGAGTCCCTCCCGGGCGATTACCCGAGAAGGAGTGTACTCCGTCACGGCGAAAGGTTAACCGTTAGAACCCGAAAACCCGTTTGGTGCTAGTTCTACTGTAACCGATTCTGGGACTTGCTGGGCAGTTGAGCTTGAGGAGTTGCGCCGAGAAAAGTCAGTAGAAGCTCCACATGAGCTTGAGCCATCATCACGGTAACACAACCTCAACGGTAGTGGG
>DATFNV010000343.1:0-21078 GCA_035266225.1 Gemmataceae bacterium
CGGCGGGCCCGATCCCAATGAGGCCGGTCAGGCCGTCCTGCGCTACATCGTCAGCAACGTCACCAACCCCGCCCTGTTCAGCGTGCTGCCCGCGGTCGATACCAGCGGCAACCTCACGTACACGCTCAACCCCGACCTCAACGGCACGTCGAAGTTCGACGTCAAGGTACAGGACAACGGGGGCACCCAGGCGCTGTCGGCGGCGATCGTCGCGGGGGGCAGTGGCTACCAGGTCGGCGACGTGCTCACTGTCCTGGGCGGCACCTCCTTCACGCCGGCCCAACTCCAGGTGACCTCCGTCGGCGCCGGCGGCGCCATTACTGGTGTCGTGGTCACCCAGCAGGACGGCGCCTACACCGCCCAGCCCGCCAACCCCGTCGGCGTCACCGACACCACCACCCCGGCCGCCTTGGGCGCCGCCTTCACGCTGACCTTCGGCGGCGTCGATACCAGCGCCGCCCAAACCTTCACCATCAGCGCCTTGTTCGTCAACGACCAGCCCACCTTCACCGCCAGTAACCCGCCCTTCGCCTATGTGAGTACCGGTGGCCACACGGTGACCGGTTGGGCCACCAACTTCAACCCGGACGCCGGCGGCGCCCCGGACGCCAACGAGGCGGGCCAGACCCTCCTGCGCTACATCGTCGGCAATGTCACCAACCCCAGCCTGTTCAGCGTGCTGCCCGCAGTGTCCACCACCGGCACACTCACCTACACCCTGGCCCCGCTCGCTTCGGGCACGACAAACTTCGACGTCAAGGTCCAGGACAATGGGGGGACACAGGCGCTCGCAGCGGCGGTCGCCGCGGGGGGCAGCGGCTACCAGGTGGGCGACGTGCTCATTGTCCTGGGCGGCACCTCCTTCACGCCGGCCCAACTCCAGGTGACCTCCGTCGGCGCCGGCGGCACCATCACTGGCGTCGTGGTTACCCAACAGGACGGCGCCTACACCGCCCAGCCGGCCAACCCGGTCAGCGTCACCGACGCCACCACCCCGGCCGCCTCGGGCGCCAAGTTCACGCTGACCTTCGGCGGCGTCGATACCAGCGCCGCTCAGACCTTCACTCTCAACGTCCTCAAGTATGACAGCGCGGTCGCAGTCAGCGCCGGCCCTGCGGCACCGGTGTCTGGCCAGGTTGTGACCTTCACGGCCACCGTCACGTCGAAGGGCCCCAGCACCGCCACCCCAGGGGGAACCGTCGATTTCCTCATCGACAACACCCCAGTGGCCACGGGAGTCCTCCTCGTCGGCGGCCGTGCGACGTTCTCCACGTCCAGCCTGATCGCCGCCAACTCTCCCTACAGCGTGACCGTCAACTTCCACGACGGCGACAGGCTGTTCAACGACAGCACCGGATCATTGGCCGGCGGGGAGGTCATTGGGCAGGCGAAGACGACCACCACGCTGAGTTCGCCTCTGAACCCCTCGACGTACGGGCAGACGGTGACGATCACGGCCGCCGTCCGCCCCGTGACGCCGGGCGGCGGCATCCCCGACGGCTCGGTGACGTTCACCGTCGATAACGTATCCCAGGGCGCGTTCAACCTGAACGCTTCCGGTAATGCCCTGCTCATCACGAATTCCCTGAGCGTGGGTACGCACACCATCCAGGCGAATTACACGGGCAGCCTCTCTTACCTCACCAGCGCCGGCTCCCTGACCGGCGGCGAGGTGGTCAACAAGGCCCCCACCTCCACGATGCTGACCTCGACGTTCAACCCGTCGCGGGTCAACGAACCGCTCCTCCTCACCGCCACGGTGACTTCCAGTGTTGCCACGCCGGACGGGACGGTGACCTTCCTCATCGACGGCGTGAGCAAGGGGACGGTGACTCTGTCCGGCGGCCAGGCGACCCTCCTGACCGCCGCGCCGGCCCTCGGGAACCACACCCTCACGGCGAACTATAGCGGCTCCGGCAACTTCGCCGTCAGCAGCCGCACGCTGACCCAGGTGGTCAAGAAGGCTGGCACACTGGCCAGCAGCGTGGCGGTCGTCTCCTCGGAGGCCCCCTCGACCTACGGCGACTCGGTGACGTTCACGGCCACCGTCAGCGGCAGCGGCGCGAAGCCGACCGGCGCGGTCACCTTCGCCGTCGATGGCCTGGTCCAAGGCATCGTCGCCGTGGACAACTCCGGGCGGGCCCAGATCGTCCTGAGCAATCTGAACGCCGGTCCCCGCTCGATCCTGGTGACTTACTACGGCGACAACACCTACGCCGCCTCCTCGCGGACCATCACCCAGACGGTCAACAAGCTCGTCAGTTCCACGGCGCTCACCTCGTCGGCCGGACCGGTGGCGATCGTCGGCACGCCGGTCACCTTCACGGCCACGGTCAGCAACCTGGGCCCGGCGCCGTCGGGGACGGTGACCTTCTTCGTTGACGGCGTGAAGACGGCGACGGTCAACCTGTCCGGCAACCAGGCGACTTTCACCACCACCACCTTGGCCGTCGGCAGCCGCAACGTCTCGGCGACTTACAACGGCACCTCCAACGTTACATCCAGCACCGGCACCTTCACCGAATTGGTGAGCAAGCCGGGGACGAACTCGACGACGACAACCCTGACCTCGTCCGCGAACCCATCGACCGTCCAGCAACTCGTGAGCTTCACGGCCACCGTCACGGCCAACACGGGCGGCACCACCCCGACCGGTTGGGTCCAGTTCCTTGTGGACGGCGTCTCGGTGACGTACACCCAGCTGGACGTCTTCGGGCAGGCGACTTACGCGACCTCCGCCTTGGCCATCGGCGCGCACAAGGTGACTGCCGTCTACTACGGCGACCTCACTTACGCCAAGAGTACGTCCGCGCTGCTGGTGCAGACGGTGAACGCGGCCGTGCCCCCGTCCAACTACTCCGTCTCGCTCTCGGGGAGCGGGCTCACGCGCACGATGATCGTCACCGCGTTGCTTACCGCGACGCAGGTCGATACGAGCGACAACGCCCCGGTCTCCTTCTCGATCATCAGCGCCCCGGCAGGCCAGACCATCCAGGGCGGGAACACCGCTGTCTTCGTCAACGGAGTGGCCACGTTCCCCAACCTCACCGCCACGAAAACAGGGAGCTACGTGATCGAGATCTTCTCGGGGAACCTGGACCTCTTATTCACGATCACCTTCACCGCCGGCCGGCAGACTTGAGACGAAGAACGGGACTCTTTGGGCTGGGTGGGTGTTGGGTAGCCGCGGTCATGGCGCGACAGGGATTATTGCCACCCGCGCTCGACATGACCCTCGGGCGCCGGGCCGACGAAGGGACAGGACAGGCGGGCCTCGACCTATCCGACGCGCGATCTGTCATCGTCTGAACGATGAGAGCGGGACAACCCCGCCCTGAACGACAGGAGATCATCATGAGCATCCGCCGCGTGCTGCTCACCGCCTGTGCCGCCCTTGTCTTCTCGCTGACGTCGGCGGGCGATCCGCCAAAGCCTCCGGCCCCGGACCCCTCCGAGGGGCTCCCCGCCGGGCGATGGAGCGTCGAATTCGCCAACGGGGTCGTCGAGACTTGCGAGATCAAGAAGGACGGGACGGCCTCGGTCGTGGAGCCGCAGCGCGCCGCCGCCGGGAAGGTCACCCTCAAGGACGGCTCGATCCTCATCGCCTGCGAGGATGACCGCCTGGAGCGCTGGACGCCGGTCGGCAAGCGCATGGTCGTTGAGCACTGGTATCCCGGCTCCCAGGTGCCGGTCGTGACGCCGGTACTCGGGATCGCTGAACGAGCGCAGTGAAACGCCGAACTGGGCAACCGCCGCTGCCGTCACCGTCTTGGCGGCCGCCATCGTCGCCGTTGCCTTCGCCCGGCAGGAGCAGCGCGAGCCCGGCTCGGGCGGGCCGTGCGGGCCAGGCGGCTGCGCCCGGCCCGCCAGCCTGCCGGCGACAGGTCATTTCTTCACTCTCTCCAGCGTTATGACGCCCTGGCTGCTACCCTTCTCGGCCGTGAACTCGGTGGGCCGGCCCTTCTCGGGGGCCTTCTCGTCTCGCAGGCAGATGGTTAGCCGATCGTCTTCCAGCTTGTAGATGCCTTCGAGCGTCTTGCCTTTCAATTCGCCTTCGAGGGTCGTCAGGTCGATGTGCTTGGGGCCCTTGCTCGGGTCGATCTTCACCTTGCATTTGTCGCCCGCCTTCTCCCCGGGGTTCATGCCCTGCATTTCCGAGCCCCGGAACGTCCAGCGCATCGCTTTCACGTCGTCCTCCGAGGCCTTCCGCCCCCCTTCCTCCAGCCCTACGACCTTCCAGTCGCCCTCCAGCGCCTTCAGCTCCTTGGCGGACGGATCCTCTTGCCCCTTCCCCTCTCCCTGGCCCTTCTCCCACGACGCCTTGTCCCGCTTGTAGGTCCAGCACGTCGGCGGATGTCGCCGGATGCCGTGCCCGGGATGTGATATCATTCTGGCAAGGCTGGCTTGGGTTCGGGTTCGGTGTCTTGATTCCTGGGAGGAGATCGGCGGTGGCTTTCGACCCGCAGCTTCAGCGGCGCATCTTTGGCCGGTTCGCCACGGGCGTGACGGTGGTCACGACGCGGCGCGGCGAGCAGCTCCATGGCATGACCGCCAACGCCGTCACCTCGCTGTCGCTCGACCCGCCGTTGGTTCTCGTCGCCGTGGACCGGCGGGCCGGCATGCACGGCGCCCTGCACGAAGGTCAATGCTTCGCGCTGAGCATCCTCAACGACACCCACGAACATCTGTCGCGCCGCTTCGCCGCCAGCGGCCCGAAGGAGTTCGGCGACCTAGCCATCACGACCGCGGTCACCGGCGCTCCGATCCTCGCCGACGCCCTTGGCTGGGTCGATTGCCGCATCACCCAGGTGCTGCCCGGCGGCGACCACGACATCTTCATCGGCGAGGTCCTGGCCGGCGGCCACAACGAGGAGGGTTGGCCGCTGCTCTACTACGCCGGCAAATACCGCAAGATCGCGGAGTGACGGCCGCTGGCTCACGGCGACTTCCCCAGCCGTTCCAGCGCCGCCTTCGCCTCGGTGGTCAATTCGGCATCCGGCACGCCCTTCGCCAGATCTTGCAACACCTCCTTCGCCTCGGCGCTGCCGACGGCTTCGAGCACCTCCACCCCCCGCAGGCCGCGCGCCAGCTCCGGCACGAAGCGCTTCTCGGCCAGCCCCTTGAGCAACTCTTCCAGTTGCTTCTGCGCCTCCGCCGACGGCTTCCCCTCCAGCGCCCGCTGCAGGGCCCGCTCCACGGACTTGCCCATCCGGGCTAGTTCCACCTTCGCTTTCGTTCGCGTGACGAAGTTCTCGTCATCGAGATGGGCGATCAGCTTGGCCGCACTGTCGCCGGCGAGCGGCTTCAGGTTCTTCTTGAGCAGCGCCGCCGCCTGGTCGCCGGACAGGGCCAGGGCGTTGACGGCCCGATACGCCTTGTCACCGTCCTCAGAAGCGAGGTCGGCCCAGAAGGCGTCGAGCTGCTCCGGCTTCAGCTCGACGGGGCGCGGCTTGCGGTCGCGCAACAGGTCGGCCACATCCCAGAGCACCGCCGTCGTGTCGGCGGCGCCGGACGCCAGCAGCTCGCCCTTCGGCGAGAAGGCCAGCGACTTGACCGCGGCCCGGTGGCCGGCGAATTCCGCCAGGGGACGGCCGGTGCCCATCTCCCACAGGCGCACGACGCCGTCGCCCGCGCCGGTGGCCAGCACCTTACCGTCGGGCGACAGCGCCAGCGCCTCGACCCAGCCGCCGTGCCCCTTCAGTTGCTTGCGCTCCCCGCCGGTGGCCGCCTCCCACAGCCGGGCCGTCCGGTCGCGCCCGCCCGAGACCAGGGTGCGGCCGTCGGGCGACGTCACCAGCGCCGTCATGCCGCCGGGCTGGCCGCCGAACGCGCGCAACTCCGCCCCCGTGGCCAGGTCGAACAGGCGCAGGACGTTGTCGCCGCCGGCACAGGCCACCGTCTTGCCGTCGCGCGGTAGGGCGAGAGCGACCACCGGGCCGCCCAACCGGCCGAACTGCCGCGCCTCCTTCTTCTTCTCGAGATCCCACAGCCGTAGCGTGTGGTCCTGGCTGCCCGAGAGCAGGCCGCCGGCGGTGAACGCCAGCGCGGTCACCAGGCCGCGGTGCCCTTCCAGGCGCTGTTTCTCCTTGCCCGAGTCCGCGTCCCAGAGGCGGATCAGGCCGTCGCCGTTGCCCGCGGCCAACACCTTGCCGTCGGCGGAGAAGGTCGCCGCGCCGACCTGGGCACCGGCCGCCAACGTCCGCAGTTCCTTGCCGGCCGAGTCCCACAGAACCACGCTGCCGTCGGTGCCGCCGGTCGCCAGAACCTGGCCGCCGGGGGCGAAGGCCAGGGCGACGACCGCGCCGTGGTGTCCCGCGGCCGGCGTTTGTTCCTTGCCCGTGGCCGGATTCCAGAGGGTGACGGTGTGGCCGTGGTCGCCGGCCGCCAGCGCCTTGCCGTCCGGGGCGAAGGCCAGGCAGGTGATCGCGTGGCCGTGGCCGTCGATCTTGCGCAGCTCCTTCCCCGCGGCCGGGTCCCACAGGCGGACGGTGCCGTCGGCCCCGCCGGACGCCAAGGTCTTGCCGTCGGGCGAAAAGGCGACGCCGAACACGCCGCTGCCGCGGCGGCGCACCGGCTGGTGGCCCTCCAGCTGGTGCAGCTCCTTGCCGCTGGCCACGTCGTAGAGGACGACCGTGGTGTGATACGGCCCGACGGCGAGCGCCTTGCCGTCGGGCGAGAAGGCCAGGCTGGCGACCCAGTGACCCTGGAAGCGGCGGACGGCCGTCCCCTCGGCCACGTCCCACAGGACGAGGTTCTCGTCGGAGCCGCCGGCCGCCACCGTCTTGCCGTCGGGGCTGAAGGCCAGCGCCTTGACCCCGCCGGGCTGCTTGAGGCGGTGCAGCGGCTTGTCGGCGACGAGGTCCCACAACAGCAGGCTGCCGTCGGTGCTGCCCGAGGCGAGCCGCTTGCCGTCCGGCGAGAAGGCGACGGCCTCGACCCAGTCCTCGTGATTGACGAAGCGGCGCAGCTCCTTGCCGCCGCCCACGTCCCAGAGGCGCACCGCCTTGTCCGCGCCGCCGCTGGCCAAGGTCTTGCCGCCGGGGGCGAAGGCCAGGCAGCGCACCTCCTGCTCGTGCCCCTTGAAGGTGCGGACCTCCTTGCCGGTGGCCGCGTCCCAGAGGCGGACGGAGCGGTCGTTGCAGGCGGTGGTGATCAGTTGGCCGTCGGGCGAATAGGCGAGGGCCGTCACCGGGGCGGGGTGACGGAAGCGCAGCGTGCCGAGGCGGGCGACAACCCCCTTCGGCAGGGGCTCGCCATCGCCGTCGGCGCGCGCGGCCAACGCCAGGCCAAACAGGAGGCACGACGCTGCGGCGAGGCGGAAGCGCGACGGCATGGGAGAAGTCTCCTGGGAGTACTGAGTACTGAGTACCGAGTGCGGGGATTCAGAACCACTAACCGAACGGCGAGCGGCGCGGCGTCAGCCCGCCGGTGAGCCGCCAACCGGCGGGCTGACGCCGCGCCGCTCGCCGTTCGACGATCAGCCAACTTTCCGCTGGCGGTGACGGGCGCGCCGCCGGACGACCTCGATGGCGGAGATGCACACGCTCAGCCACGCCCCGGCGACGGCATAGCCGGCCACCACGTCGCTGAAGTAATGCGCCCCAAGATAGACGCGGCTGAAGCCGATCGTCAGCGCCAGGGCGACCGCCAGCACGACCACGGCGATCTTCTCCCGCCGCTCGGGCAGGGCCAGCAGCAGGAAGTAGGCCAGCAGGCCGAAGCCAATCACGGCCCCCATCGAATGGCCGCTGGGGAAGCTGTTCGTGGTCTCGTGGATGATGTCGTCGCGGAAGTCGGGCCGGGGGCGGCCGATGACGGTTTTCAGGCCCTGGTTAAGGAGGGCGCCGCCGATCACGGCGAACAGCCAGACCAGCGCCAGCAGCCACCGGCGCCGCATCAGCAGCGCCAGGGCGACCAGCACGGTCAGGACGGTCATCGCCTCCGGCGAGCCGATCTCCGTGAAGACGATGAGGGTGTGCTTCACCTGCTCATGCTGGTCGCGGTGCTCCTTCAGTGCCAGCCCGATGCGGCGGTCGAATTCCGTCAGCGCCGACTCGCCGACCACGGCGCGGGCGAGGAGGCCGAACGCCCCCACCAGCAGCAGGCACACCAGCAAGCCGATCGTCAGGTGCAGGCCGAGGTACTCCTCGGACGATAGCCGGCGGGCGATGAACCCGCTCACGTCGCGCCGTATCATCAGCGGCTACCCCTCTTCGGGACTTGGCAACCGGTGTCCCTTGTCGCACAATTCCCTGATGCTTTCGCCAGGAGCGCCCACCACAGGAGCCGAGCGCGTGCGAATCCCCGAGATGTACACCCGGCCGGGTCCAACGATCTCGTTCGAGTTCTTCCCGCCGAAGAACGACGAGGCCGAGGAAGCCCTGTTCCGCGAGACGGTGCCGGGCCTCCAGCGACTCAACCCGGCGTTCATCTCCGTCACCTACATGGCCGGCGGCGGCTCGCGCGAGCGCTCCTTCCGCGTCGTCGATCGCCTGCGCAGGAGCCACGGCATCGAGGCGATGGCCCATCTCACCTGCGTGGGCGCCACGCGCGCCGACAGTGCCGCCATCCTCGACGAGGCGCAGGCGCTGGGCATCGAGAACATCCTGGCGCTACGCGGCGACCCCCCCAAGGGGGAGAGCGAGTTCCGGCCGACCGCAGGCGGCTTCCGCTACGCCCTGGACCTGGTCCGCCTGGTCAAGGAGCGCGGTTGCTTCTCCATCGGCGTCGCCGGCTACCCCGAAGGGCATGTCGAGTGTCCCGACAAGCTCCTCGACTGGGACCGCTCCGCCCAGAAGATCGAGGCCGGCGCCGAGTACATCATCACCCAGCTGTTCTATGACGTGAACGACTTTCTCGCCTACGAGGATTACCTGCGCCACAAGCGCTACGTCAAGGCACCAATCATCCCCGGCATTTTGCCGTTTTTGAACGCCGAGCAGATCAAGCGCTTCACGCGCCTGTGCGGCTCGAAGCTGCCCGAGCCGATCGCCCGCCGCATGGAGGCGCTGGGCGACGCCGAATCGGTGCGGCGGCTGGGCGTCGAGGTCTGCACCGACCTGTGCCGGCGCCTGCTCGATCACGGCGTCCCGGGCATCCACTTCTACTGCCTCAACCGCGTCCCGAGCTGCACGGAGGTGCTGCAGAACCTCGGTCTGGCCTGAAGCCGCTTGCGGCTTAGCGTTCGCGCGAACGCTAAGCCGCAAGCGGCTCCGATGCGCTTCAGCGCCGGCTGCGCAGCAGGAAAATCTCCAGGATGTACCAGAACAGCAGGGCCACCGCGGCGAACAACGCCAGCGACGCGGCGACGTACTGGTCGGTCCGGTAGTGATGGATGACGTTCGACGTCTGGTAGATGATCCAGCCGCTGGCCAGTGCCACCATCGCGAAGCAGAAGATCAGTACCACCATTCCTTCAAACTGGAACAGGATGCTGGCCACGATGAACCCGAAGGCCAGCAGGCTCCCGACGCACAGGACGGTGCGCAGGCCGGAGAAGTCCTTGCCGGAGACGAAAACCGCCAGGGTCAGACCGCCGAAGACGGCCAGCGTCATGATGCCGGCCTTGGCGACGAGGTGCTGATCCGGGTAGAGGAACTGGGCGGCGAAGAGCAGCGGCACGAACAGCACCGCCTCAGCGACGACGTACAGCCCAAGGCCGAGGTACTGCAAGCCGCGCGACGTGTCGGAGCGCGCCCAGCTCTGGGCGATCCAGCTCACGAGCATGAAGCCGCCGAGGACGAACAGCCAGCTGAAGCGCGAGCCCATCATCGTACGGAGGATGGTTTCGACCACGACCGGCGGCGCGTAGTTGAACAGGACCACCTCCAGGGCGGCGAAGGCGAGGATGGCCCCGGCCAGGTGGGCGTAGGTGCGGCGGATGAAGGCGGCGCGCTCCGAGGTGCGCGCGTCGGCGGCAATGCGATAATCCAGCTCCATGTCCATGAACGACTCCGTGGGAAATCAGGAGGGTGGGCGACGGGGGTGCGTCTCCGCCGCGTGTGCCAACGGGACGCGCCCGCCGGCTCGTCGTGAATTGTACCTGACTTCGCGTCCTTGTCGATGTTCCCCGGCGAACCGACTTCCGTTTCGCCGGTGTACAGACGCTATTGTCCAGGGGGACAAGGAGCGATAGAAGCCTCACGAAGCCAGGTCATGAGCCCTTCGAGGCCGTTACGGTAAGCGTCTTGCCGCTCCCGAACCTCGGAGCACCAAGATTCGTCAAGCAGGCCAAATGCCGCCGCGAGCTGCGTAATCGACTGATGAGTGGCTTCCCACCCCGCACGGAGCGATTCCGCCGCGGAACGAGTCGCCTCCGCCGGAAGGGTCCGAAAGTGCTCCAAAGAACTCAAGGCATTCAGCAACTGATCGGAACCGGCAACCAAATCGGACCGCAAGGGCAACAGGTGCGGGGGACTCGCGACGGCCGACTGGTCGATGAAGGCAACGATAGAACCGACGGTCAGGCAGACCTCGCCACATCGTTGAACGATGTAGCCATGACGCCCGGCCCAATTCCCTTCGTCGATCAGACAGGCCGTGACGCCGAAATCGGCGATTCCATCGATTTCGTTTGCCAGATCGGCCAGGAGTTTGCCGATCGGCGGCTGGGATTGCTCGGTCTCTTTCGTCACGGGTCACCTCGGGGAGGCAAGGCGGTGTCATAACCCGGCGGCGATCACGGCCCGCTTGAGGCCGTCGAACAAGGGTTGCGGCATCTGGAAACTCGTCGCCCCACCGGACCCGCGGTTGAGTCCGGAGATGTTTTCCACCACGAATTGTCCGCCGGGAGCCAGCGCGATTACGAAGCCCCTGCAGTCAGCGGGGGTCAGGCCCAATTGCCGCACGAAGGCGGTATGCCCGTATGGATGAGTTTGAGATATTGGAATTAGATGCACTCTGTTCGTCGGAATGTGATAAACCCCCACTCCCGTGTCTGAAGGATTTGCACGTGAGGCGGTTTTCACAGCCTGCACCTCGTTGCCATCGACCAACGGCGGGCTGGTGGGTGTGGGTTGTCCGCTCGGCTGGGACATGTTATGCACCGGCTCGGGCTCCGCCTGCGCCGTGAGCGACAGCCCCACGGCCGGCCGCCGTCCTCCGCCGCCACGCCACGCGCCTCCGACCATTCTACCCCCCGCAGCCGCGCCACGTCCACCCGCCTCCGGCGGACTCCTCTTGTGCGAACTCCGTCCCGCGGGGGACAATACGATTGCGACCGCCCGCGCCGACGCCCGGGCAGTCCGTGGAGTACAATCGAGCCATGCAAGAAAATATCCTGCAATCGGTAGGTCACACGCCGCTCGTCCGGCTGCGCCGGCTGACGGAGGGGCTGACCGCCGCCGTCTACCTCAAGATGGACGCCCTCAACCCCGGCGGCAGTGTCAAGGACCGCGTCGCCGTGGCCATGATCGCCGAGGCCGAGCGCCGTGGCCTGCTGCGGCCCGGCGGCACCATCATCGAGGCCACCGCCGGCAACACCGGCGTCGGCCTGGCGATGGTGGCCGCCGTCAAGGGCTACCGCTGCATCTTCGTCCTGCCGGACAAGATGAGCGCCGAGAAGATCGCCCTTCTGCGGGCCTACGGGGCCGAGGTCGTCGTCACGCCGACCGCCGTCGCCCCCGACTCGCCGGACAGCTACAACGGCGTCGCCGACCGGCTGACCCGCGAGGTGCCCGGGGCGTGGCGGCCCAACCAGTTCAGCAACCTGGCCAACCCGGAGATCCACTACCGCACCACCGGCCCGGAAATCTGGGAGCAGACTGACGGCCGTATCACCGCCTTCGTCGCCGGCGTCGGCACCGGCGGCACCATCTCCGGCGTCGCCCGCTACCTGAAGGAGCGCAACCCCGACGTCAAGATCGTCGCCGCCGACCCGGAAGGCTCGGTGCTGTCCGGCGGCAGCGGGCGGCCGTGGAAGGTCGAGGGCATTGGCGAGGACTTCGTGCCCAAGACGTTCAACAGCCAGCTCGTCGATGACTGGGTCCGGGTGGGCGACGCCGAGTCGTTCCACACCGCCCGCGAGTTGGCCCGGCGTGAGGGGATGCTGGTCGGCGGCTCGACCGGCACAAGCGTCGCCGCCGCCCTGCGCTACGCCCGGCGGCTGACCGGCGGCGACCACCTCGTCGTCGCCCTCGCCGCCGACACCGGCCGTAACTACCTGAGCAAGCTGTTCGACGAGCGCTGGTTGGCCGAGAACAAGCTGGAGTGGGACCAGCAGCCGCCGCACTCGCTGGGCGACCTGATCCACACGCGCGGGCCGCGACAACTGGTGACGATCACCCCGGAGGCGACGACCGAGGATGCGATCGAATTGATGCAGTCGGCCGGCATCTCGCAGTTGCCGGTGGTGCAGCAGGGGCGGGCGGTCGGCAGCGTGCAGGAGATCACCCTGGCGCGCGTGCTGCACGACAAGAGCGACCCGACGCAGGTGACGGTCGGCGAGATCATGGCCAAGCCGCTGCCGCAGCTGGAACTGCGCACGCACCTCGACGAGGCCTACCGCCTGCTGATGGCCGGCAACACCGGCGTGCTGGCCGTGGATGATGGGAAGGTCGTGGACATCATCACACGTATCGACCTGATTCAGTACTGGCGCGGCCCGCGCAACGGGCACACCAACGGCCGGCAGTAACGCCGTTCATGGAGGCAGGTTCATGTCCGAGCAGCACGGTTTCGCGACCCTCGCCATTCACGCCGGTCAGGATCCCGACCCGGCGACCGGCGCGGTGATCACGCCGATCTACGCCACCAGCACCTATCACCAGGAAGCGCCCGGCCACCACAAGGGCTACGAATACTCGCGGAGCGGCAACCCGACGCGCGCCGCCCTGGAGACGTGCCTGGCGGCCCTGGAAGGCGGCGAGCGCGGCTTAGCCTTCGCCTCGGGATTAGCAGCGACGACGGCGGTCCTCTCGACGCTGAAGCCCGGCGACGAGGTGGCGGCCGCGGCCGACCTGTACGGCGGCACCTTCCGCCTCCTGGAGCGCGTCTTTCGCCCGTGGGGCCTCGTCGCCCGCTACACCGACGACCCGAGCCCCGACGGCTTCCGCAGGATCATCACCCCGGCGACGCGGCTGGTCTGGATCGAGACGCCGACCAACCCGCTCTTGCAGATCCTCGACATCGCCGCCATCGCCGAGGTCGCCCACAAGGCGAAGGCGGTGCTGGCCGTCGATAACACCTTCGCCTCGCCGTACCTGCAACAGCCGATCCGCCTGGGCGCCGACCTGGTCGTCCACAGCACGACGAAGTACCTGGGCGGGCATTCGGACGTGGTCGGCGGGGCGGTCGTGGGCCGGCGCGACCTGCTGCAGCCCATCGCCTTCTACCAGAACGCGGCGGGCGGCGTGCCGGGGCCGTTCGACGCCTTCCTGACGCTGCGCGGCGTCAAGACGCTGGCGCTGCGCATGCGGCAGCACTGCGACAACGCCCGCCGCCTCGCCGATTGGCTGGTGGGCCAAGAGCACGTCGAGCGCGTCTACTACCCCGGCCTCCCCACTTTCCCCGGGCACGAACTGGCGAAGCGGCAGATGCGCGACTTCGGCGGCATGATCTCGGTGCGGCTCAAGGGCGGCAAGGACGGGGCGCTGCGCTTCATGACGCGGACGAAACTGTTCAGCCTGGCGGAGAGCCTCGGCGGCGTGGAGTCGCTGGTGTGCCACCCGGCCACGATGACGCACGCCAGCATCCCGGCCGACGTCCGGCAGGCGCGCGGCGTGGACGACGGGCTGGTGCGGCTGAGCGTCGGCATCGAGGACGCAGACGATTTGCAGGAGGATTTGCGGCGGGCGCTGGCGTGAGGATCACGGCCGGACCCGCTGACCGGGGAAGGCAGCGTTCGGATCGACGACGGTTTCCTTCGCCGCTCCCCTGAGTAGCACGTCGAAGAAATTGAGGAATCCTGCGTGTCCCAGGAGGGCGTACGGCTTCCTCGGCGAGGCAAGAAAACCGACAACGGCGTCCCATTCATACCCTTCGCGGCCGTCGGAGAGGAAGAGACGTACCTGGGCGTAGCGGAACGCGAGGACGGCGCCGCCAGCCTGCATCGCCTGCCCCACCGGAGCGTTCGCGAGGTTCAAGCCAACCTGGTTGGGGACGTGCGATGGGAAGACGACGTCGGTGGCCCCCGAATCGACCATCCCGTCAATGACGTGCCGGCCCGATGGGGTGACGACGCTGATGGCGAACATCGGCAGGTACAGATGACTCGCGCCGCCGAGCGAGTAAACCGGTACACGAACTCGCTTGGCCATGTACGGGAAGCGCATCACACCCCCGGTTGTCAGAGGTAATTCTCGTCGATTCCCGGGACGTAACTGAAAACGCACTCCTGGGGATCGTAGCCTGCGGCGACGACGGCCTCACAGACGGCATCGAAGGACTCACTCGACGACGCGACGATGTGCGTCCCGTCCGGACTCCAGGCGATCATTTGGCCCTCGTACTTTTCCAGTTCTTCGAGCGGGAACGCCTGCCGGTTCGGGATAAAGACGCGCATCTTCTCCATCTGCTTGATCGGGTCGAAGTTGTCGGCCATCGCTTTCTCCCCCGACTGTTGCTTGGCGCGGAACAAGGTTCAGTCACCGGCCTTATTATACCATCGCCGTTGCAACACCGACGTTGCGCGCGCTCGCGGGAGGCGCGCGGCTAAACAAGGCGGTTGTAACTTCTGCTTGCCCTCGTTGTAAATTGTGCCCCTTCCTTGACTTATGCAATTGGCCTTTCGCGGGGGCAGGGCGTCTGCTATCTTCCGCCCACTTTCGTGACGGTCCGGCTTCGACCCGCACGGAGCAGTCGCGAAGGCCCCCGACCATCCCCGGGGCAAGGGTTGCCCCACGACCCGGCCGCCGCCGGCCCGACCCAACCGCGCCGCGGCGGCCAGGAGGATCTCCCGCCATGCGCAAGGACGCGCTCCCGTTCCTCGTCGGCCCCGTCGTGGCCGTCGCCTGCCTCCTTGGGGCGCCGAGCCGCAGCGGCGCCGGCTGACCGCCGGGCGGGGCCTGTCCCCCCATGTTCATCGGCGGTCCGCCGATGTCGTCGCTTCCGCCGCCCATGTATTTCCCGCCCCAGGGCGGCTACGCCCCGCCGACCTACGCGCCCCCCGCGCAGCCCTACCCGCGCCCGCAGCCGGCGGCGTCGGCCGTGCCGCCGAGTTCGCCGCCCCCGAAAGTGCGCTTCCAACGCCCCGACGACCCGCCCGGCAGCGAGCGCCGGCCCGAGCCGACGCCGGCAACCCTGACGCTGCCGCCGCCGGAGGAACTCGGCATCGGCGGCAAGACTGCCGCGGCCGACATCGACTGGAACGCGGTCCACCGCCGCCTGAACGAGTTGGGCTCGCAGTCGCTGCAGCTGCAGCGGACGAGCGACGGCTACCGCTGCGTCTGCGTGCTGCCGACGGCCGACCCGGGCCGCACCCGGCCCATCGAGGCCCAGGCCCCCACCGAGGCCGAGGCCGTCCGCCTGGCCCTGGCCCGGGCCGAGGCGTTGGCCCGGGGAAAGTAGTCCGAACCGCTTGCGGCTTCGCACGTCTCCCCCGCGAAGCCGCAAGCGGCACCCCGTCCTAAAATGTGCCCGCCGCTGCTCTCCTGCCAAAAAAATGCTAGAGTCTGTGCGTCGTGGCCCCGGGGCCGGGCGACTCGGCGCCCCCGCACGCAAGGGACACGGCACTGTCACACGTGAGAAGCCATCGCCATGATGACCATCAACATGCAGGGGATCGTCGATTCGGTCCTGGAGCGGGCGCAGCGCCAGGGCTCGGTGACACCGGAAGACGTGCAGGACGAGTTGACGCGCGCCGGGGTGCCGGAAGAGGCGTGGGAAGGAGTGCTGACGCTGTGCCGCCGGTCGCTGCGCAAGCGCCAGGACCGTTATCACTACGTCAGTGCCGCCCGCCGGGTGTCGGCCCGGGAGCGGCAGCGCCAGGCCGTGCGCCGCGCCATCCGCGGCATCATCCGCCGCCACCGCGCCGCCGAACAGGTGGAGCGGCGCGGCCAGGACCGCATCGATTTCATTCAACCGGTGCGCGTGCTCATGGAGGACCAGCGCGAGCGCCACGTCCTCAGCCGCGACCTCTCGACCACCGGCATCCGCCTCATTGCGACGCGCAGTCTCCTCGGCCAGAAGCTACGCATCATCCTCGGCGAGGGCGACGAGGCGTGTTCGCTCTTGGTGCGCGTTCTCTGGACGTGTGCCGTCGGCGACGACCTGTACGAGAACGGCTGCATGTTCCTCGAAGCCGACGAGCAGAAATGAGCCGCTTGCGGCTTCGCAGGTCCAACGTGCGAAGCCGCAAGCGGCTGCTCGGTCAGTGCGCCGGCGGCTGATCGAGCAACTTCAGCACCTTTTGCAGGGCTGCCACCTCGTCGGTCGCGTTTGGCACGTCGTATCTCTGGTGCCCGGTCTTCGTTTCCGGTCCGAAGCAGGTCAGCGTCGTTTTCCCGGTCGTCCAATCGATCAAGATACTGACCTGGGTGACGCCGCGCGCCTTGAGTTGGGCCTTGAGCTGTTCGTAGGTCGGGGCCGTCGCGTTGCCCGTGAGCTGAAGGTCTGACGGCGGCTTCGGCTGCAGCGGCACCGCGCCGGTGAGCGGCTGCGGCGCTTGCAGGGCGACGCCGGTCGCGGGAGGTCCCGACGGCTGCCAGGCGGGGGTGATCGCGCCACCGGCGCCGGCGCCCGAGCCGATGCGCAGCTCGCTGCGGGTGGGATCGAGGGGGCCGCGCGGGTTGGTGAGGGCGGCCGGGCTGCCGGTCGAACTCTGCGGCGGCAGCGGCGGCACGGGGACCGCCAACGGTTGGCCGAGTCCCACGGCGCTGGACGGGCGCGGGGGCGGCATCGTGCCGTTGAAGGGGTCGTTGGTCCGGTTCAGGTCATCGGGGGCACAGCCCGTCGAAAGAAGACAAAAGAAGGGAGACAGGAGGCCAAGGGCCCAGGACACGATCGCGCCCATCTTGCCCCGAGCCGGCGCAGACTCCCGACCGGTAACCTTTGCCATTCCGTGTCCCCCCGCAGCTTGATGCCCCTTCTCCATTCCCCCCGCATCGTTGCTGCGCGGGAGGGGCCGGGGATAAAGGGCTGCGTCATAGCGAACCCGCCGCGTCCCTGCAAGCGCAATCCGCGCCGCAGCTTGACAGCGGCACGGGGCCGGTTACGCTGGGGACGGCCGCCGACCGTGAACCGGCGACCTTTCCTCACCGGCGGACGACCCCATGCGCTTCGCGTCCTTCCTTCTCGCCCTGACCTTCTTCGTCCCCGCCGCCCCCGCCGCCGAGTCCATCGACGCGGCGGCCGTCGATGCCATCGTGCGGGACGGCTTGAAGTCGTGGCAGGTGCCCGGGGCGGCCCTGGCCATCGTCCGCGGCGACGAGGTGGTCTACCTGAAGGCTTACGGCGTCCGCGAGGTTGGCACCGACAAGGCCGTCACGCCCGACACCCTCTTCGCCATTGCCTCGTGCTCGAAGGCGTTCACCGCGACCGCCGCCGGCCTGCTCGTGGACGACGGAAAAATGACGTGGGACGACCCGGTCCGCAAGCACCTCGACTGGTTCCACCTGTCCGACCCCCTCGCGGATCGCGACGCCAGCATTCGCGACCTGCTTTGCCATCGAACCGGCCTGGCCCGGCACGACTTCCTCGGGTCCGGCACCGACCTCGGCCGCGACGACATCGTGCGGCGCATGGCCCACGTCCGGCCGGCCCACCCGTTCCGCTCGGCCTTCGAGTACAACAACAACATGTACCTGGCGGCGGGGCAGGCGGTCGGGGCGGCGTCGAAGGGCAGCTGGGACGAGATTGTTACAAAGCGCCTCTTCGAGCCGCTGGGCATGAAGGGCGCGACCTGCAGTGCCAAGGAGGCCGGCAAGGATCCCGAGCACGCCCTGCCGCACCGGCGCAAAAAGGACGGCACCGTCGAGGTGCTGCCCTGGCACGATTACCTTGACCGCATCGGGCCGGCCGGGTCGATCTACGCCAGCGCCCGCGACATGGCGCGATGGCTGCGCTTCCAGCTCGGTGACGGCACCTTCGAGGGCCAGCGCGTCCTGAAGGCGGAGACGTTGGCGGAAACTCACTCGCCGCAGGTGGTGGTACGCCTGGAGGGGCCAGTGAAGGTCGCCTACCCCGACACGCTGCAGCTCGCCTACGGCCTGGGCTGGTTCGTCCACGACCACCGCAAGCACCTGGCCTACTCCCACACCGGCGGCCTGGAAGGCTTCCGGGCGCGCGTGGTGTTGCTGCCGAAGGAGAAGCTCGGCCTGGTCCTGCTGATGAATTCCGGCGTCGGCTCCAGCTTCGCCTCGATGCACTACGTCGTCAGCAACAGCCTGCTCGACCTGCTGCTCGGCCTGGAGAAGAAGGACTGGGACAGGCACTACACGGCCGGGGCGAAGGGACTGCGGGAGGCGGCGGAGGCGGCGATCCGCCAGCGCGACCGGGCGCGCCACACCGACACGAAGCCGTCGCGCGACCTGGCGGCGTACGCCGGCACTTACGAGGACGCGGCCTACGGCGAGGCGAAGGTGTCGCTACGCGAGGGGGCGCTGTGGCTGGAATGGGGGCGGTCGAAGATCAAGTTGGAGCACTTTCACTACGACACGTTCGTCGCCCGCCAGGAGAAGCCGGAAGGGCGCGACCCCCTCGACAACCAGCTGGCCTCGTTCGTGCTGCGGGCCGACGGCGAGGTGGGAACGCTGCGCCTGTTGGGGGAGGAGTTCCGCCGGGTGGGAAAATAACTGTTTAGAAATCATGTCACCAATGGCGAGCGGCGCGGCGTCAGCCCGCCGGTATCGGCTTCACCGGCGGGCTGACGCCGCGCCGCTCGCCATTGGTGACACAGTTTCTTAGCCGCTCCCCTCCCGGGTCGCGGCGAAACTGCTTGACAGGCCGCCGCCGCCCCCGGTACGGTGACAGGTGTCCCGCCACTTGGACGGAAGGGGGTATCGTGCCGCGCCTGATCCTCATCAAGGGCGCCGACGAGGGCAAGCGGTTCGAGTTGACCGGGCCCGTTCACAGCGTCGGCCGCGATTCCGGTAGCGACATCCGCCTCGTCGATACCGAGGTCTCGCGGCGCCACGCCGAGTTCCGTCTCGTCAACGGCGCCTGGCACCTCATCGACATCGGCAGCGCCAATGGTTGTTTCGTCAATGGCCAAGCGGTCCAGGACGCTCCCTTGCAGCCCGGCGACAAGATCCAGATCGGCCAGTCGGTCCTCTTCTTCAGCGGCGGCCCCGGCAACGCCGCCAAGGGCGAAAGCGACCTCGCCGAGCGCATCAGCATGATCACTCGCCACGACATGGAGCTGTCGTCGGCCATCGTCAAGACCATCGGCGAGTCGGAAGGGAGCCGCATCCTCGCCCAGCCGGAGCAGGTCAAGGGGCCGTGGCTGAAGAGCGCCCTGGCCAACCTCGGCGTCGTCTACGAGACCATCCAGGCCGTCAGCCACATCCTCGACGTCGATGAGTTGCTCGGCCGCATCATCGACCTGATCTTCAAGTCGATCGAGGCCGACCGCGGCTGCGTCATGCTGCTCAACGCCGACAGCGGCTTGCTCGAGCCCAAGGCGGTGCGCTGGCGCAAGGCCGTCGCCCCGCAGGAACGCATGAACGTCAGCAGCACCGTCATCGACTACGTGCGCCGCGAGAAGGAGGGCGTCCTCGTCTCCGACGCGGCCCACGACGAACGGTTCGCCACCGGCCAGAGCATCGTCCGCTTCGGCATCCGCGAGGTCATCTGCGTGCCCCTGAAGGGGCGGCACGAGACGCTCGGCGTGCTGTACCTCGACACGCTCAGCGGCGCCCGCGACATCGTGGCCCACGGCAACCCGACCGGCAAGTTCACCGAGGAACACCTGAAGCTGGCCCTCGCCATCGCCCACTACGCCGCCCTGGCCGTCGAGGAGACGCGCTACCACCAGGCGATGGTACAGTCCGAGCGCCTCGCCGCCATTGGCCAGACCATCGCCGCCCTGTCGCACCACATCAAGAACATCCTTCAGGGCCTGCGCAGCGGCAGCGAGATCCTCAACATGGGCCTCGCCGAGAAGGACGACGTCCTCCTCCAAAAGGGCTGGAAGATTGTCCAGAAGAACCAGGGCAAGATTTCCGACCTGGTGATGGACATGCTCAGCTACTCCAAGGACCGCGCGCCGCTGATCGAGGAGGCCGACCTCAACGCGGTGGTCCGCGAGGTGCTGGAAGTGGTCGAGGGCCGGGCGAGGGAGGCCGGCGTCCGGCTGGCTTCAAAGCTCGACGCCCTGCCGCCGGCCCAGATCGATGCCCAGGGGATTCATCACGCGCTGTTGAACATCGTCAGCAACGCCTTCGACGCCGTCGAGGATCGCCCCGACCCGCGCGTGGGGGTGAAGACGGAACTGGAGGCCGACGGGGCCTGGGTGCGCATCCTGGTGGTGGACAACGGCGGCGGCATCGCGCCGGAGAAGATCAAGGACATCTTCAAGCCGTTCGTCAGTACCAAGGGGTCGAAAGGGACTGGCCTCGGCCTGCCGGTCAGTCGCAAGATCCTGCGCGAGCACGGCGGCGACATCCTCGTCGAGAGCCTGCCGGGCAAGGGGAGCCGCTTCATCCTGCGGCTACCACTGAAGAGTCCGCTGAGCCAGGAGATGAACAGCGGCGCCACCACTGAGTTGCCGGTAGCGCCGCCAGAGCCGGAGTAAGGGGCGACCTTCTCGGCCCAGCCTGGGTAAAGCGCCTGCGAGCGCCGGGGGCAGCGCCGACCGCTGGGGATTCATTGCATTCGTTGCGCACGGCCGGTGTCGCGCAACGAATCCCGCGCCGCGCAACGAATGCAACGAATCGCGGCGCGACCCCCGAGGCCAGCCCCTGCGGCCACACCGCTGGCCCAGGGGAACATTGGCCACCCTGGACCCAGTAGACGACCGTTTCGTAAGTCCCTCGCCAGTCGCTGGCGAGCGATGCCAGGCGGTCGTAGCCGCATTCGCCAGAAAGATTCTCACTTGGGTGAGTGTTTTTGTGACGGGGCAAATAAAAAGACCTCTTGGTGTTACGACCACGATCTTCAGGCAGCTGCCGCGCTACGGCCGCCGCCCCCACCAAGAGGTCTTTG
>DATFNV010000344.1:0-10572 GCA_035266225.1 Gemmataceae bacterium
CGGAGCTGATGTGGCGGTAGATGTTCTCGACCATGATGACCGAGGAATCGACGATGATGCCGAAGTCCACCGCCCCGATCGACAAGAGGTTGGCCGACTTGCCGCGCAGGAACAGCACCGCGAAGGCGAACAGCAGCGCCAAGGGGATGTTGATGGCCACGATGAGCGCCGTCCGCACGTTGCTGATGAACATGAAGAGGATCACCATGACCAGCATGATGCCGACGAGCAAGTTCTCCTGGACGGTGTCGGTGGTGACGTTGATGAGTTCGGTGCGGTCGTAGTAGGGCTCGATGAAGACGCCGGGCAGCAGCTTGCCGCCGGCGGGGTCGTTGAGTTGGGCCACCTTCTTCTCGACGTCCTTGAGGGCGGGCAGGGAGTCCTCGCCCTTGCGGAGCAGGACGATGCACTGCACCTTGTCCTCCTCGTCGCGCCAGACGAGGCGGCCCTTGTCGTCCACGACGCGGAAGACGCCCTCGGGCTTGCGGACATCCAGTGGCTTGCCCTGGCTGACCCGGCCCAGGCGCGTCTGATTGCCGACCACGACGCCGCGCTGACCGGGCGTCTCCGCCGGTTGCGAGGCCTGGTCCAGCACCAGCTTCTGGAAATGCTCCAACTCCCCCCTGTCCAGCACCTTGCTCAGCAACTTCGCGAAATTCTCCCGGGTGTCGAAAGCCCGGTCCCCGAAGGCCTTCTTCAGCTGTTCTACCACCGCGTCCGGCACGCGGGCCTTGCGCAGCGCGGTCAGCGACTTGTCCGGCAGGCCGAACCAGGCCGCTTGCAGGCGCGGCCCCTCGACGACGTCGTCGATGCGGATGTCGCGGCTGTTGATGGAGGTGATGACGATGTTGCGGATCTCGCGGATGCGGTCGGCCTCTTCCTCGCGCAGCTTCTTCGCCGCGGCGGTGGCCAGGCGGACGCGCTGCTCCTCCTTCAGCTTGAAGCGGTCGGGGTGGTTTTCCTTCTCGGCCTTTTCCAGCTCTTCGGCCTTGTCGCTATCGGGGTCCTTCATGCCGAGGACCTGGTTGACGGGGTCCTGGCCGGCGCCGAACAGGCCGACGCTGCGCACCGGCATCGCCACGGGCCCCTGGATGACGTAGTCGCCGCCGACGTTCTGGTTGGCGTTGGTGAGGGCCGCCTGGATCTGCCCCAGGGTGATGCCCAGCTGCTTGAGCTTGTCGGGGTCGGGGTGGATCTCGTAGCGCTTGACGGTGCCGCCGAAGCTGGTGATGTCCACGATGCGCTGTACGCGGCGGAACTCGCGCTCCAGCACCCAGTCCTGCAGCGCCTTGAGGTCGTTGAGCGTGTAAATGTCCTTGCCCGCGCCGTCCTTTGGACTGTTGAGGGTGTAGCGGTAGATCTCGCCGGTCGGCGATTCTGGGGACAGCTGGGGCTGGACGCCGGGCGGCAAGGGCTGGGTGAACTGCAGGCGGTTGATGACCTCCTGGCGCGCCGCCAGGTAGTCGGTGCCGTACTCGAACTGACAGTGGATATCGGAGAGGCCGAACAGCGATTTGCTGCGCGTCACTTGCAGGCCGGGCATGCCCGCCAGCGTGACTTCGAGCGGCACCGTGACCTGGCGCTCCACCTCCTCGGCCGACCCGCCGGGGAACTGGGCGATGACTTCGACGAGCGGCGGGGCGGGATCGGGGTAAGCCTCCACGTTGACGTGCAGGAACGCGTACACCCCGAAGGCCACCAGCGCACAGGACAGCAGGATGACCACCAGAGGGTTGTTCAGCGCCCACCCAATAAGCAGACGGACCATTCACAAGGCTCCTTCAGCGCCTGCGGACGTCGTCCGCTGACAACGAGCCCAGGCCCAGGAGGTTGCAAACTGCCTCGACCGAAGTGGGGTCGATGAGACGCCTCGCTGGGCCGGGGACAATGGGAAAGCGGCCGATTGTTCTGGATGATAGCCGACCCGACGGGAAATGAGCAAGGGCTTTCCTGATGGCGAGCGGCGCGGCGTCAGCCCGCCGGTGAAGCCGAAACCGGCGGGCTGACGCCGCGCCGTTCGCCATTATTGAAATGATTTCTAAGCCGCAAGCGGCGGAGCCATCAGTGCGCCATGTCACTGGCCCCGGCTGGGGGCTCGCGGTGGCCGTAGAAGCTGTACAGCAGCGGCATCAGGTAGCGCGTCAGGAACAGCGTCGTCACCATGCCGCCCACCACCACGATCGCCAGCGGCCGTTGCGTCTGCGCCCCGGGGACGTCGAGGATGGTCGTCTCGCTGCTGCGCCGCCACTTCGGCTACACCGACCGCGACCTGGAACGGTGGACGGACGTCTATTGAAGCGCCACATCGCTCACACACCATTCGCCGCGATCCCGCCGAACGCGCGGCCGAGGAACGCCCGTTTCGCCACACTTTGAAGAAATGGTGTATATTCAGAGAATCCCGGCTGGCGTGCGGCCGGACACCGGTGCTGCCATGACCATCGACTCCCGCGACCAGACCGAGGCCACTCGGGGGGATGCCTTGTTTCCGCCGCCCGCGGACGACCCCGCCGAGCAGGCCAACGTCCCCGAGACAGTCATCCGGGCGCGGTGCGGCTGGGGCGTGTTCGACCTGCTGGAGCTGTGGGGCTACCGCGAACTGCTCTTCTTCCTCGCCTGGCGCGACATCAAAGTGCGCTACCAGCAGACAGTCCTTGGGCTGGCCTGGGCGGCGCTTCAACCCGCGCTGATGACGGTCGTCTTCACCCTGTCAGTGGGACGGCTGGCGCGCGGCGACTCGGACGGCTCCCCCTACGCCCTCTTCGTCAACGCCGGGCTGCTCCCGTGGACCTTCTTCGCCGCGGTGCTCAGCCATGCGGGGGGAAGCGTGGTTGATAACGAGCGCCTGATCACCAAGGTGTACTTCCCGCGGCTGCTGGTGCCGTTTGCGGCCGCCGGCCCGGCGCTGATCGACTTCCTCGTTGCGACGACCATCCTCGGCGCCCTCATGGTGGGGTACAGCGTCCCGCCCGGCTGGGGGCTGCTGTGGCTGCCGGCTGTGATGCTGCTGACTGCCCTGGCAGCTCTGGGAGTGGGCGCCTTCCTGGCAGCGTTGAACGTCGCCTACCGCGACGTCCGCTACGTCATCCCCTTCCTGGTTCAGGTGTGGATGTTCGCGACGCCGACGATTTATCTCCCGCCGCCTCATTCGTTGGCACTGCCGTTCCGCCTGAACCCGATGACGGGACTGGTCGCCTTCTTCCGCGCGGCCGCGCTGGGCGACGACCTGCCGTGGGGGCAGTTCGGCTACTCCGCCGCGGCGGCAGTGGTGGTCTTCGCGGCGGGCTGTTACTGGTTCCGGCGAGCCGAGGATTCATTCGCCGACGTTATCTGAGCGGAGGCTACACGACATGGCCCGTGTCATCCGGGCTGACCGGCTCTCCAAGTGCTACCAGGTCAACCACCTGGAGGCGATGCTGCCCTATCGCACCCTGCGCGACCAGCTCGGCCACTGGGCGGCCTGGCCCTGGCGCTGGTTGACGAGTCGGGGGGAGCACGCCGAAACGTTCTGGGCGCTGAAGGACGTGAGCTTCGAGGTCGGGGCCGGGGAGGTTGTCGGCATCATCGGCCGGAACGGGGCGGGCAAGAGCACGCTGCTCAAGCTGCTGTCGCGCATCACCCGGCCCACGTCGGGCGAGGCCCGGCTGCGCGGCCGCGTCGGCAGTCTCCTCGAAGTCGGCACCGGCTTCCACCCCGAACTGACGGGCCGCGACAACATCTTTCTCAACGGTGTCTTGCTGGGACTGCGGCGGCGCGAGATCGTCCTCCGCTTTCCGGAGATCGTGGCGTTCGCCGAGATGGAGCAGTTCATCGACACGCCGGTGAAGCGCTACTCCAGCGGCATGTACGTGCGCCTGGCCTTCGCCGTGGCCGCTCACTTGCGCTCAGAGATACTCATCATCGATGAAGTGCTGGCCGTGGGGGACGCCCAGTTTCAGGAGAAGTGCCTGGGGGCGATGCAGCAGACGGCATCGAGCGGCCGCACGATCCTGTTTGTCAGCCACAACATGGCGAGCGTCCAGCAGCTGTGTGGCCGGGCGCTGCTCCTGTCGCGGGGGCGGGTCGTCGCTGACGGCCGGCCGCGCGACGTGGTCGGCCTGTACTTCGCCGACGTGCCGCGGGTCAGCAGCGTCGAGCTGCGCGACTGGCACGACCGCACGACGAATGGGCAGGGCCGCATCGTTCGTCTCGCTACCACCGGCACGAACGGCGAGGCGATGGGCTCGACGACGGTCGGCGGGACGCTGCGCTTCGTCATTACGGCGGAGTTTGCCGAGGCCGTGAACGATCCGTGTTTCGGAGTGCTGGTCCATACCGCGTCGGGAGAGCCGATCCTGGACTTGCGGTCCCGCCACGACGGACTGCGGCTCGGGCGCGTCCAGGGGCCTGTGACGGTGGACGTCACCCTCGACGGGCTCGGGCTCTATCCCGGTGATTACCTGCTCAGTCCCTGGGTCTCGGAGACGTTAGGGCAGCAAGAGATCGACTGGGTGAAGTACTGCTGCACACTGCGCGTCGAGCCCGCGCCTGGCCCCCACGGCGACCTGCGGCTCAATCCGACGTGGGGGAAATACTGGGTGCCGTCGCGCTGGGGCCGGGTGCGGGCGGCGTGCGACGCTGGCCCGCAACCGGACCGGGCACGGGAGCCGTGAGACGATGAGCACTATCGATCGAGCAACGGGGCCGACGGCATCCACCCCCCCGGCGCGAACACGGGACGAGGAAATCATCGTCACCGCCGCCTCGAAGTCCTACGCGCGCCCCCTCCTGGCCCTGCTGGGGTCGCTGAACCTCAACTGGCCTTCTCACCCGCGTGTCGTCGTCTACGACCTCGGACTGGAAGCGGAGACCCTGGCGCAGATCAAGGACGCCGGCTACGAAGTCCGGGCGGTCGAGCCGTTCTGCCCCCACTGGCGCAAGCACTTCACCTGGAAGGTCTGGTGCTGGAACGACGCGCCCGCGACGAGGGTCTTGTGGCTCGACGCGGGGGTGGCCGTCTTGAGGCCGCTCGACGAAGTCTTCCTCGCCATCCGGGCGCAAGGTTATTTCGTCGTGCCGACGTACTACCTGCTCTCGGAGAACGCCTCGGCCGACGTTTGCCGAGGCTGCGGCGTCCGCCCGGAGTTCCGTCAGGGCCGGCTGACGTTCGCCGGAGGCATCATCGGCTTCGACCGCTCCCACGACCGGATCGGGCCTCTACTGCGGGAAGCATTGGCACTCGCGGGGGAGGAGGAGAACCTCCGCGCGACCGAGCCCGGGCATCGTCACGACCAGGCGCTGATCTCGCTGTTGCTGCACAAGCACTGCGGGCACGTTGTCTGCTCGGACGGGCTGGTGTACGCCGGGTGGACCTCTCCCCGGCAGGTGCCGGGCCAGAAGATCTGGGTGCATCGCGGATCAATGCGGCCCCACGACCACGAGCATTTCGTACGGCACCTCGCCTCGAGAGGGGCTCCGTTGCTGCCGTCAGATCCGGCCGTCGTCGTGGGCGGGCCACCGCAGGCCCCAATGGACCCCTGGGCGGACCGGGGCCTGCTCCAGATCGGCGCGGCCCTCCTTCGGGACGTGATCTGCGAGCCCGGCAAGCTGCTGCGGGCCCCGCGCTTCCTCTACCGTGTCTGTCGCCACAAGCTGACGGGCCGCTGGCCCGAAGAGAAGCCGCGCGCACGGATATACGACGGCGTGGCCGATTGATGGCGCGGATGTTTTGTGGCCCTCGACGGAGCCAACAGTGAAACGCACGGTCGTGACCTTCTTCCCGCACAACCCCATCCCCCCTCAGTCCGGGGCCCACCGGCGCTGCCTTGAGGTCCTCACGGCGCTGCGCGCCCTCGATTGTGAAACCACCCTCGTCAGCTCCGAGCTGACTTCGTACCCGCCCTGGCGCCCCGACTCCGTCCGCCAACTCGAACGGGAGTATGGGGCCCTCGTTCGTTTGCACCGGCCCGGCTTGCGCGATTACCTGGTGGCCGGCGCCTGTTTCCTGTACTACCGCCTGTCCGGGCGCCGGATGCCGGTCGATTCGCGCGCGCACGCGCCCCCCGGCTTGTGCCGGCTGTTCGACGCGGTGCTCGACGATGTCGCCCCCGACATCGTCCTGATCAACTACTCGTGTTTTGATCGCCTGCTCGACCACGTCCGCCACCGCGATCCCCTCCGCGTCATCGATACCTACGACCTGTGGAGCCTCAACGTGGCCA
Source organism: Gemmataceae bacterium (assembly GCA_035266225.1). Lineage (GTDB taxonomy): Bacteria > Planctomycetota > Planctomycetia > Gemmatales > Gemmataceae > DATFNV01. The sequence continues at coordinate 6,201 of DATFNV010000344.1, forward strand.
TGAAACAGGCCCTGGCGCGCCAGGTCGGACACCGCCCCGCCAGTCTCGACGCCATACCGGACCGGGTGCTGGACGAGCGCTTTTACGACAGGCAGGCACTCGCCCCCAGCGCCGAGGAGTTCCGGATCGTTGACCGTTATGATTGCACGCTGGCGATCACGCGGTCCGAGGCCGACCTGATCGGCCGCCACGCGCCGCACACCCGGGTCGTCCACGTGCCGATGACACTCCCCGTTGCCGAGGCGGGCAATTCGTATGACGGGCCTCCCCTCTTCGTTGCCGGCCCCAACCCGTTCAACCTGCAAGGCTACTGTTACTTCGTGCGCAAGGTGCTGCCCCGACTCCGCGAACGCGTGCCGTCTTTCCGGCTGACGGTGGCAGGGCCGTACTGTGCGTACCTCCCACCGACCGACGGCGTCTCGCTGGCGGGGTTCGTGCCAGACCTGGGGGCGGCCTACGCGAAGGCCCGCTTCGCCATCTGCCCCGTGTTCGGTGGCACCGGACAGCAGATCAAGATCGTCGAGGCCATGGCGCACGGGGTGCCGGTCGTGGCCTTGCGAGCGCCGGCGGAGCAGTCGCCCATCCGGCACGGGGTCAACGGCCTTGTGGCGGAAGATGCCGCGCAATTCGCCGCGCACTGCGCCGTGCTGTGGAACGACCGGGAGCTGTGCGCGAGCCTCGGGCGCGCCGCCCGCGAGGCGGTCGGCCACGACCTCTCGCCGGCCCTCCTCCGCCGGCTGCTCGCCGACGTCCTCGCGACCCGCCGCCGAAGGCGCGTCGGCTTTGACACGAGATGTCCATGAAGTAAAGTGGAGAAACGGCGGGGACCCGTCGAGCGGGCGGCCGCCGTCTACCGCCGGAGATCGCTGCCGTCATGTTTTCGTTGGCCTTGGTGATCGTGGCCTCCGCTGTCGGCTTGCGGGCCGGGTTCGCCCGGTGGGCGCCGCGCTGGGGCCGCGCCCTGGTGCTTCATGTCGCTGTCACGACCGCGCTCACGTTGGCCTTGCAGTGCGTGGGTTGGCTGCTCGGGACGGCCGCGCTGTGCGGCCTTGCAGGCACCTGGCTCGCCGTGCTGGCCTTCGTCCACGTCGGTCACAAGGTCGCCACCGCCAACTGGGGAACGCCGCTCTACCGCGCGCTGGTGGTCTACACGCTGCGGAACCTGGGGGAATCGGCTGCCACCTTTCCGCGCCAGGCGGCTTACGCGGCCGCCGGCCTGGCGGCGGCCTTCGCCGCCGGCGCGCTTGTGGGCTGGGCCGACGTCCGGGCCGACCTGCTCGTCCCATCGCGACTCGGGTTCTGGCCGACCCTACTGGCCAGCGGCGGGCTCGCCCTGGCCCTGGCGGTCGTCGTGCGCCTGCGGGGCCTGGCGGGCCAGGGATGGGACCCGCTCGTGAGTCTGGTGTGCGGCCACAGCTCCGTCGATCTCGCCATGCCGCCCTACGACCCCTCGTTGACCGAGGCGTTGCCGCCGGGCGGGCCTCGTGAGCCGGCGCGACGGGCGACGGTGGTGCTCTTCGTCGTCGATTCGCTGCGCGCCCGCAACCTACCGTTCTACGGCTACGGCCGACCGACCGCCCCGTTCCTCACGTCCTGGGTCGAGCAGCAGGGCGCGCAGGTGGTGCCGGTGGCGGTCTCGCCCTGTCTCTCGTCGGAACACGGGATCTGGACCGTGTTGTCCTCGCGCGGTTATCGGCATCACGCGATCAACTCGCTCAACCTCCACGACGTGCTGCACGCCGCTGGGTACAAGGTGCGGTTTTTCCTCTCCGGCTCCCACCGCGGTTGGCGCGGCTTGGAGAAGCTCTACGGGCGCGGACACGAGCAGTTCCTCGAAGGGCTCCCGGACACTGGGCTCCTGGCCGAGGTGGCAAAGCTCCCGCCGAAGGACCCGGCATTTGGCGATTTTCTCCACGTCCACCTCATGTCCGTCCATAGCAGCGGACGGCTGCATGCGAAGTTCGAGCACTGGCGCCCCTGGCAGAATCGCGTCAACCTCCTGGAGCACGACCGCTTCGACGCGCAGACGGTTGAAAGGGTCGTCAACCACTACGACAACACAGTGTTGCAGGCCGACGCCTACATTCGCCAGATCTGCGAGCGGCTGGGGGAGAAGGGCTACCTCCGCGACGCCGTCCTGATCGTCACAGCCGACCACGCCGAGGCGCTCGGGGAGCGCCCGGGGTACTACCTCGGTCACGCCTGGAGCCTCTTTCAGGAGAGCATTCACGTCCCCATCGTCGTCTGCGACACGACGCAAGCCTTGCCGGAAGCGGCCCTGTTAGCCGACCTGACGGACGTCGCGCCGACGATCGCCCACCTGCTCGGGATCGAGCCTCCGCGCTCGTGGCAAGGGCAGTCCGTCTTCCGCGAGCCGTTCCGGCGGGACGTTTACGCCGAGTACACCACCTACGCCGGGGGGCTGCCGGGCGGGAGGCGCCGCGCCATGGAAGCGGTGCTTTCGCGTTTGCCCGGCGGCCTCTACAAGATGATCTGGCACCAGGAGGAAGGGCTCGAGACCTTCCGGTCGGCATTCGGCCTTGCCGCGGATCCCCGCGAGATGCGACCCATCACGGACCCGGCCATCCTCGCCGAACTGGCGGCCCGCCGTGACGCCTTCTTGCAGCTGCCGGTCTGTGAGGCGGGGAAGGTCCGACTCGCCGACTTCCCTTCGCGGCGGTCCGCGACCGTCGCCGGGGGACCGAAGTAACGTCGGCCTCCAGCGGGGCCGTTTTCACCCTCCGGCTGCCGGCCGCGCCTTCGAGTATCTGCTCAAGCCCGTGGACTTCCACCACTTGCGCAAGCCGCTTGCGGCTTGGCGGCAGCCTGGAATCCGCCAAGCCGCAAGCGGCTTGTGCAACTGACTCTCAGTGCGCCATGTCACTGGCGCCGGCTGGGGGGTCGCGGTGGCCGTAGAAGCTGTACAGCAGCGGCATCAGGTAGCGCGTCAGGAACAGCGTCGTCACCATGCCGCCGACCACCACGATCGCCAGCGGCCGTTGCGTCTGCGCCCCGATGCGCGTCGAGAACGCCGCCGGCAGCAGGCCGAAGATGGCCGTCAGCGCCGTCATCATCACCGGCCGCACCCGCTTGCTCGCCCCTTCCAGGATGGCCTCGCGCAGCGGCAGCCCGTGCGCCCTCATGCGGTTGAAGTACGACACCAGCAAGAGGCCATCCATCACCGCGACGCCGAAGATCGACACGAAGCCCACCGCCGCCGAGATGCTGAAATTCGTGTGCGTCAGCAGCAGCGCCCAGACCCCGCCGACCGACAGGTCCAGCACGTTGGCCAGCACCAGCAGGGCGTCGATCACCGAGCGGAAGGCCATGTAGAGCAGCACGAAGATTAGCCCAAGCGACAGCGGAATAATCCACATCAGCTTGGCCTCGGCCTGCTCCATCTCCTCGAATTCACCGCTCCACACCGCCCGGTACGGCGCCTGGAACAGGTCTTCGGTCTTCTCGCGGGCCTCGGCGACCGCCCCGCCCAGGTCGCGGTTGCGCACGCTGAACTTCACGGCGATGAGCCGCTCGCCCTGCTCGCGGTAGATCGTCGAGGCGCCGGAGCGGACGAATTTGCCCTTCGGGTCGGGCTTGTTGTCCTTGCCCAGCGGCGTCACCAGCTCGCCGAGCCGCAGCCGCGGCGCGTTCGTAATCGGGTTGCTGGTGTCTGCCTGGGTGCCGGCCTTCGGGGGCGGTGCGTACCCCGTGCCATAGGGTGACGGGGTCGCCGACGGGCCCGAGGCCAGCACCAGCTGGTTGTTGACAATGTCCACCGGAATGTCGAGGATGGTCGATTCGCTGGAGCGGCGCCACTTCGGCCAACGCACCGTGATGTCGAACTGCTTCTCCCCCTCGATCATCGTCGAGTAAGCCTTGCCGCCCAGCGCCGTCTGGATGACGGTGTTGACGTCGTTGGCACTGACGCCGAACTTCTTGCACTTCTCCTTATCGACACAGAACTCCAGGTTGGTCTGCCCCTTGATGGTGAAGACGCCAACATTCTCCATGCCCCGCACCCCGCGCAGGCGGTCCTTCACCTTCTCGGCAATGTCATCCAGCTTTTCCAGGTCGGGACCAAGGATCTTGACCGAGTTGTCGCCCTTGATGCCCGACAGTGCCTCCATGACGTTGTCGCGGATGTTCTGCGAAAAGTTGAAGTCCACCCCGGGCACCTTCCGCGACAACTCCTCGTTCATCTCCTTGACCAGCTCCAACTTCGTGCGGGCCCGCTTCGGGCCATGAATCCAGCGCCGCCAGCCGGTCTCCTCGACGACCTTGGGCCACTGCTTGTCCGGCCGCAGCGGCACGAACAGCTCGATGTTGTAGAAGCCGCACGAGTCGGTGCCGTCGTCCGGCCGGCCGATCTGCA
>DATFNV010000345.1:0-8954 GCA_035266225.1 Gemmataceae bacterium
GACGACTTCCTCCGGGTGGCGGGCGCCCTACTGAGCTACTTCGTCTACATGGTGATCATCATCGTGGTGGCCGTGCCCGAAGGGCTGCCGATGAGTGTTACCGTGTCGCTCGCCCTCGCCATGCGTCGGATGACGCGAGAGAACGCTCTGGTGCGGCAGCTGGTGGCCTGCGAGACGATCGGCTCGGCGACGGTCATCTGCTCCGACAAGACCGGTACGTTGACCCAGAATCGGATGCAGGTGGTGCGCCTGAGCTGGGACGGCAAGACGTTGGACCGGGGCAGCGCGGAATGGGTTGTGCCGCAAGCCCACGGGTTGCAACCCGTGGGCTTGACGCCGCTGGACTGGATTGCCCTCAACGCCGCCGTCAACTCCACCGCGAACCTGGAGGAGAAGGAGGGCAAGCTCGTCGTCGTCGGCAACTCGACCGAGGGCGCCTTGCTCCTCTGGCTGCGCGAGGGGGGGATCGAATACGCCCCACTCCGGCGACAGTACCCGCTGCTGTTCACGATCCACTTCTCCTCCGACCGCAAGCGCATGACCTCGGTGGTGCGGCAAGGCGGACGGCTGGTGTCGCTGGTGAAGGGGGCGCCGGAGTGGGTGCTGGAGCACAGTACGCACTACCTGACCGCAGACGGCACCGTCCTGCCGTGGACGCCGGAGGCGCGCGAGGCAACCCAGGCCGTTGTGCGCGGCTCGTCGGCGCAGGCGATGCGCACCCTGGCCTTCGCCTACGCCGAATTGCCTCCCGACACGCCGGCCGACGAAGACGCCCTGCACGCGCGGCAAGAGATTCTGGAGAGCGGGTTGGTCTTCGTCGGCGTGGCAGCGATCCGCGACCCGCTGCGCGAGGACGTGAAGGCCGCCGTCGAGGAGTGCCGGCGGGCGGGCATCGAGGTCAAGATGATCACCGGCGACAACGTCGAGACAGCCCGGGCCATCGCCTGGGAAGTCGGGCTGATCGCCGCCGACACCGCCATTGACGCCCCCGAGGCGCGCGTGATCACCAGCGCCGCCCTGGAGGCGCTCAGCGACGACGAGCTGAAGTCGCGCCTCCCGAAGCTGCGCGTCGTCGCCCGCGCCCGCCCCCTCGACAAGTACCGGCTGGTGAAGGCCCTGCAGGAGCTGGGACAGGTGGTGGCGGTGACCGGCGACGGCACCAACGACGCGCCGGCGCTGAAAAAGGCCGACGTCGGCCTGGCGATGGGCATCGCCGGCACCGAGGTGGCCAAGGAGGCGAGCAAGATTGTGCTGCTGGACGACTCCTTCTCGACCATCGTCAAGGCGGTCCAGTGGGGGCGGTCGCTCTACGAGAACATCCAGCGCTTCCTGCAGTTCCAGCTGACGATCAATGTCAGCGCCCTGACGATCGCCTTCCTGGGTCCGTTCTTCGGCGTCAAGCCGCCGTTCACGGTGCTGCAACTCTTGTGGATCAACGTCATCATGGATACGTTCGCGTCAATCGCCCTGTGCTCGGAGCCACCGCGGCCCGGGGTGATGCTGCACCCGCCCAAGCGGCGCGACGAGAACATCCTGACGCGGCCGATGCTCTGGACCATTTTCACGACGGCGGCGTTCTTCGTCGTGGCGATGATGACGCTGCTGGCCGGGATGGAGTGGTCCGACTGGTTCCGCGGCGAGAGCGCGCGGTCGGTGGACTTCCCCGAACTGACCGTGCGTCAGGTGAGCATTTTCTTCACGGTCTACGTGTTCTTCCAGGTGTGGAACCAGGTCAATTGCCGCTCACTCACCCCCGAGGAGAGCGGGCTGAGCGGGCTGGGGCGGAACCCGACGTTCTTGGTCATCGCGGGGACGGTGGCGCTGGTGCAGGTGCTGATCGTGAGTGTGCCGTTCCTGGCGGACGTCTTCAAAGTGGAGCCGCTCGGCGTGGTGGACTGGCTGTGGGTCGTGGTCGGGACGGCGTCGGTGCTCGTATTCTCCGAGGTGGCGCGGCGCGTGCGGCTGGCGCTGCGGACGCCGTGACCCGTGCCCCTACTCCCTCCTATCCGCGTGCTACCTTTCCTGTAACGGTTCCGTTCCCCGCGCATTTCATTGCCGGGCGGCTCGCCCGGCGCGGAGGTTCGCGTGCGGCACAAATTCGCTTGGCGCAGGCCCGGGTGGTGCGTCCTGATCGCCCTTGGGGCGGTGGTGGTCGTAGGGGCGGAAGTCCGCGCCGGGCCGGACGCGGCCGGCTCGATCTTCGTCGCTGCCCGCGAAGCCGCGGCTCGCGGCCGCACCGAAAAGACGGCGCTGGCGGGGTTCGACCTCGGGTCGGCGTCTCTCGCGGACGACCCTCCCGAAGGCGGCATCCTCGTCGGCTTCGAGGTCGGCGTGGGCGAATCGTTCAACAAGCCGGCCATTTACGCCCTGCGGCCGCTCTACCTGACCTCGACGGGAGTCTTCCCCTCGCGGACGTTCGGCCTTCCCCAGGGCCGGCAAGTCACGGGCAAAAAGGGCGTGAAAAGCCGGGTGACGCGCACCGTCACGGTGCAGGCCCGGGCCGGCTACGCCGTCGGCGAAATCGCCCTCGACACCGGCCTGAACATCGACGGGATCGCCGTTACGTTCCTGCGCATTCAGGGGACGACCCTGGACCCGAAGCAGTCTTACAGCGAGGACTGGGTCGGCAGCCACCACGACAGGAAGCCGAAGGTGCTGAGCGGTGGCGGCGAGCCCATCGTGGGGGTGTTCGCCCGCCAGGACGAAGTCCGCGTCATGGCCGTGGGGCTGGTGAGGATTCGGCCCACGGAGCCGATGGCCCCAGCCCCCGCGCCGCCGCCGAGCCCCAGACCGGCTGCCCCGCCGGTCGAAAAGGCCCAGCCTCTCCCGAAACCTCCCGTCGAGGAGGAACCGCCGGCTCCGGTCCCCGAAAAGGCGGCCGCCCGCCCGCCGGCGCTGCCGGACGAGGAGGACGGCGGGTTCCCGTGGCTGACGGTTGCCGTCTTCGCGGCGGTCACCGTGCCGCTATTCCTGGGACTGACGCTCGTTCTCCGCCGCCGGGAGCCGCCGCCCCCGAGGGACGACGAGGATGTTGAGGCGACCGATGAAGCGCCGACCCGTGCCGCAGCCAGCTCCACCGACCTGTGCGAGTCGCCGCAGGGCCTGGGTCGGCCCCGGACGCGCGACGCCACCGGCATCTGTGAGTCGCCCGGCAGCGAACACGGGCGGGACGCCGAGCGCCGGGAGGCGGACAGGGCCGCGGAGGCGATGTCGGACGGTCCCCCTCGCTACTTCGAGGCGCGGGCCGTCTTCAACTTCCGGCCCAATCGCCTGCTCCGGGTTTACGTCCTGCGGGATCGGCTGCTGTTCCTTGACGCCGAGCCGGAGGCCGACGTGGCTCGCATCGCCCGGACGATTCCCCTCGTCGCCGGCGGCGCGCTCTTCGGGTTGGTGGGCGGCCTGATCGCCTGGTATCTCCTCAAGAGTCTGAACCAGCGACCGGCGGCGCACCGTTGCGACCTGGACGACCTCGACACCGAGGAGCTGATCGCCCGGGCGACCTACGCCAATGGCTGCTTCGCCGCGGCGCCCGACGACCTGTCGGAGGTGCGGCTCGAGGCGCCGTCGTTCTGGCATTCGCTCTGGTGGGGATGCTTCCAGTACGCCGGGCTACTGCGGCTGCGGCACCGCGAATTCGGCCAGTACACATTGCAAATCACCGAAGTCATGGGAATGCGGCTCGCCGCCGAACGGCTGCCGCAGCTGCTCGGCGGGGAGATGGAAGTCAATGCCGTCTTCTGCCGCCGGCTGTGGCAGTTCGTTCGCAAAGAGTGATCGGCTTCTTGACCCCCGAGGAGAAACGCGGCCAGTCCGTCTTGACTGTATAGCGAAACGCTATACGATGATTGTCAGGGAGGACCGGGCAATGGCCAAGACACGTTCATCCGCTCAGCCGAAGAAAGGGGGGGCGTGCAGTCCCCTCATGGTTCGCCTGGACGCCGAGAGCAAGGCTTACCTGGGAAAAGCCGCGAAGCTGCGCCGCATCAGTGTGAGCGACTACGTGCGCACCGTCACGGTTCCCCAGGCCCAGAAAGAAGTGCTCGCCGCGCGCGAGCAAACCATCTCCTTGACCTCCGAGGAACAGTTGGCGTTCTGGAACGCCCTGAACGACCCGCCGCGGCTGACCAAGGCCCAGCGGCAGCTCGGCGCGGCGATGCGAGGTGAGTCGTGAGCGGGGTGCGGTTCCCCGACAACTTCCGGCTCGAGCCCCTCAGGCGAGAACACCCGCGCAACCGGTTCCGGTGTGGGGAAGGGCCGGTGGACGACTGGCTGTCCACCAAGGCACTCCAGGACCAGGAGAAGCGCCTTTCGGCCACGAAGGTGTTGCTCGACCCTGGCGGGGTGATCGCAGGTTACTACACCCTTGCGATAGGACAGGTCGAGTTTGACGACCTACCCGCCGAGGTCACGAAGCGCTTGCCGCACCGCGTGCTCCCGGTGGCGGTGCTCGCCTGGCTGGGGGTCGCCACGGAACACCAGGGCCAGGGCCTCGGTCGCCTTCTTCTGGCGCAGGCCCTGCGCGACTGTTACGAAGCCGGCCAGACGTTTGCGTTCCTGGCGGTGATCCTCGACTGCCTCAACGACGCGGCGAAGACGTTCTACCGGCGCTGGGATTTCGAGGAACTCCCCGGGCATCCGTACCGATTGTTCCTCAGTGCGAAACGACTCGCGGCCATGATGGAGGGGAAGTAACGGCCGGACCACTACACCACCGCGCTCTCGCCTCGATCCGGGATCGCCACGTCCTCGAACCCCGCCGCCCGCAGTCCCTCCGCCAGCGCCGCCGCCCGCTCCGGCTCCCCATGCACCAGCCGCACCCGTCGGGCCGTCCCGGCCAGCGGCCCCAGGCTGCGCAGCAGGTCGCCGTGGTCGGCGTGGCTGGACAGCCCGTTGAGGACCACCACCTCGGCCTTCAGCGCGAACGTCCGCCCCAGGATGCGCACCTCGGGCCGGCGCTCCACCAACCGCCGCCCGAGCGTGTCCGGCGCCTGGAAGCCGACAATCAAGATCGTGCTGCGCGGATCCTCGACGTGATGCTTCAGGTGGTGCAGGATCCGGCCGGCCTCGCACATGCCGCTGGCCGAGATGATCACACACGGCTCCTGCCGGTCGTTCAGGGCGATGCTGTCGTGGACCTTCTCGACGTAGCGGACGTGCCGCTCGCCGAAGAGGTCGGGGGACTCGCGCAGCAATCGCAGCGTCTCGTCGTTGAAGCACTCCGGGTGGGCGCGGAACACCTCGGTTGCCCGCACCGCCATCGGACTATCCACGAAGACGGGGAGGTCGCGCAGCCGGCCGGCGTTCATGAGTTGGTGCAGGAAATACACGATCGTCTGCGTGCGGCCGACGCTGAACGCCGGGATGATGAGTTGGCCGCCGCGGTCGGCCGTCTGCCGCACCACCTGGCCCAGTCGCTCCGCCGTCTCCTCGACCGGCTCGTGAGTGTGGCCGCCGTAAGTGGACTCGCTGATGAGCAAGTCACCCGCGGGAACCGGCTCCGGGTCGCGCAGGATCGGCAGCCCCGGCCGGCCAAGGTCGCCGGTGAACGTCAGGCGCCTTTCGCCGCCCGGCGCCTCCATCCGCAGGCCGATCATCGCCGACCCGAGCAGGTGCCCCGCATCCGCGAACCTGGCCTCCAGCCCCGGCCCGACGGCGAACGGCGTGTCGTACGGCACCGCTTGCAAGCGCAGCAGGGTGCGGTACACGTCGCGGCCGTCGTAGATGGGCTCGACCGCCGGCGCGCCCTTCTCGCGGTGCCGGTTGAGGTAGGCCGCGTCTTCCTCGTGGATTTTGGCGGCGTCGCCCAGCATGACACCGGCGAGGGCCCGGGTGGCAGGGGTGCAGTAGATCGGCCCGGCGAACCCCTGGCGAACGAGGTTGGGCAGGTTGCCGCAGTGGTCGATGTGGGCATGACTGAGCAGCACCGCGTCGATGCCCTTCGGCCGGAAGGGGAATGCCTGGTTGCGACGGCGGCTCTCGTCCCGGCGACCCTGGAACAGGCCGCAATCGAGGAGGAGGGATCGGCCGCAAGCGTCCAGCCGGTGCATCGAGCCGGTAACGGTGCGGGCGGCTCCCCAGAAGGTGACCGTCGGTTCGGCGGGGGGCTTGCGCTTGTTGGACATGGCGAAACTCTACCAGGATGGGCCACGATTCCGCAAGCCGCTGATCCCGACGGCCAGGCTTTCTTGCCGCGCCCGCGGCCCTACGCGGGAATGCGACAGATCAGCTGCCGGCCGGGACGAGCGCCAGCTGGGCTTCTCTTGTCGCCGCGAGCGCAACTTGCCCTCTCAGCGCCCCTCTTCCCTCAACTCGTGTGCCAAGGGCCGATTCGTTTCACGGCCTGAGCCGGCCTGGTTCAAGCGGGTGGGTATTGGGGTAACAGAGCGCAGGGCTGGCGCAGCCGCCGTGTGTGCTGGCCGCGCCCGAGGGGATCGGGGAGCGTGCCTGGCCAGGTGGCCACCCCCGTGGCCAGCTGGTGACGCGGCGCAACACATTACCATTCGGTCCTCGACCCCTGCCGGCTTGCCCGGCCGGTGAAGCAGGTCGAGGGCTAGAAGAGCGGCGCGGAAAAGCCTGTTCTCTTCACCTGGTCTAGCCTGCGACCTGCTTCACCGGCCGGGCAAGCCGGCAGGGGTCGAAGGCAGGAGCGCTGCGCCACGACCTGTAGCCTGCGACCTGCTTCACCTGCCGGGCAAGCCGGCAGGGGTTGGGTTCCCTCACCGATGTTGCTACAGTCTCGCTTTTCTTGGGATAATCGGGCCGCCCACGGGGAAGTAATCCAGCAGAGACAGCCCAGTGGGGAGGGACAATCATGCATGCAGGTCAACTCAGCCCGGTCCTCCGACAGCTGCGCCGGGCGGCGGCACGTCCGGACGACAGCGCGACGGATGCCGATTTGCTGGAGCGGTTCGTCCATCGGCGCGACGAGGTCGCCTTCGAGGCCCTGGTGCGCCGACACGGGCCGCTGGTGCTCGGCGTCTGCCGGCGCGTGCTCCGCAACGAGGCCGACGCCGAAGACGCTTTCCAGGCCACCTTCGTCGTCCTCGCCCGCAAGGCAGCGTCGCTGCGCCAGCGCGGGCTGGTCGGCAACTGGCTCTACGGGGTCGCCCACAACACGGCGCTGAAGGCACGGGCCATGAATCAGAAGCGACGCGCGAAGGAGAGGCAAGGGGCGGCGGCGCGGGCGGCGGCGCCGGACGGCGCCTGGCAGGAACTGCAAGGCGTGCTCGATGACGAATTGAGCCGGCTGCCGGAGAAGTACCGCGTGCCGATCGTCCTGTGCGACCTGGAAGGCAAGGCCATCAAGGAGGCGGCCCGGCTCCTCGGCGTGCCACAGGGGACGGCGGCCAGCCGGCTCGCACGCGGCCGCGCGCAGCTGGCCGAGCGCCTGGTCCGTCGCGGCATCGTCCTGTCGGGCGGGGCCCTGGCGGCACTGGTGACGCGGCACGCGGCGGCGGCCGGCTTGTCGCGGTCACTGGTGGCCATGACAGTGAAGGCGGTCGGCGGGGCTTCGCTTCCCGGCGCCGTCGCGGCGCTGGCCGACGGCGTGGTCAAGGGGATGCTGTTGAGGAAGCTGCAAGCGCTGGCGACGGCCGCCGTGCTGGCGGCCGTGGTCATGGCCGGCGTGGCCGGGACGGCGGCGCTCCCCGCGGCGCCTCCCGAGCCGGCCCGAACGGGTGACGGCGAGCGCGAGCCTTCCGGGAATGAGAAGTCGGCGAAGTCGGACGTCCTGGGCGACGCGCTGCCGGCGGGGGCCCTGGCCCGCCTGGGGACCGTGCGCTGGCGGCACGGCGAGGCGCTGTCGCAACTCGGCTTCGCCGCGGGCGGCAAGCAGCTGGTGACGGCGGGCGGTGACGGCCTGATCCGCGTGTGGGACGTGGCGACGGGCAAGGAGTTGCGCTGCTTCGGCCGCGCGATGGCCTTCGGCGACCGCCCTGGCTGTCGCGAGACCTTTTACGCCGGACAGCGCAGCCAGAACGTGACGTCCGGCGAAGCCAGGACGGGGGCCGTCCTGGCCCTGGATGGCGGGGCGGCAGCGCTGGCGGAAATTGATCGTTCCGTCAGCATCTGGGACGTGGCAACGGGCCGACAGCGCTGCTGCGTCACGGGAACCCGGGACCAGGGGGGCCTCGTCGCCCTAGGCCTGAGCGCCGACGGCAAGCAACTCGTCAGCCACGGGCGCGATCATTCGTTGGTCCTCTGGGACGCGGTCAGCGGCAAGGACCTCCGGCGCCTGACCGGCGCCCCCAAGCCGCCGCCGGACAGGCAGGTCATCTCGGCCGTCGGCGACGTGGCGGCGGTCACGCCCTGCGCCTTCTCCGCGGACGGCCGGCGGTTGGCCGTCCTCGACAGGCAATCCAATCCAGTCGCCGTGCAGGTGTGGGACCCCGCCGCGGCGAAGGAGTTGTGGCACGTGCCCCTGGACACCAGCCTCGTCCCAACCCCTCCCGCGTTCTCGGCCAACGGCAAGCAGCTGGTGCGACTTGCCGGGGACCTCTCGGTGCGGGTCCACGACGCGGCCGACGGCAAGGAGCTGCGCCGGGTGGAGTGGAAAGGCAAGGAGTTCTTCCCGACGCGGACGGTGCTTTCCCCGGACGGCCAACTCCTGGCCGTGCTAACGGGCGAAGGGGTCGTCGTCCTTTACGACCTGAAGGAAGGCCAGGCCAACCGGCAACTCGGTGAGCAAGGCCAGTTCCTGTCGGGCGGCGCCTCCTGTACGGCGCTGGCCTTTTCGCCCGACGGCAAGACCCTGGCCCAGGGAACGGGCATCAACAGCGTCCGCCTGTGGGACGTGGCCAGCGGCAAAGCTCGCGAGCTCCCCGGCGCCGGCCACGCGGGCCGTGTGGCGGCCGTCGCCGTGTCCCGGGACGGCAAGGAACTGACGACCAATGGGGAGGACGGCACGGTCCGCCTGTGGGACGCGTCTACGGGCAAGGAGCTGAAGCGCGTCGCTA